>CAJCBL010000308.1 GCA_903960515.1 uncultured Verrucomicrobiota bacterium
GCCCCTATCGCGTGCAAGCACGCTCCTACGCGGACTCGGCATTAGCCGCCTCCTGATCGCGACTTGAAATTACAACTTCAACCTCTCCACCGGCGCTCTGTGGCGGAAAGTAGCGAGTAGCCGGTAGCGAGTAGTGAGTAGTGAGTAGGCCGGGGCTGAGAATCCGTTCTTTGCGATCTGTGCGTTCTCTGCGGTAAACTTCTGCTGAAAGAAGCGAGGAGCGAGAATGCGAGCACCGTACAATATTTCCGTCTTCCTCATTTCTCCGTGCCCTCCGTGTCCTCTGTGGTGAGATCCGAACGCGCGATGCGTTCTCTGCGGTTACCAGTTGTCAGAAAGTAGCGAGAAGCGGGTCGCGAGAATAGACGCAGCATCGCCCCTATCCGCTCTCTGCGATCTTTTTGGTAAATAGTTTCCGCCTTCAGTTTTCAGCCCTCAGCCATTAATTCCCTCCGTGTACTCCGTGTCCTCTGTGGTCAATTCCGAGTTCTGTCGATGCGCTTTCGGCGTTCCTTACGGCTCAATATCGACTGGTTGAGTCGGGCGCTTGGACCTACATCGCTGGGGAAGTACTCAGCCTCTGTCGCTTCGGCTCACGGTGCTCCACCGCCTGCCGCGGCGGCGCAGCACACGAAAGGCGACCGGGGGAGCCCGCAACATTCAGACGCTAAATACCCCGCTGAGCTCCGAACTACCGCTCAGAAAAACTCACTTCGCCCCGAGCCCACGCAGCGCTTCGCTGCGGGCATTGGCCGACACCGCTACATAGCCCTGCTTCGTGAGCTCTGCGGCCACCGTGTCGCCAAGCAACTCCGCCACCGCAGAGGAGAGTTGCGCGGCACGCTCGGGCTTGAACACAATATAGAAGGGCAGCCTCAGCGGATAGTCCCCACTTTGAATATTCTCCGGCGTGGGGCCGAAGGCCACGTCCTTCTCGTCGCGCGACACCAACAGCACATGCATTCCAGACGTGTCGCTAGGCAGGCTCGGGAATAGCCCGATGCAGGTATCGTCCCCGCGCACCCGGCTTGAGAGTTCGTCGAGGCTGCGATGAACAACCATCGTGGGCTTGAGTTGCGGCACGCGCAGCACTGTGAAGCGGAAAAAGTCCAGGGCGAGAGTGCCAGGCGAGTCCACGGTGTTGAGCGTCACCGATTTTTCCTTCCAAACTCCCGTCGCTCCGAGGTCGCCCCAAAGCCGATGATTGCCCTGTTCCTTCTCGCCGAACAGGCCGGCGAGTTGCCCGTAGCTCAACTGCCGAATCGGGTTGGAGGCCGTCACGGCCACCACCACCACCTGATAGGCCAGAGGAACCAGGCTGAACTCGGTGTCGGGCAGCGGCTCGTTGGGCGCGAAGGTGAGCACGGCAAGATCGGCCTTGCCCGACCGCAAGTCCTGCAGGCCGGGGCGACTGCCCTCCAGGCGCAAGCGCAACGGGCGGCCAGCCGAGCCGGTGCCCGCGGCCAACACCGGCTCCAGGGCCGGGCGCAGGAGGTCGGAACCAGCCAGTGTGAGATCGCCAGCACAGAGGGCCAGGGGCATTGCGATCAGAAGGGAGGCGAGGAGGAAACGTCGGAGCATCGCGGACACGGGTTGGTGCGGAGCACAGCCCGGAAACTTCGCCGAGGCGAGCGGAAACCCGGCCTCTGCAGGAACGCGGGGCCCAGCGACGGGGAAACCGCCTCAGCCAAGCCCCCAGCACCCTCCAACAGCCCGAGCTGCAGCAACCAGAAACGGCCCGGCTGGCGAAGCGGTGCGCCAAGCGCGTGCAAGCCCCCTACCTACAACAGACACCGAAGCTCCCGCCCACTGCGAAGCGAATCCGCCGCGCTCCCGCCAAGCAGCTCTGCGGCTCCAGGCCGGAGCAAAACGCGTTTACTGTGGGTGCTGAATGGTTACGCTTCAGCCGCGGTCGGTCACATCCAACTCGGGCCACTGGGCCAGCTTGCGATGCAGGGTGCGCCGGCTGATGGCCAGAAGCTTGGCGGCCTGCGTGCGGTTGCCCCGCGACTCCATGAGAGCCTGACGCAGCAGCCGCCGCTCGTTCTCCTCCACCGAAAGCGTAGGCCCCCCCGGCGCAGCGCCAGCGGGAATGGCCAGCGTGCCCGCCCCGGGGGCGGGAGGCGGCACTGCGGCGGGCGCAGGGCCGGTCCCGTTCGGATCATGAAGGCCAACCTGCCGAGGCACGGAGGGGAGCGGCACCTCGCCGCGAAATTTCGGTTCCAGATCGAACTCGGTCAGGCGCCCGCCACGACGCAACACCACCGCGTTCTCGGCAAAATTGCGCAACTCCCGGATGTTGCCCGGCCAGGCGTAGGCGGTGAGGTGCTTGAGCGCGCCCGCCTCGATGCTGAGCGGCGGCACATGGTTCTCCTTGCTGAACTCGGCGATGAAATGCTCCAGCAGCAGCGGGAGGTCGTCGCTGCGATCGCGTAGCGGCGGCGTGGTGATGCGCACGACATTGAGCCGGAAAAACAGGTCCTCGCGGAACGTCCCTTGGGCCACCATCTGGTCGAGGTTGCGGTTGGTGGCGGCCACCAGGCGCACGTCGAGCTGCACCGGTTTCTGGCTACCGATGCGCTCCACCGCGCGCGTCTCCAGGAAACGCAGCAGCTTCACCTGTGTCGAGGGGCTCACCTCGCCGATTTCGTCCAGAAAGATGGTACCGCCGTCGGCAGCCTCGAAGCGGCCCACGCGCCGCTCGGTGGCCCCGGTGAAGGCGCCCTTCTCATGGCCGAAGAGCTCGCTCTCCAGCAGAGTGGAGGGCAACGCGGCGCAATGCACCGCCAGGAACGGCGCGCGCGACCGCGGGCTGGCCTGGTGTATCGCCTGCGCGATGAGCTCCTTGCCCGTGCCCGTCTCCCCCTCGATGAGCACCGTAGCGCGCGAAGGGGCCACCAGTTTCACCCGCTCGATCACCTCGGCCAGTCGCACCGAATGCCCCACGATGCCCTCGAAGCTGAATTTCCGGTCGAGGCGCTCGTGCAACTGTTTCACCTCCACCTCCATGGTGCGCGACTTGAGCGCACGCTGGATGAGGATCTCCAGTTTCTCGAGATTCACCGGCTTGGTGAGGAAGTCGAAGGCCCCGCGCTTCATCGCCTCCACCGCCGAGTCGATGTTGCCGTAGGCCGTCATCATGATGACCACCGGGCGGTTCGGGAGGGTGAGCGCCTTGTCGATCACCTTGAGGCCGGATTTCCCCGGCATCCGCAGGTCGGTGACGATTACGTCGAACTCATGGGCATCCAGAAGGTTGAACGCCTCGTCGGCGCTGGCGGCCACGGAGACGTCATAGTGTTCCTCGAACGCCAGCAGCAACCCTTCACGGGTGTGCTTTTCGTCGTCCACAATGAGCACCGACGGTATCATGCCACGATGAACGCCAGCCGGTAAAACAGGGTCAACGTGAATTCCAGCACTGCATACCGATGGGCGCATCGAGGTTTCTGAACAATCCGCACGCTCGGCGCTGGGGCTGCGTGGCAGAACCCGGCCAGTACACCGCAGCAGTCCCCGCCCTCGCCTTACGCACCCCCAACTCGGCAACGGCCTGCACACCGGGTGTACGGCCAGCCCGCCGCCTTTCGCCCTCAGCTCCAGTCTCTTCCGCTAAGGGCACTGCAGCGCGACTTGCCCGTGGTCCCTCCCCGAGACTCACCTCCGCCCTCCCCGAGGACCGGACAAAAAATGGCGTGCAAACAACAACCCGTGCGCGGCACCGGGGATCACTATTCAATACACTGCTAACGCTGCACCCCGGCCACCGGCCTAGCTGATGGCCGGGGCGCGGCATTCTTCTGATCGCCAGTTTGTACAAGTGGAGCGCTGGGGACGTGAGTGAAACCGACGCTCAACCACAAAACGGTGGATCGCAGAACAGCCTCGGTCCTGGGGTAGCGGGACCGGGGCCTTTGTGTTTTTAGGCACGGGAGCAGGCTTCGCGACAAACGGATACGGGTCAACGCCGCACCCACCCGAGTCCATCATCAGAAGTGGCCCTCATCGCCTTCGGCGGCTCCACGCCACCTGCTTATACCCCGGAGCCGTGGCGCTACTCACCGCAGCGCCGCCCTCAGCACCTCCACCGGATGCCGGGCCCTGCGCCGCGTGCCGTCCTCGATCTGGGTGCGGCAACTCGTACCGGCGGCCACGATCACCGTAGCCGCGCCGGCCCCACGCACGGCGGGGAACAGCACCAGTTCACCGATCTGCTGCGACACCGCGTAGTGCTCCCGCTCGTAGCCGAACGCCCCCGCCATCCCGCAGCAGCCCGAGGGGATCGTACGCACCCGGTGCCCTCGCGGCAACGCCAGCGCGGCCACCGCCGCATCCAGGCTCGACAACGCCTTCTGGTGGCAATGCCCGTGGAGCAGGATCTCCGCCGGAGTGTCGCCGAAATCCTCCGCCACGATCCGCCCGGCCTGCGCCTCCCGGGCCACCCACTCCTCGAAGAGCAGGCAGTGCGGGGCCAGTGCCTCGGCCTGAGCCCGCAAGTCAGCGCCCACAAGCAGCGGATACTCGTCGCGGAAGCCGAGCAGGGCCGAGGGCTCCAGCCCCACCAGCGGCACCCCGACTGTCACCACACCGTGGAGCGCCCGTACATTCTCCCTGGCCACCTCGCGCGCCTCGCGCAGCAGCCCCTTGGAGATCAGCGAGCGGCCGCTCTCGGCGTGTGTGGGCACCCCCACCTCGTACCCAAGCGCCGTGCACAACTCGACCAGCGCTCGCGCCAACTGCGGCTCCTGGGAATCGGTGAACTCGTCCACAAACAGCATCACCGCGCCGCGCCGGCGCACTCCGGCCGCCGGTAGGAGCGCTGCCGGGTGGCGCCGCAGCCACACCCGGAAGGTCTCCCGGGCGAAGAGCGGCAGCGACCGCTGTGGCGCCATTCCCAGCACACGCTTGAGCACCGGAGCCGTGAGCGCGCTGCGCGCCAGCGCGTTGGCCGCCGCCGGCCAGCGGCCCGCTACCTGGGCCAGCCGGGCGAAGCGGCCCAGGAGGCGGCTGCGCCACGGCACACCCAGCGAGTCGTGGCGCTGCTGGAGCCACTCCGCGCGCAGCAACGCCACATCCACACTGGAAGGACACTCCGACTTGCAGGCCTTGCAGGCCAGGCAAAGCTCCATCGCCTCCGCGATCGCCGGATGGGCGAAGGGGTTGTCGCCCGCCCCCCGGGTGAGGAGCTCCCGCAGGGTGTTGGCCCGCGCCCGGGTGGAATGGCGCTCGTCTCCCGTCGCCATAAAGCTGGGGCACATCGTGCCGCCCATCTGCGCCGACTTTCGGCAGTCCGCCGAGCCGTTGCACTGCTCGGCCAGCCGCAGCACCCCACCCCAGCGGGAGAAATCAAGCACAGTGGGAAACTCCCGGGTCACCTGCCCCTCGGCGTAGCGCAGCGACTCGGTCATCGGCCGCGCCTGCACGATCTTGCCGGGGTTGAAGATTCCCGCCGGGTCGCAGGTGCGTTTCAGTTCGGCCAGCAGCGCGTAGTTGCGCTCCCCCACCATCGTGCGAAGGAAAGGCCCGCGCACGCGCCCGTCGCCATGCTCGCCGCTGAGCGAGCCGCCGTGGCGCTTCACCAGCGCGGCCACCTCGGCGGTGAGCGCCTCGAACTTCGCGCGGTCGGGCCCCAGCTTGAGGTCGAGCACCGGCCGGGTGTGGATCTCGCCGTCGCCGATGTGTGCGTAAAACACACACTCCATCCCGTGGCGGCGCAGGATCGCCTCGAAGGCCTCCAGGTACGCAGGCTGGTCCTGCACCGCCACCGCTGTATCCTCCACACAAGCCACAGCCTTCGCATCGCCGGGAATGTTGGCCAGCACGCCCAGCCCCGCCTTGCGCAGCGCCCACACCCGGCCGGCGTCGGCCCCGAAGAGTCGGGGAAACGAATACCCGAAGCCGGCGCTGCGCAGCTCCGCCTCCAGGGCCGCAGCCTCCCGCTCGATCTCGCCTCGGGTCGCCCTGGCCCACTCGACCACGAGCAAGGCCCCGGGCTCGCCCTGCACGAAGGCACAGTTGAGCGCCTGCTCGCGGTTGCGCCCGGCGCACTCCAGGATGATCCGGTCGATGAGCTCCACAGCGTCGGGACTGTGGCGCAGCACGATGAGGTTGGCCCTCGTGGCCTCGTGCACGGAGCGCAGGTGCACAGCCAGCACACCGCGCTCGCCCGGCGGCAGCGGCACCAGGTTGAGCGTGAATTCAGTCGCCAACGCCAGTGTGCCCTCGGCCCCGGCCAGCAGGGAGCAGAGGTTGAACGGCCCTCCGTCGGGGTCGAACGGGCGCTGGCGCAACAGCAGGTCCACGGCGTAGCCGGTATTGCGCCGCCGAATCTCGGGCTTGGGAAACTCGCTACGGATTTCCTCGGCCACTGCGGGTTCGGCAAGGCGCCGGGTGAGCCAGCGGTAAAGCGCCGCCTCCTGACCGGTGCCGGCGCATTTCGCGGCGAGCTCCGCCGGCTCCAGCGCGCGCAGCACCGCCTCGCTGCCGTCGGAGAGCAGCACCTTCGCCTCCAGCAAATGATCACGGGTGGAGCCGTAGCGCAGCGAGTTGGCCCCGCAGGAATTGTTGCCCACCATGCCGCCGATCATCGCCCGGTTGGAGGTCGAGGTCTCGGGGGCGAACATCAGCCCGTGCGGGCGCAGGGCGAGATTGAGTTCATCGCGCACCACCCCGGGCTCCACCCGCACGCGGCGACCCGCTGCATCGATTTCCAGGATGCGCTTCAGGTGAAACCCCAGGTCGACCACGATCCCCGCGCCCACGACCTGTCCGCCCAGCGAGGTGCCGGCGGTGCGCGGGATGAGGGAGGTGCGGTGGCGCCGGGCGAAGTCGATGAGCGCGCGCAGGTCGGCGGCGTTGCGCGGCCGGGCCACGGCGAGGGGCAACTCGCGATACACCGAGGCGTCGGTGGCATACAGCACCCGGCTGGTTTCATCCCAGAGCAGCTCGCCGGAGAGCGCCCGCTGCAGCGCGGGCAAGTGCCGGCTCAATACGGCGAAATCGGGCAGGGACGTTGGAGGCGGACGCGTCATCGGCCCCCGCATCGAAGCACCCCACCGCCCCACGGCAATCCCGGGCTCACACCACCGGCGCCTTCAGCGCGCCCTCGCGCTGGGCCAACTGCCCGCAAGCGCCGTCGATGTCGGTGCCCAGCGAGCGGCGCAGCGTGACCTTGAGGCCGGCCTGCTTGAGCGCCGCCCCGAAAGCCTCGCGCCGCTCCTTCGGGGTGCTGCGCAGCCCGAGCGACTCGGTGCCCGCCACCGGGTTGAAGGGGATCAGGTTGATGTGCACCGGAATTCCGGCGACAAAGGCCACCAGCGCCTCGAGGTCGGCATGGGTGTCGGTGAGTCCGTCGAACAGGAGGTATTCAATCAACACGGTGTGCCCGCCATGCAGGGCGGACACCTCGGCCAGTGCGGCACGCAAGTCGGCCAGCGGATGGCGGCGAGTGGTGGGCACCAACCAACGGCGCACCTCCTCGCGGGCGCTGTGGAGGCTGAGCGCGAGGTTCACACCCGGGAAGCGCCGGGCGAAGCGCACCATCGCCGCCGGCACGCCCACCGTGGATACCACGATGAACCGGTCGGCAAAGTTGAACCGCTCGGGGTCGCGCAGCGCCTCGACCGCCTCGCCGAGTGCCTCCTCATTGTGCAACGGCTCCCCCATGCCCATGAATACGAGGTTGCGCAGCACCCGCCCCTCGGCGCGGAAAAGCCGCGCGGCCTGCAGCACCTGGTCTACGATCTCCGGTGCGGTGAGGTTGCGCCGAAGGCCGAGTTTGCCGGTGGCGCAGAACGCGCAATCCGCCGCGCATCCCACCTGTGTGGACAGGCAGACCGAGCTGCGCCCGGTGCGGAAGCGCAGCATGACGCTCTCGATGGTCGCACCGTCGGCGGTGCGGAAGGCGAGCTTCGAGGCGCCATCGAGCTGGGAATCCCTCCGCTGGGCGAGGACGAGCGGGTGCCAATCCACCCCGCCGCGCCACGCCGCTTGCGCCGCTTCCGGCAGGGCGGCAAGCACCTCGTCCACCGGGAGGCGGTGCTTGAAGAGCCGTTTCTCCGCAGTTCGCAGCTCGGATACCGCCACCTTGTGCAGGCGGGCGAGCGAGCGGAGCGCGGAAAGGTCGTGGGCGGCAATCATCGCCGCGCATGCATGGGGAAAGAGAGCGCTCCTGCAAGCGCCGGCTGCACCCGGGGCGCAGCCGCCTGCCGCGCGGAGCTAACGCAGAGAGCAGAACGATGAATGAAGAAATCGAGTATCCCTAGTCTTGCCTGGGCCTGCCACCCGCCGTCCTCCACCCCATGCCCCGGGCCCCGGCCCCCGGCCGCCTCGCGCCGGAAGCGGGCGCCCGGGCGTAGCCGCTCCTTCGCTACCCACCTCGCTACGCCTTCGCGGAGGGCAGATATCGCTCCAGCTCATGCCAGGTGCGCTCCATCGCGCCCTGATTGGCGATGTGCCAGGAACGCGCGGCAGCGGCCATCGCCGCTCGGCGCTGCTCGCTGCCCAGCAACGCCAGCCCTTGGTCGACGACCTCCACCTCATTTGCCACCAAAATAGCAGCACCGCAGTCGCAGAGCGACGCGGCAGCGACGCGGAAATTGCTCATCCCGGGGCCGAACAGTAGCGGCTTGCCCAGCGACGCCGCCTCGATGGGCGTCTGCCCTCCTTCGTTGGGCGGCAGGCTCTTGCCCACAAAGACGAGGTCCGCCACCTGGGTGAGCTTGGCCAACTCCCCGGTGGTGTCGCCCACGCAGACGTCTACTTGCCCCATGGCGTTGCCACGGGAGCGCAGTTGCCAGTTGAGCGGGCGGGTGCCCAGCAGCGCCTCGATCTCCCCCCGCCGCTCGGCGTGCCGGGGAACCAACAACAGTTGGCAGATCACCCCTTCGCGGCGTGCGCGCTCGAGCAGGCGCAGCAGCGCCAGTTCCTCCCCGGGCCAGGTGGAGGAGCCAAGCACAACCAACTGGGTATCCGTGAAACCCAACTCGCGGCGCAGCATTGCGCGCTCCCAAGAGTCGAGTTCGGGGATGGTGACATCGAACTTGAGGTTGCCGGTGGTCGCCAGCTTCTCGGCCGGCACCCCCAGTTGGCGGAAGCGATGGAAGTCCTGCTCCGACGAGGGGAGGATGCGCGAGACCTTGCGATACAGCCGGCCGGCCAGCGTTTTCACCGCTTGGAGACGCCGGAAGCTGCGGTCCGACAGCCGGGCGTTGAGCAGCACCACCGGCACGCCGCACCGGGCCGCCCGCACAAGGTGCTCGGGCCACAGTTCGCTCTCAGCCAGCAGCACCACATCGGGCTGGATCCGGCGCCAGGCCCGCCGGCTAAACAACCACCAATCCAGCGGAAAATAGCCGACGCCGATCGTGACCGCGCCGTATTTCTCTTTCGCGATCACATAGCCGGTGCTCGTGGTAGTGGTCAGATAAACTTCGGCACGCCCGCTCTCGCTCAGGCGTTTCAACAAAGGCCCCATCGCCAACAACTCGCCCACGCTCACCGCCTGCAACCACACCCGAGCCACACCGGCCCGCTTCGCCGGCAGCGCTGGCACCGCCCCGAAGCGCTGCCCAAAACCGGAACTGTACCCGCCGCGCTTGAACATGCGGCGCAGATAGAACGGCGAAGCCAGCAGCATCGCGGGAACGAAAAGGAGTCGGTAGAGCCAGAGCATGGGCGGGTGCTGGAAAATCGGGCCGCGGGGCCGCGTGCTCAAGCCTTGGTTTGGTGAAAACGCGCCCGTGCCCTTGAGCTCGGAAGGTAGTTACGGCGCCCCGGCGCCATGCCCTACGGCGGCCAGGCTCAAAGCTCCCCGAGATCGGCGGAGTAGCGCCACCGGGATGGAAACGGCCGCCCCTCGTAGAACCATGCAGGCAGTCTTCTCGTCCACGGCCCCCCAAAGGCGTTCATGCGTTTGTTATCTGGGGATGGTCTCGCCTCTGCTTCCCACCAGAGCGCCCGTTGCGGCTGGCAGGTTCAGGAATCGGTGGAGCTTTCCGGCGGTGCCCCAGGCCTCTCGTCCGCGACCGGCCCATTCGAGCGCGAAGCGTCGGATTCGGTCGGAGAGACACTCGCTACTGTAGTTGATGAAACTGGGCAGGCAGTAACCATGCACTTCAACGATGTTTTCGTTCTGAGTCATGCTCCAGCGGTGGTGTAGGGCCGGCGCCGCGCTTCGCTTTCGCAGAGCGCCGAATGAGGAACGCAGAAGCCAAACACGAGGAGTGCGAAGCGTGTCTGCGTACAGCCACACAGGCAGGCGGGTAGTAAGTATCCCTCCGGTCTCCGCCATCCCGGTTCCGCAGTCTGCCCTCTTCACTCTTCGTTAGGCCCGCCGCAACCGCTCATGGCGGGACGGTGCTGCCACGAGCGCCCCCCTACAGTCGGACTGAATCGGCGCGGCCCAGCGGCCAATAGTGCTCGAAATCCGGGTGCAGGGATGCGGACACTGGCAGCCGCCGTGGCGGAACCGAGCGACTACGAGGACCCAGTAGCCTCCGGCGTGAGCCTGTCTCCAATCGCGCTCGACCATCGCGACTCCCGCCCTAGCCTCCTCCACCAACCGATCCCACCCATGGCCGACCCCGCACCGCTGCTCAGCCCCGCCCAACGCAAAATCGTCGGCTTCGCCTGTGCGCTGTCGGCCACCCTGGTGATCTTCCTCCTGCTCGCCCTGCTGATCGTGGGGTTGTCGCGGGCGCTGGGCTTCTTCTCCCCGGTGCTTTGGCCCTTGGCCGTGGCCGGCGTGGTGGCCCTCATCCTCCAACCAGTGGTCACGGTGATGGAGCAGCGACTGAAGGTGCGGCGCCTCACCGCCGTTGTGATCCTCTACTCCGGCTTCGTGCTGGCGCTGCTGGGTATTGGCGTGGCGATCACCCCGGTGGTCGTCGCCCAGACCTTGGACTTCATCCACACCTTGCCCAAACTCTGGGAACAAGTTTCCACCTACGGGCAGGCCCACTATCCCGACTGGATCGCCTACGGGCGCGAGCAGATGGAGAACCCTACGGTCAAGCAGTTCGTAGCAAGCGCGGCCGCACAGGTGCAGGAACTGCTCGGTTCGGTGCTTCCGGGGATGAAGGCTGCGCTCGGCCAAATCCGCGGCGCGGTGGGCGCCCTGGTCGGCGCGGCGCTGGTGCCCGTATATCTTTTCTTCTTCCTGCGCTCGACCAGCGACGCCTTCGCGCACCTGCGCGGACTGCTGCCCTTCCTGCGCGAGGACATGCGCGAGGACATCGTCTTCCTCGTGCGCGAGTTCGTAGGGATCGTGGTGGCCTTCTTCCGCGGCCAACTGCTGATCGGCCTGATCATGGGGGCCATCTTCGCCACCGCCTTCAGCATCGCCGGCCTCAAGTTCGGTCTGGTGATCGGCCTCGGCATGGGGCTGCTCAACATTGTGCCCTATCTGGGGACGATGATCGGGCTGGCGGTCGCCCTGCCGCTGGCCTTCTTCCAGCCCGAAGGCGGTACCTGGCTCTTGGGCACTGTGCTGGGCTCCTTCGCCGCTGTTCAGGTTTTCGACGGCTGGTTTCTCACTCCGCGCATCATGGGCCGCCAGACCGGGCTGCATCCGGTGGCAATCATCGTGGCCATCCTTTTCTGGGGCACCGCCCTCGACGGCCTGCTGGGCATGGTGCTGGCGATCCCGCTCACGGCGTTTTTTGTCACCGCCTGGCGGTTGGTGAAACACAAATACCTGGAGCATCCTGCCCCGGCCGCGAATCCGGAGTGATGGGCCCGTTCTCTGATCACAGCCACCCCTGGCGCGGTGGGCGACTTCGTAAGTCCCGGTATCGCAATATCGGTAATTGCTGTTTCGGCCAGACGGTCACCGTACATTCCGAGTGTTCCTCGGAGCTAGGACGCTGGTCCAGCTCTCGTGCGGTCCCTTGGGATCCGAGGGCTGTTCGGGCAGGGAACCATGGAGACTCAGCGGCACGAAGAACTGCTGGGCCAACCACACCAGCCAGTGCACTACATTGTCGCTGCAACCAGATAAATCGCGCAGTTGCAGTCCGTGTTTGATCGATTCTAGGAACACATCTACCAGCCAGCGGCCCCACCAAGGAAGTAGGAGGATGACGCAACGATCATGACAGATCGGAGCCGAGGAGCATGCCTAGCTCGAGATGTCCCCACGATGCAGCGGCTGTTACGACCCTGTATATTACCCGTCCCCCTTAAGAGAACTGCCCCTGTAGCGATCCCCGCTCCCCCGCCGCGCTGCGCGAGATCCACGACCCGCCCATCGGCCTCTACCAGAAAGGCGGATACCGCTGGAGCCGCCCCGCCGTGGCCATCGTAGGCAGCAGGCGCACCGCGCTCCATGGGCAGGCCGTCGCCAAGCGTTTCGCCGGCGAGCTCGCGCGCACCGGCTACTGCATCGTCAGCGGCCTGGCCCGCGGCATCGACACCGCCGCCCATGAGGGCGCACTCGAGGCCGGAGGAGCCACCGTGGGCGTGCTGGGCAACGGCATCGACATCATCTACCCGCCGGAA
>CAJCBL010000309.1 GCA_903960515.1 uncultured Verrucomicrobiota bacterium
AGGTCGCAGGGCAGGAGCATCGGGGTCTGTCGGTCGAGATTGAAGAAGCGGGCGGCCATGGCCTATGAAAATACCGCATGACGTTGCCTGTCAACAAAATATGCAACTATTTTGAACAAAACTCGAAGTCCGACAGGCTGCTAGGTTTCTCCATAGGTGCGGAGCAACAAATCAAGCTGGAGTCTTGCATTGTTAAATAAATTTACCTAAAGATTTTGAAAAATCGGTCCCCTCCGGTTTCCCCACCCCCAAACGGCCTCGCTTATCCAGAGCTTGGAGCTTTAACCCCTATGTCAACCTCTCACACCTCCCGTCTGCGGGCATTCTTTGCCCTGACTGCATGCTTGAGTCTAGCCGCCCTAACCGCTGGCGCCGCCACTACCACTCCCACTGCAAGCACTACGGCTGCGGCCGCGAGCGCTCCAGACAGCATCTACGATACCCGGGCTGCGGCCATGGTGGCCCAGCTCAGCCAAGAGGAGAAGGTTCGGCTCGTTCATGGAGCGGTGTCGGGTTGGGACATTAGCAACCAGCCCCGCGGGGCCGTGGGTTACATCGACGGTGTGCCGCGTTTGGGTATCCCCAACATGTACCTGGTGGATGGCAGCGTCGGCGTAGGCAACGACACCGGCGAGGCCACGGCGCTTCCATCCCCCATGGCCAGCGCCGCTTCGTGGGATCTGACTTTGGCCTACGAGTATGGCAAGGTGATCGGCAAGGACATGCGCGCCCATGGCGTGAACATCAACCTGGGCGGCAACTGCAACCTTGTTGGCCGCGAGCCGCGCTGCGGCCGCATCTTCGAGACCAAGGGTGAGGACCCGATCCTCTCCGGCCGCATCAACGCCGCCCACATCCAGGCCACCCAGGACCAGAAGGTCGTGGCCTGCATCAAGCACTACGCTCTCAATGATCAGGAGAACAAGCGCGGCGAAGTCAACGTGCTGCTTGACGAGCGCTCGGCCCGCGAGACCGACCTGCTTGCCTATGAGATCGGCATCAAGGAGACCAACGTCCAGTCGGTCATGGCCGGTTACAACAAGTACAACGGAGAATGGTGCGCCGAGAACGATTATCTGCTAAACAAGCTCCTCAAGGACGAATGGGGCTTCAAGGGCTTCGTGATGAGTGATTGGTGGGGCAACCACAGCGGTGCCAAGGCCGCGAACGCCGGTATGGATATGGAAATGCCGAATGGCACCTACTTCGGGGCCTTGTCGGGTGCTATTTCGCAGGCTCGACTCGACGATATGGTCAAGCGCATCCTGCGCGCCCTCATCGCCTCAGGCTGCGTCGATGATCCCGTACAGGAGGGTACCGTAGACGCCGTAGCCAATTTGGCCGCAGCCCAGAAGCTTGCCGAAGAGGGTATTGTTCTACTCAAGAATTCCGGCAATCAGCTTCCCCTGCGTCCTGCCTCGATCCGCACCGTAGCCATTATCGGGCCCCATGCTGATAAGTATGTAATCGCCGGCGGCGGTTCCGCCCGCGTCAATCCCATCGGAGGCGGCCAGATGCAGACAGGTGTCGGCCCCGGGGAAGCTTGGTGGGCCGCGATCCTTTGGCTGCCTTCATCCCCGCTGGATGCTATCAAGGCCAAGCTCGGTGCTGGCGCCACGGTTACTTTTGATAACGGCTCCGATCCCGCTCGCGCCGCAGCCGTCGCCAAGAATGCCGACGTTGCCATCATCTTTGCGCCCCAGTGGACCACTGAGGCGGCTGATTTGACGAGCCTGAACATGACCGTCACCTATCCCGGCGGTCCCGACTCCAGCGATATGAACGCGCTGATCTCAGCCGTCTCCGCCCAGAATGCACATACCGTCGTCGTGATCGAAAACAACGGCGCTGTGCTCATGCCTTGGCTCGACAGCGTTCCTGCAGTGCTCGCCGCTTGGTATCCCGGCCAGAAGGGTGCCGAGGCCATTGCCAACGTGCTCTTCGGCCAGGTGAACCCCTCGGCCAAGCTGCCCATCACCTTCCCCAAGAGCGAAAACGATCTGCCCTATCGCACGATTGATCCCGTCACTGCGGACTACAGGACGGTAGGTCTACAGATTGGCTATAAATGGTACGACGCTCGCAATATTGAGCCGCTGTTCCCTTTCGGCTTTGGTCTTTCCTATACGACCTTCGCGATCAAGAATGCCACCAAGGCATGGTCGGGCAATGCGCTCACGGTCGAATTCGACATCACCAACACCGGTACGGTCGAAGGTGCGGAAGTGGCCCAGGTGTACCTCTCCATGCCGGCCGATCTCAATGAGCCGCCCAAGCGCCTCATCGGTTGGAAGAAGGTGAAGCTGGCCGCCGGTGCCACCACCCATGTGAGCCTGCCCATCGACGGGGCCTCTGCCGCGCATCCGTTCTCCTATTTCGATGTCGCCTCCAAGAGTTGGAAGACCGGCCTGGGCGACTACGGGGTCTTCCTTGGCAATTCGTCGCGCAGCCTGAGCTCTCTAGGGACCTTCACTGTGGGGTCCACGACGCTCGATCTGTCCAAGGGTTCCCTCTCTTTCCCCAACGATGGTGGGACAGATACCGTTACCGTTACTTCGAACGTGAGCTGGACGGTTACCACTGTGCCCTCATGGCTTACCGCCACCCCCCTGAGCGGCACCAACAACGGCACCATCACCTTCGTGGCTGCTGCTGCCACGACTCAGCGCAGCGCAACCGTGACTATCACAGGTGGCGGCCTTACCCGCCTGCTGCCCGTCACCCAGGCAGGCACTCCCAACACGCCTCCCACGATCAGCGCGATCGCCAACCAGTCGATCATGCAGGATACCGCAACTGGAGCACTCTCCTTCACCATCGGTGATGTCGAGACTCCCGCCGGCAACCTGGTCGTCACGGTCGCCTCGGATAAGCCGAGTCTGATCCCTCCAGCGCAGATTGTCCTCAGTGGCAGCGGCGCCAGCCGTATCGTCACCGTAACTCCCGCCGCAGGCCAGATGGGCACGGCCACTGTGACTGTTACCGTCACCGATACCGATGGTGCCTCCAAATCCACGACGTTCACCGTCACGGTACGCGGTATTCCGCCGCCGGTTATCTTGGATCGTAACCACAATGGAATGTCGGATGTCTGGGAAGCTCTCTATCCCAACGCCGGCGGCCCCACGGACGATCCCGATGGCGATGGAGTGAGCAACCTCGATGAGTCACAGGCCGCCACAGATCCCTTCAGTGCCTCCAGCCGCTTTACTGCGACCACCTCGGTGGATGCAGCCGGCAATCTCGTGCTGCGCTGGTTTGGTATCAAGGGTAAGCACTACTTGATCGAAACCTCCTCGGACCTGCGCACCTGGACTCCGCTGGCAACTGACTTCACCGGCGCCGGTGCCGACCTCTCGGCCATCGTGCGCCCGGTTGGTACCAGCATCGGCACCCGCGCCTTCTGGCATGTGCTCGTCTTCGATGTCGATTCCACCGGCAGCGGTGGCCTCAACGACTGGGAGCGTGGCCATCCTGAGGTTATCAATATCATCACCGCCAGCGCCGGTGCCAATGGCACCATCAGCCCCACTGGCACCATCACGGCGATCAAGGGCGACACCTTGGCATTTGCCATCGCCGCCGTTTCCAACTACGAGATCGATCAGGTGCTGGTGGATGGAGCGAATGTAGGTGCCTTGGGTGCCTTCACCTTCACCAACATCCAGGCCGCCCATAGCATCACCGCCAGCTTCAAGCTGGCGCAGCAACCGGGCGATGTCTACACGATCAAGAATCGCCGCGACGGCACCTTCATGTATGATGGTGGTGACCAGGTGAAGTACGGCGCCAGCGCCTCGGACGACACCTTCAAGTGGATTGTGATCGACCTCGGCAACAACAAGCGCGAATTCCAGAACGTTGCCACCGGCGACTATATCAACAATCAAGGTAGCCAGGCTTGGGCCCAGTGCACGGCCAAGACTGCCGGTTCGACCAGTTCCCAGTGGACCATCCAGGACATGGCGGACAGGGGAACCGGGCAGGCCGGCTTCTATCGCTTCTTCATTGGCAGCAACTACCTCAATACCGAGAATCTCTCTGGCTACGTACAGCAGGGTAGTTACGGTGATTGGTGGAGCGGCGAGTGGGACCTCATCAAGGTCTCCGGCGGCAACACGCTGCGCCTCTCCAAGACCGCGAGCGCCTTCACCAATGTTGGCGGCAGCGACAGCATCACGGTGACCTCCAATGTGAGCTGGACAGTTACCGGTGCGCCGGCCTGGCTCACAGTGGCGCCCCTGAGTGGTTCCAACAACGGCACGCTCACCCTCACAGCCGCTGC
>CAJCBL010000310.1 GCA_903960515.1 uncultured Verrucomicrobiota bacterium
CGGGCTGCCGCAGGGGTGGCGAGGCCGATGGTCGATGCGATGATCGATGCGAGCCCTAGGGCCGCTGTACAAGCTCGAAGCCTGCCTATTCCGAAACGGGATACAGTTTTCATACTCGAGGGGATTGTGGAGGTACGTGTTGGGGGGCTGGGGGGGGGGAAATGGGGCAGGCTCCTGGGGCATCCTGCCTACAAGCAATGTGAAGGTATCAGGCAACGAGGGCCACGTCATGTCATAAGAACCTATGACAGTGGGGGCGAAAATGGGGTCTCCCCCCTATGGGCGAGGGTGCGCGGCGCTTTGGCCGGCAATCTACCCGAGGCACAAATTTTAGGAAAAGTTTTCAGAAACACGGTTCTGATGCCCAGGCGCCCGCGGAGGGAGAACTCCTTCCACTCCCGGCTTCGACCTTGGTATTCAACTGCAGTTCTGAGGCTTAGACCGTATTCCTTGGCACCGACGCCCTCCCCTCTCGCTGGGACCCCGAACTTGTTGAACTGCGCGGGCACCGAGAATTGAAGATGAGCTCAGGGCACCCGACTTCGGCGTGGTTTCGTGGGAGGTTGCAGAGGGCAGCCTTCCTCGGTGGGCAGCCGTCCTGACCGTGACCATGCAGTTGTAGGAGCGTGCTTACACACTAGCTCGCGTGGGGATCGCGTGCAGGCACGCAACTGCATCTACAACGGCCCCCGGACTTCGCGCACTGTCCGAGGGCAAACCGGCGCGATTGCATGATCACGGCTCAGGGTTCGGCAACAGGCCTGCGCCGCCCGGCATTCACTGCACAAACCACAATACACATGATACGACTCACAGCCGGCAGCTATTGCGCAATATCCCACAAGTAAACCACGGGCGCCCGTGATCAATAATGGCGCTATTAATATATTCAGATATTCAGCCATCTATGGCGTCCACGGCAAAATGGGCAGGCCGCTGCGGCGCCTGGGCGGAGGAGTGGTTCGGCTCTCGCTACTCGCCAATCGACTCTAGTCTGCATCGTCACGGCTAACGCGGCAGAAGTCGATTTGCTGGTGATCCCAGCGACAAAGATAGGAATTGCGCACCGGCCCCGCCCAGCATCATTCACCCGCGCACTCACTACCACCGCCGAGATGTCCACCACGCTCCCGCACTCCCCGCTCATCATCGCCGGACGCACCTTCAAGTCGCGTCTCTTTGTCGGTACCGGCAAATTTCCACGGCCCGAAACCATGCGCGACGCACTCGCCGCCAGCGAGTCCGAGCTGGTGACCGTCGCCCTCAAACGCGCCGATCTCTCCGGCAGCGGAGACGCCTTCGCCAACATCCTCGATTTCCTGGAACCGTCCCGCTACCTGGTGCTGCCCAACACCGCCGGTGCCCAGAACGCCGAGGAGGCCGTGCGCATCGCCCGCCTCTCGCGCGCCGCCGGTCTGCCGGCCTGGGTGAAGCTGGAGATCCATCCAGACCCCAACTACCTCCTGCCCGACCCGATCGAGACGCTCAAGGCCGCCGAGATCCTGGTTAAGGAGGGCTTCACCGTGATGCCCTACATCAACGCCGACCCCGTGCTCGCCCTGCGCCTACAGGATGTGGGCTGCGCCGTGGTCATGCCTCTGGGCTCACCCATCGGCAGCCACCGCGGACTGGAGACGCGCGCCCTGCTGGAGATCATCATCGAGCAGGCCCGCGTACCGGTGGTGGTCGACGCCGGCCTCGGCGCACCCTCGCACGCAGCCGCCGCGATGGAGCTGGGCGCCGATGCCGTGCTGGTGAATACCGCCATCGCCATCGCCTCCGATCCGGTGCGCATGGCCCGCGCCTTCGCCGCCGCCACCGCCGCCGGCCGGGCCGCCTTTGAGATCGGTCTGGGCCGGCAGCAGTCCCGGGCAACCGCATCCAGCCCGCTGACAACCTTCCTGGGGTAGCCGGGACGATGTCTCCGTATCCTTCCCTCCAATCGGCGTCCGCTTACGGATCGTGCCATCACACAATCCAAGCTTCCAATCGCGCGCCCGCACCCATCCACACGCAATCCCTCTGATTCCCTGCCCCGGTGCCGATGTCCTCATTTTCCCAAGTCTTTCCCTCGCTGCCGTTGACCCAACTGGCCGCCAGCGCACTCGGCACCACCGCAGAGCAGCTCGCGCCTATCGTGCGTCGCGGCCGCGCGCTCACCCTCGACGACTTCGCCGCGCTCATCTCCCCCGCCGCGGAGGGGGAACTGGAGACGCTCGCCCGCCACTCCCAGCAGCTCACGCAGCGCAACTTCGGCAAGGTCCTGCGGATGTTCGCGCCACTCTACCTCTCGAACGAGTGCGTCAACATTTGTAAATACTGCGGTTTCTCGCGCAACAACCCGATCCCTCGCACCACGCTCCCGATCCAGCAGGTGCAACACGAGGGCGCGCTGCTGGCCGGCCGCGGTTTCCGTTCCCTGCTGCTTGTCGCCGGCGAACACCCCAAGTTTGTCTCCAACGGCTACATCACCGAGTGCATCCAGGGTCTGCTCGCACACTTTCCCAGCATCTCGCTTGAGCTGGGGCCGCTGGAAACCGCCGACTATCTCCCGATGGTCGCCGCCGGCTGCGAGGGGCTCGTCGTGTACCAGGAGACCTACCACCGGCCCACCTACCTAGAGCTGCACACCGCCGGCCCTAAGCGGGATTTCGACTGGCGAATGGACACCGTGGAGCGCGGCTACGCCGCCGGCTTCCGGCGGCTGGGCATCGGAGCGCTCCTGGGGCTGCACGACTGGCGCCACGAGGCGCTCGCCGTCGCCGCCCACGCCCTGCACCTGCGCAAACACTGCTGGAAGGCCTACGTCACCATCTCGCTCCCACGCCTGCGCCCGGCCGCCGGCGGCTTCCAGCCGGTGGATCCGATGACCGACCGCCAGCTCGCGCTGCTCATCTGCGCCTTCCGGCTGTTGCTGCCCCAGGCCGGTCTGGTGCTCTCCACCCGCGAGGGACCGCGCCTGCGCGACGGGCTCATGCCGATGGGCATCACCTCGATGAGCGCCGGAGCCAGCACCGAGCCGGGCGGATACAGCTCGTTCGACGAGAACTGGGCCCCCGGCGAACAGAAGGGCGAACAGTTCCACATCGCCGACGAGCGCCCCCCCGAGCTTGTCGCCGAAGCCATCCGCCGCCACGGCTACGAGCCGGTCTGGAAGGACTTCGACCGCTCGCTGGTGGTGGCCGACTAGAACGGCTTCAAGAATCCCTTACCCAATGGGACCCGGAACAAGCACGAGTTCACAGAGAAACAAGGGGGACGGTCCCCTCCGTCGGCTCGGCCCCTCGCACGAACGAAACGGGGAACCCGATTCGGCCGCCCCGCCCACGGCAGGGCACCATTCCGCGTGCGGGTATTCTCTTACCAGCTTGGTTTTCCGTTTGTAGGCCGCCCCCCCCTCCCCGCCAACCATGTCACTCCAGATTACGATCACGGCCAACGGCCGCGAATTCACTGTGCCCGCCGCCTCTACCATCGGAGATTTTCTGCGCGAACGCGGTTTCACTCCCGGGCTCGCAGTGGTCGAGCACAACGGCCGCGCGCTCACCCCGGCCGAACCCGACCGCACCCCGTTGCTCAACGGTGATCGACTGGAAGTCGTGCGCATCGTCGCCGGTGGATGAGGAAGTGGCAGGCGCAGGGCCCCTGCGCCGCGTCGTCTCCGGCGTAGCAGGTCACCATTTGTTGGACCTCGTTTGAGACGCGCCCATGCAAAGTAAGTGGCTACGCCTAGCTGTGGCCATTCAGTCCGATAGTAGGGTAATACCTTTCGTCCACACCGTCTCGACGTGAGCGGTTGCGCCAGACCTAACGAAGAATGAAAAAGGCAGACTGCAGCCCCCGAAAGGCGGAGCCCGAAGGGTTACTCACTACTCGCTACTTCTATTCGATTGCTGCGTTCATCATTTCGGCCCTCTGCACTGGCGAAGCGCCGCGCCGGCCTTCCACCACCTTAGAGAACATATCAGAGCAAATACATCGCCTAACTGCATGCTTACGCCTCAGCCCGCGAGCCAGCGCCGCAGGTCGGCGGCCAAGGGAGCGAAGCCACCGGGAAAATCGTACTCCAGCCGGCGAAAGTCGCCGCGATGGTGGCGCAGCGCCTCCTCGGCGTATTGCACCTCCAATGGCAACGAGGGATGTGCCGTGCCGTAAACGCGCTGCTTGAGCTCGCGCCGGGTGTAGGCCGGCACGCCGCGCTGCTGCCCGTCCACCCAGGCGTTCTCATGCACCGTAGTGTCACGTCCACACAGGTACCATGCCTCGATTGCCGGCACCGCCAACCCGACCGCGGTATGTATCCGGGGGCGTCCGTTGGCAGGAGGGAGGTGTTTGAGCGTCTGGCGCACGATAGCCCGCAACTGGCAAAGCCGGCACTCGGGGTGGAAATACCCGGGTTGCTCGTGCCGTCCGTCATGCACCAGCGAGTCGTCGGCGTCCACCACGACCACCAATCCCACGGCATCCGAGCGGAAATGTAGGTGCCGGAGCACCACCGGAAGCACCTGGGCAACCGAGGGCCAGCCACGGGCACGCAAAGGCGGCTGCACGCGCTCCACCTGACAGCCGAGCACACCCTCGGCCACCAGGTGCAGGGCCGCCTCGTCGGCGGGCGATTCGCTAAGCAGCGCAACTTTCATCGATGGCAACGCGGCGGCTTACGCCTCGTCCGGTACCCCGCCAAGAATGCCGCTGTACCACAGGTCGCCCAAACTGGCCGTACCGATGGCTCCGCGCAGGTCCTCGCGATCGGAAAGGCGTTCGAAGTAGGCCTCCGCCCCTCGCTTCTGCGCCACGATCACCTCCTCAAGTTGGTCACGGAACAGGTCGAGCAGGAACGGCGAATGGGTGGTGGTCAGGATCTGCGTGCCCGGTTTCCCATTCACCGGTTCGCTTATGCAGTGAAGCAGGTCGTGGATCTCGCGTAACAGACGAGGATGGATACCGCGGTCGACCTCCTCCAGGCACAGGATCGACGGCAACGGCCGCACCTGCGTAAGCACCAGCAGGCCCAGCAACACCAGCGTGCCCTGGGAAAGGTCCTCCGCCCCTAGCAGGCGCGCCTCACCGACAATCTCCGCCACCAGTCTCCGGGCCCCGTCGGGGGCCGTGGAGCAACCAATCGACCGGTACTCCGGCAGGACCCTGCAGAACTCAGCGACAATACGGGCAAAGGTTTCGGGCTGCTCGCGCTGCACCCGATCGAGGGCGGCGGGCAGGTGGGTGCCATCGTCGCCGAGCAGGATGGGCGCCCCGGCCGAGCTCGGGCGAGCCAGCGCAGCCGGGTCCAGCGCGACCACACGCACTGCCGCGAGGCGGGCGACCAGATCGTTCCAACGGGAGGATACATCGTGGCCCCCGATGATCCTCAAGCTGCGGCCGGCTCCGTCGGCAGCGCATTCGAGTTGCGCAGTGAGGTCGGCAAACGGCGGGTTGAAACGGAACAGCAACAGTCCCGAGCCCGCGGAGGCAAGGGCTGGTTTCGCAGCGAACTTCGGAGGCCGCCCGGCGAACTGATGCAACCGCTGGAGTGCGACAAGCACGCTGGTCTTGCCGCTGCCGTTGGGGCCGATCAGGAGATTGAATGGCGCGAGCTCAATCCGTGCGGAACGCAGTATCTTGAAATTCGTGAATTCGATGGAGGCTATCACGGTGGCGCGACTATGGGGTCGGCCATGCCCGCGGCAACAGCAGGCTTTGGGCGACAGCAACTCCGGTGCAGTCGAAAGTGCCTACAAGGCAGCAACGGGCCCAAGGTCGCCGCAGCCGCTGATGCCGCTGATTGCATCCAGGGATCGCAATCACGCTTCCACGACAGCCCCCGGCTTTCGAGATCCAGATAGGGACAGGTCGATTCTGGCAACCATGCGACCTTCGCTCGGCAGAGGTCGACGACTCCGCGCCGCAACTCGGGTGCGGGCCCCCCCTCTCGGGCGCCTCGCCACCGGGGACCAGATAGGGACAGGTCGATTCTCGTTTTTCAGCAACCTTCGCTCGACAGAGATCCAGATAGGGACAGGTCGATTCTGGCAACCATGCGACCTTCGCTCGGCAGAGATCCAGATAGGGACAGGTCGATTCTGGCAACCATGCGACCTTCGCTCGGCAGAGGTCGACGACTCCGCGCCGCAACTCGGGTGCGGGCCCCCCCTC
>CAJCBL010000311.1 GCA_903960515.1 uncultured Verrucomicrobiota bacterium
CAGATCGAAAGGGACGTTTCCTTCCTCCTCGATCTTGGCGAAAAACACGTTCACGGCTTCGCCCGGCTTGAGCCCGAACCGAGCGAGTATCTTTTCGGCGCGCTTGAATCGTGCGGCAGGAATGTGGGTACGCAGATAGGCCGTTTTGCTCATGTGCCCAATCCTGCCCAAAATGGTCATAGCGTCAAGGTGACGCATCCTTGGCTATCGGCTCTCACAGCGGGCTACAATTGCCCACAGCGCCGACAACCAGCTTGCCCCAGTCCCTACGTAGCGCCACGTAGCAAGTGGCGTTCGGATGGCGACAACGCGAAGGGATGCCACTTGGAGGAGCGGCGCTCCCAATCCAGCCACTCGGATAAATGGTACTCCGGCGGACACCTCCCACACGTGGCTGTCGTTGAACTTTGAATCGCTGGAGAAGCTCATCCGGCTTTCAGGACCAGCGCGTTCAACCCTTTGAACTGGGAGAAGGCTTTGTCGGTGGTGACCAACTGGAACCCCGATTGGATCGCGAAGGCGGCCAGCCAGGCATCCATCCAGAGCTTCGGTGAGGGCGTGCACCGAAGGGCCTGCGCTTTCCAGACGGCGTCAACGCCAGCAGGTTCGTTGGCAAAGGTGATACGCTCATCTTCGAAAATACCGGCATACAACACCCAGGCCTCCTTGTTGGTCAGCGGCGGATTGCCATAAATCGCCAGCACTTCGGCCGTAGTGAGAAGCCGCAACAACCCCTGCTGGGTGGCGCGGCAAAAACACAGACTGGCTGCGGTTTGCTCCCGGCCCAGCCAATCACGCACCGCAGCATGGTGTGTGTGCCCGGAAAGGACCAAGGCCAACCAGATGTTAACGTCGAGCAGCTTCATGGGTCCAGTCCACGTCCTGCTTGAGGAGCAAATTCGCGACTTTGTCGGGGGTAAGTTCCTGCGCTGGAGCCGCAGGGTGTTTGCACCGGATCAGAGGGAGTTTTACCCGCGGGCGGCGGGCCGCGGCGGATACCGATTCCGGCTGAGCCAGCCCGCGCCGGAAGATCTCCGCCGCCACGTCCTTGAATTTCCGTCCCTCATGCACAGCCATGATTTTCATGGTTCGCACAAGCTCGTCGGGGAGATCGAGGGTTGTTTTCATTCAGCCAGCTTCCCAGCTTTCCAGCTTTCCGTCAAGATGGGCAGCAAGAGAGGTGCGGGGCGCCACTGAGTAGCGCGATGACGATGCAGACCAGGGCCGAGTGGCGAAAGATGAACCACCAGAGATCGGCTCAGAAGCAGGCGTGCGTCCACGGCCTTGCCCGGTGATCAGGCCCTCTGCGCCCTGCTCAGGGCTCTCGATTGAATGGTTACGGTTTGGACGGAACCTTGAACCCCCACTGCCTCATAAGGCCCCCTGTTTAGTCACAACTGGGTTGTTTCCACGATTATCGACCCGTCCCCAATTCTCTATAGGTCGTCGCCACGTCGCGCATCTCCTCATGGGTCTGTCCCGTGAGTTTTCGGGTCTCGCGCCCCATGCCCGCCAGCTCCACTTCGCTCGGTGAGCATACCTGGCCGTATCCGCCTTCATCCCAGGCTATCGGACCGGCCACAACCCCTGCGGCGCCTGCAATCAGGATGGTCTCCTGGAGGGCGGAGGACTCCGCGACCCCGCGCATGAGGCTCGCGGTCGATACAATCGGGTCGTCCGCCCATGACCGCGGCGCGCAAACCTCCTGCGCGCCCGCGGCGATGCCGTTCCCCCGGCGCCACGTATGGAGCAGGGGTTGGCATGGTCAGGAAGCGATTGCCTTCACCCCGGAGCATTGGGGCAATTGGCTGAGTATCTTGTCCCACGTGGCTTCGTGTATCGCCCTTCTCGGGAGAACTCGCCCCATAGGAATCTTCGCTTGGTGGGCGCGTTGCACGCCTTGGCCGAGGAGCTCCATGTCGAGGTACTCGTCGCCATCCGGCAGGCGGGTGGCCGTCTCGGCGGTGGCCACGGCCGCGACTTCGTCGTCGGAGAGCAGCAGCAGGACGTTTTCACGGGTGACGTATTGGCTTCGAGTATCGTTTTTCATGGTGCTTGTTGGTTTTCGCTGTTTGTATTCAGTTATTTGGTCTGTCACATGTGGCAACCAAGTGTGGGTTGGCCGGTCGCCACGGTACGCGGGCGACCGGTCCGTCGACATGGGGTGTTACCCGCCCACCCTCCGCTCGTGGAATGGGGACGCGGCGAGTAGGAGGATAGGATCCCCTGCACGATTGCGGACGAACCTGCGCGACGGGGGAGGACCGCGAACCGTTCTGCGTATCCGATCCGCAAAGAACCGAGGGTAGGCCTAGACCCCATGTGCAGCCGGGCATTTCTACGGCATGATCGCCCTGGACTCAGGACGGGCGGGACCTGCGCGTTCGCCGCCAGGCTTCCACCAAGGGTCTGCAGAGACCGCGCATTTCAAAAGATCAACACACCTTGATGACTGCCATGAGATGGACCCTACTTGCACTTACGTGCGCTGGAGCGGCGCTCGGCGCCGACGCCCCTGCTCCGGCAGACATCGAGGCCTATGATATCGGTCCGGCGCATAAGCGGGGAGGTTTCACGCTTGGACACTTCGTGGCCGCGGTGCCCGAATTCTTTGGCAGGTTTAGAGAGCTCATCGTAGTCGATCATGATCACCTCAAGAATAGCTCCATGGAGGCGTCAATCGAAGCCCCCGGCGTCACCAACAACCCGCACGCACGCCACGACAACCAGCGCTATGCCGATCTCTTCGCCGTCGTCGAATTCCCCGCTATGGGAATCAGGAGCAAGTCGTCGAGAAGTACCGGCGGCGACAAATACACCGGCACGGGCTATATAACGACAAATTGCGTGATGAATAAACTAGTGACCGCAGTCGAAGTCCTGGGCGCTATTCCGGAAATGAAGGGGCCAGCACTCCCAGGCTTAGATGTATAGAACTCGCTGATTGGCGGCGACTTGCAGATCGCTGCCGATCACGGCATGATTGGCAACAGCGTCGAAGGCCCTATCCATGTCGATGCGGATCTCCCGAAGCGTGCGCTTGCGGCGGTGCCTCATTTTGGCGCATGCATGGCTTCGCACTGAGCATAAACCGACGCACCCATGACTAGGGCGTATGTCACACATATGAAAGGCCTACGCTTGCTGTGTGTTCAGGCTATGCAAGGTCGCCAACTGAAATCCCGACCCAACCCAGCTCACACCGACCCGCAGGGGAGTATTTCCAGAACTATCTAACCCAACCCAAGACTTCCCACAGGACACTATTACCATGAAATCTGCCGTATTACTTCAAACGACTGAACTCGAGGCGTTCGAGCCTGTAGTTAACGATAGATATTCCATCGAGACAGTTGTGCGCATCACGCAGACGCCACGGCACCAGATTGCCGTGTACTGTCATCATGGCATTGTCTCGCCTGTCACGGCGCCCGAGCACGACGGTTGGTGGTTCGACCACGAGGCGATCCGGGCGCTGCAACAGATCGAAAGTTTGAGGGCCGAATATGCGATGAATCTCGCGGGGCTGCGCGCCATTTTGGAGATGTTCCGGGAGCTGAAAAAGTTGCGTGAACAAGTCCGGGGCGCAGGCCGATCATGAACGGTGCAGCGACTGGTCGGGGCATGGCCGGGCATTGGCTCGGGCCTACGCATGGCGTTGTTCACCACGGCGATCATTGGGCTTCGGGGGCGGGTTCGGGAATATCCAGAAGCCGGGGAGGGGCTGTCGCTGGAGTTGCCCGCGGTGGACGTCGCTGTTTGAACTGGGCGTTGCGACTTGGATGAATGTCACCGCGGAGCCTACCGCGCGACCGCCCAGCGTGCGCTGGATCATCGGATAAGGTCTCCATATCTCCCTGCCCCCAGCGATCCGATTGAGCCATCCCCCTAAGTACACGGCCCCGCAAGTCGACATACGGAAGCGCACATACCGACAGCAAAAACCAGTACCCACTGCATACTGTTGATCAACGGCTCGACGGTTCGACTCCCTCCAAAGCCACCAATTTCCCCGGAACCCGGCTCCCCGAAGGCGCCACCAGATGGTTCCAGCGTTTGGATTCGCCAACAGAGCGCCGCCTCCGGCAGTGTTGCCCACATGAAACCAACGGTGGTCATGGTCGGACTCGCCCTCCTCGCCGGCCTGGGCGCAGGCTACCTCATCGGCATCCGCCAACCGGCGACGGTTGCGGCACCCACGCCCGCCATCCCTGCGCCTGAAAGCCCCACCACTGCGGACCCCAAGTCCTCACCCGCTTCGACCACTCTTGCCGAGCCAACGACCGTCGCCCCGCCCAGCTTGGAGGAAGTAAAACAAAGGCTCGCCGCCTGGATCGCAGCTGGCAGCCCACGAGGGGAGCGGAGCAAGGTCGGCGAATACCTCACCGTCTGGAGCACCTCTGAACCCGACGACGCCCTTGAGTTCATCTTCGACGCCCCGGACTTCCCCTGGCGCAACGGAGCCCTGAGCATCCCCCTGGCCTCCATCGCCCGCCGCGACCCCGTGAAGGTCTGCACTTGGTTGCGTAGTCATCTCCCGGACACCGATTGCGGCGAGATCGCCGCCCAGGTAATCGGAGAAATCCACCGCGACGCCCCGCGCCAGGCTCTGGCCTTGGCGGAGGCCGACGGCTTCGTGGTGCCCCCTCGCTACCGCGGCATGATTCTGGCCTCACTGGCCCGCACTTCGCCCGCCGAGGCGCTCGCCGCTTTCTCCCGCCTCCCGGAGGGGGGCCGCTCCGATACAGCCGCAATGTTAGCAACGGCTTGGGCGGCGACCGACCCCGCCGCCGCACTACGATGGACCGACAGCATCGCCGCCCTCCCGGGCGCCGAGAATGCCCGCCGCGGCGTCATCCTACAGCTCGCCCGCGGCAATCCCGCCCAAGCCTTCGCCTTGCTCAGCCAACAAGCGCTGTCTCCCGAAAACGCCCACAGGCTGGCCCTCGACCTCGCCAGGCAGAACCCCACCCTCACTCTACAAAAGCTCTCCCTTGTCCCTGCGGAATTCCGCGTGCAGGCCTTCTCCACGGCCGCCGCCGATTCCTTCGCCGCCGCACCCGATCGCATCGCCGCTCTCGCCAAAAACGCCCTGCCCGCCCCGAAAGCCTCGGAAGCCATCGCCGAAGTCTGGAACCGCTGGCTCGCCCAGGACCGCCGCTCCGCAGAAGCCTGGGCCGCCTCGGTGCAGGACCCCGTGCTCCGCAACGGTCTGGAGATGGCCAGCCTTGGCGACACCGCCAACACCGACCCGGTCCTCTTCCTCGCCAGCGTGGCAGCCCTACCCTCCGCGCACACCGAAAAACCGCTCATCCAATCCGCCCTCGACCGACTCGACCCCTCACAAGCCCTCGACTGGATCGCCGCCCACCCCACCCTGGTCGAACCCGACTACGCCGCCCAAGCCGCCACCACCTACTTTGCCGCCGACCGCGACCAGGCCACCGCCTGGGCCCACCGGCTGCCCCCGGGCGAAGCACGCAACCGATCCCTCGCCGGCTTGGCCTTATCGTGGGTGAACGCTGGCGACACCGCCAAAGCATCCTCCGCCATCGCCGCCATCGCCGACCAGCGCCTGCAGACCGGCACCCGTTTCCAGATATTTACCACGCTATACCTCCAGGACAGCGCCGCCGCCTCCCAGTGGCTCAACACCCAGCCGGTCTCTCCCGAAATCCGCGCCAACTGGGAGGCTCTCGCAGGAGAAACCTCGCCCGCGGGCACTCGCTTTGCCCCCGGTCACTGACCGCCGCCCCGCCCGGCAGCGCTCCGCACTCGTGTACTAACGCCCGCGCAGCGGCGCGGGAGCCGGAGTGAAGCGCGTCGGCGTTGGTTGGGGCGCGGATGATTCTGGCATGGGAAAGAGTTGGTCCGCCAACCGCTGGGAAGCGGCGCACAGTGAACCCCGGCCACAGCTACAGCCTTCCGACTACGGTATTCGGCCGTCAGCGTTCAGTCCGCAGCCTACCGCCCTCAGCCTTCCTCCGGCGTCGCCCCGCCTTTTCCCTTTCCCCGGCGGGCGGAGACGTTTTCAATCTCCCTCCCGATGGATACCGATCTCGCAGTCACCATCCGCCAACTCGCCGAGGCCGCCCGCGCCGCCTCGCTGCGTTTGGCCGTGGCCTCCACCCAGGCCAAGAACCGCGCGCTCCTGGCGCTCGCCGAAACGATCGAGGCCTCCATCCCGGCCCTCATCGCCGCCAACGCCAAGGACCTCGACGCCGGCCGCTCCGCCGGCCTCTCCGCCGCGCTGCTCGACCGGCTCACCCTCAACGACTCCCGAATCCGCCAGATGGCGCAGGGGGTGCGTGAGATTGTGGCCCTGCCCGATCCCGTAGGTACCGAACTCGAACGCACCCTGCGCCCCAACGGCCTGGTCATCCGCAAGCTGCGCGTGCCCATAGGCGTGATTGCCATCATCTACGAGTCGCGCCCCAACGTAACCATCGACTGCGCCGCCCTGTGCCTGAAATCTGGAAACGCCACCATCCTGCGCGGAGGCAAGGAAGCCTTCCATAGCAACACCGCCCTGGCCGCGCTCATCGCCACAGCCCTGGCCTCCGCCGACCTGCCGGCCACCGCGGTGCAGCTCGTGCCCACCACCGATCGCGCCGCACTCAACACCCTGCTCAAACTCAACGAGCTCATCCACTGCGTGATTCCCCGTGGCGGCGAGGCGCTGATACGTTTCGTAACCGAGAACTCCAGCATCCCCGTAATCAAGCACTACAAGGGCGTCTGCTTCGTCTACGTCGACCGCGCCGCCGACCTCGCCATGGCCGAGCCGCTGCTGGTCAACGCCAAGGTCCAGCGCCCCAGCGCCTGCAACGCCGCCGAGCAACTCCTCGTGCACCGCGCTGTGGCCGCGGTAGCCCTGCCCCGCCTAGCCCGCGCCCTCCAGTCCTCCCGTACCGGCGGAGTGGAGTTGCGCTGCGACTCCGCCAGCGCAGCGATTCTCTCTGCTGCCGGCCTCCCGCATACCGCCGCCACCGCCGAGGACTACCGCACCGAGTTCCTCGACTACATCCTGGCCGTGCGCGTAGTCGATTCGCTCGACGAGGCCATCGCCACCGTGAATCGCGACAGCTCCAGCCACAGCGACACCATCGTTACCGCCGATGAGGCCGCCGCCCGCCGTTTCCAGGCCGAGGTCGACTCGGCCACGGTGTACTGGAACGCGAGCACACGCTTTACCGACGGCTTCGAGTTCGGGCTGGGCGCGGAGATCGGCATCTCCACCGACCGCCTGCACGCCCGCGGCCCGATGGGCCTGGCAGAGCTTTGCAGCTACAAGTTCGTGATCGACGGCACCGGCCAGGTCCGCGGCTGAGCGCCCGGCCCACGAAACACCCGGACACCCCATCGGCATGGACTTAAGAATACTGATCTACGGGCTCGCCATCGGGCTTGCCCTGGCCGTGCCCGTGGGCCCGATCGGGCTGCTGGTCTTCCGGCGTTCGCTGCTGTACCGCGCTCGCACTGGCATCATCACCGGCCTGGGCGCCGCCTTGGCCGACGCCACCCTTTGCGCGATCCTCACCTTTGGCATTACCACGATCTCGAACTTTCTCGCCCAACACAGTCGGCTGCTGGTCAACGTTAGCGGGTTCGTGCTGTTGGTAATTGGTTACCTCGTCTGGCACACCGCCCCGCCCCACGAGATGCCCAAAACTCCCCCGCCGCGCCCCGGCTGGTTTGGCGCCTTCTCCACAGCGCTCGTGCTCACGATAAGCAACCCGATGACCATCCTCGGTGCAGGCGGCATCTTCGCGGCCTTCGCGGTGGGCGCTCAGATCGCCAACCCCATCGAAGCGGGGCTGCTGGTGGCCGGGGTATTTGGAGGGTCGATGCTGTGGTGGATCATCCTGAGCAATCTAGCCAGCAAGCTGCGCGACAAAGCCAGTGGTTACTGGATGCGCCGGATCAATCAGGCCTGCGGGATCACCATTGGAATCTTTGGTCTGGTGCAGATCGTGCGTTTCGCCCTCGCCACCTGGGTGAAGTGAGGCCCCCCGTGGCTGGTTGAGGAGACCAGTAGCCGAGTTCGCACGGTCCCGATAGAACCTGTCCCTTCTAGGCGGCAGGCGTACCTCGGCTCCACAGACTTGAGCCAAAGCAGCGCGCCACCGGCCGCCTTCCGGCCAATCGCGAATCGGCAATCCGAAATCGGAAATCCCGCCCGCCGCTCAATTCAGCCCAAACACCTTCGGCTCGAAGCCACGCGCCTCCAGTGCCTGCCTCAACGCCCCCAGATCGATCTTGGCACCCGGCTTCACCCCGTGGTCGCGGAACCAGCCCTGTTTCATCTCCACGGCGAATTGCAGCTCCTTGCTTCGGGACTTCACAGCACGCTCATCGTGCGGATACATCTGCCAGACCTCCTGCAGCACGCCCTTGCTGTCGCAGTAGCCGACATCGAGCGGGATGAGGGTATTGCGCATCCAGAAACTAAGCTCCTGGGGGCGCACATAGACGAAGATCATGCCATCGTCGGCCCCGAGCGTCGGGCGGTCCATCAGCCCGGTCTGCATCTCCATGGGTTTCACCGCCAACTGCAGGCGCACCGTGCGATCACCCAGCTTCACGGGAAAATACTCCCCCGCCGTCTTGGTTTCCTTCGCCTTCGACCCGCCCTCGCCGCAACCCGGCAACGCAGACACCGCAATGCAGGCGGCGAGGATGAGCAGAACACGGGGCAACAGGCGGCAGTGGTTCGACATGGCGGAAGCGGTATTGCCGGCGAGCATGCCGACACCTAGGTTGCGGGCAAAACGTTTTCCTGTGCCCAAACTTTCCACCACGCCTTCCCCGCTGCTCTACGCCGACTCCGAGCGCGACGCCAACCAGCTCTATTTCACCGGCCTCTCCGTGCCCGATCCCTTCCTCGCCTTCGGGGTGGGCCGCAAAAAGTTCGGCGTGTTCAACGCCCTCGAGTTCGCCCGCGCCAAGAAGGAGTCGGCTCTCGACGTCGTGCTTTCGATGGAGGAATGGCGGGAGCGGGCACAGAAACTTTTCCCTCAGTCGCGGGTGGGCACAGCAGAAATCGTCGCCACCCTGGCAAGACACTACGGTGTAGGACGTTTCTACGTGCCCGACGATTTCCCCGCCAAGCTCGCCTTCGACCTCATCGACCTCGGCCTGGCGGTAGGCTTCGCCGAGGGATCCTTTTTCCCCCAGCGCGACCTCAAGAAACCCGCCGAACTGGAGGCCATCCGGGAGGGCAACCGCTGCAGCGCCCTCGGCTTCACCGCCGTCGAGCGCATCCTTCGCGCCACCACAATCAAGGGCGGCCGCCTCCTCTTCGAACGCCGTCCGCTCACCTCCGAGCGGCTCAAATTCGCCATCGAAGTCGCCTGCCTCGAAGCCGGCGCGGTGTCCAACAACACCATCGTCGCCGGGGGCGACCAGGCCTGCGACCCGCACTGCCGGGGCAACGGCCCGTTGCGCCCCAACGACCTGATCATCGTCGACATCTTCCCGCGCGTCACCGCCACCGGTTTCCATGGCGACATGACGCGCACCTACATCAAGGGCCATGCCAGCGACGAGCAGCGCCGCCTTGTCGCCACCGTTCATGCCGGCCAAAAGCTCGGGCTGGGCTCCATCCGGGCCGGGCTCAACGGCCGCCGGGTGCACGAGAGCATCGTCGCTCTGTTTGAAAAGGAAGGATACAAGACCACGCGCGACGAGCACGGCTCCCAGGGATTTTTCCATGGCACCGGCCACGGACTCGGCCTGGCCGTGCACGAGGCGCCGCGGGTCTCCGCCTCCGATGCCATCCTCAAGAAGGGCCATGTCGTAACCGTCGAGCCCGGCCTGTACTATCCCGGCTTGGGCGGCTGCCGTATCGAGGACGTGGTGCATGTGACCGCCACCGGCTGCGAGTTGCTCTCCAAGCATCCCTACCGCTGGGAGATCGCCTAGGGCGCGGCGGGGAGCGGGGAGGATACCCCGATTTCCGCCCACTCCGTTCTCCACTCTGCACTCTTCATTCTGCCTTCCTTCCTGATGTCCGCCAAACAACGACTCGATGAACTCCTCGTCGCCCGCGGGCTCGCCGTCTCGCGCACCCAGGCACAGGCGCTCATCCGCGCCGGCAAGGTGCGCCACGGCACCGAACGGCTCGACAAGCCGGGCAAGGACTACCCGCCGGACCTCTCCCTCGAGATCGAGCAGCCCCCGCGCTTCGTAAGCCGCGGCGGCGACAAGCTCGCCGGCGCGCTCGCCCATTTCCAGCTCTCGCTCACCGGCGTGCACGTGCTCGACATCGGCGCCTCCACCGGCGGGTTCACCGACTGCGCGCTGCAGGCCGGCGCCGCCGACGTGGTCTGCGTCGATGTGGGCCGCGCCCAGCTCCACTCCAAGCTGCGCAGCGACCCGCGGGTAACCAACCTGGAGCAGATCAACGCCCGCGAACTGCGCGCCGCCCAGCTTCCACGCGCCGAATACGACACTATCGTCATCGACGTCTCCTTCATCTCGTTGCGCTCCATCCTTCCAACTGCCTGGCCGCTGCTGCGCCCGGGCGGCGTGCTGGTGGCGCTGGTGAAGCCCCAGTTCGAAGCCGGCAAGGCCGAGGCCGACCGCGGCCAGGGCGTGATCCGCGACCCGGCGGTGCACCAGCGAGTGGTCACCGACATCACCGCCTGCGCCACCGCCCTGCCCACGGCGAACGTTCTCGGAATTATGGATTCGCCCCTCACCGGCGCCGACGGCAACCGCGAGTTCCTGCTGGCCGTGCGCAAAAGCTGAACCGTTGCACTTTGCTCCGACCCCCGGCTACTCTGCCCCCGCGATGCCTCAGCTCCGAAAACTCGCCTTCGTGGTCAACCGCACCAAGCACGGCGCCCACGATCTAGCCCACGACCTCATCGCCCTGGCGCGCACCGCCAAGGTGAAGACAAAGCTCTTCGCCCACACTCCGCTCAAGGAGGGCGCCTTGGCCGGCTTCGACGCCTGCTGCGTGATCGGTGGCGACGGCACCCTGCTCAGCGCCGCCCGGGAGGCCACCCGCGCCGGGGTGCCGATCATCGGAGTGAACCGCGGCAGTCTCGGGTTTCTAACCACCTTCTCGGCCGAGGAGGCGCTGGCGCAATTCCCGTCACTGATCTCCGGCGACTACCGGCTGGCCGAGCGCTCGCTGCTGGCCTGCCGTACCGGCCCCGACCACGAGGACGTGGCGCTCAACGACGTGGTCATCAAGGAGGCCGTCAACTCCAAGCTCGTGCGCCTGGGCGTGCATGCCGACGGCGAGTTTGTGACCGACTTCCACGGCGACGGCCTGATTGTGGCCACCCCCACCGGCTCCACCGCCTACAACCTCTCCGCCGGCGGCCCCATCATCCATCCCGGTGCCGACGCGCTGGTGATGACTCCGATCTGCCCGCACACCCTGAGCAACCGCTCCGTGATCTTCCGCAGCGACGTGAAACTGCGGATAACCAGCCGCGCGGAGGACTCCCAACTGCTCGTGGCCATGGACGGCCAGCGCAACCTCTTCACCTTCGCCGGCCGCGCCATCGAGATCTCGGTGGCCGAGCGGCGCCTCACTCTGGTGCAGAAACCCGGTTACGAGCACTTCGAGGTGTTGCGCTCCAAGCTTGGCTGGACCGGCGCTGCCACCGGCCACGCGCTACGCAACTGAGCAGCGGCAAGCGCCCGGGCGTTCGATTCCTCCGCCTTCGGGGTTACCATCCTTCCATGGCAACAATCCGAGACGAACCCGTTTCCTGGCGACAGTGGGGCACCGACGTCGATGCCGAGAGCGTCGCCCAGCTTGTGCGAGCCTGCCGGCTGCCTGTGTCCGTGCAGGGTGCGCTCATGCCCGATGCCCATGTGGGCTACGGCCTGCCCATCGGCGGGGTGCTCGCCACCCAGGGCGCGGTGATCCCGTACGCGGTTGGTGTGGACATCGCCTGCCGCATGAAGCTCAGCGTGCTCGACCTGCCGCTCGACTGGCTAGCGCGCCACGCCCAGGACCTCAGCCGTGCGATCGAGGAGGAAACGCGCTTCGGCCTGGGCGCCAATTTCGGGAAACACCGCCGCGAGCACCCCGTGATGGACGAGGACTGGAGCGTGAGCCCCATCACCCGTTCGCACCGCGACAAGGCCTGGGACCAACTGGGCACCAGCGGCACCGGCAACCATTTTGTGGAGTTTGGGCGGCTCAGCATAGCCGATGCCGCCGCCGGCCTGCCCCCGGGCGAATACCTCGCGCTGCTCAGCCACAGCGGCAGCCGCGGCACCGGCGCGGCGGTATGCGAACACTATTCACGTGTCGCCGAGAAACGGTTGCCCGGGCTGCCGAGGGAGTTCGCCAAGCTCGCCTGGCTGGACCTCGAATCCTGCGAGGGACAAGAGTACTGGGGAGCGATGGAGTTGATGGGCCGCTACGCCTCGGCCAACCACGCACTGATCCACCGGCACATCGCCCGGCACCTGAAGGCCGGCGTGCTGCTGTCGATCGAGAACCACCACAACTTCGCCTGGCGCGAGCGACACCACGGGCGCGACGTGATCGTCCACCGCAAGGGCGCCACGCCCGCCGGCGCCGGCGCACTGGGCGTGATTCCCGGCTCCATGGCCACTCCCGGTTTCGTCGTGCGCGGGCTGGGCAACCCAGCCTCGCTGCACTCCGCCGCGCACGGGGCCGGCCGGTTGATGAGCCGCAAGCGCGCCCACGAGACGTTCACCTGGAAACAGGTCAGCCCGCTGCTGCAGGAGCGCGGGATCACCCTGCTCTCCGCCGGCATCGACGAGGTGCCCGGCGTGTACAAGAACATCGAACACGTGATGGCGGCGCAGTCCGATCTGGTCGAGGTGCTCGCGCGTTTCGACCCGTGCATCGTGAAGATGGCCGGTCCAGGCGAGAGGCCCGAGGACTGAGCCACAACCTTCCCGCGGCAGGAGCGAGCGCGCAGGCGAATCAGAGCGGAGATCGCATGCCAGCGCGCTCCCGAGACGGACACGCACTTGGCCGCTCAAGAGAGTCACCATCAGGCGCATGGCAACGACCGGGCCGCTTCGCGGCCCATCGCCCAGCCCACTCGCCCCGCCCGCTCACCACGTGTCCACCCGCCTACTTCGCCCCCTCGATGAGCTCGACCTCGTAGCCTTCCGGGGCGTCGATAAAGGCGATCACCGAACCGGATCCAGTTTTCGTGGGGCCGTCGGAGAGCGCGAAGCCCTTCCGGAGCAGCTCGGCGGCGAACGCCCCCAAATCCTCGACACCGAAGGCCAGGTGCACCAGGTCCGGCTGCACCGATACAGACTCGGCACCGGCCGGCATCTGGCAGAGTTCGATCTCCTCCTCGCTCCCCGGCACCCGCAGGAAGACCAGTTGCGCGCCGCGAGGGGAGGTGAAGCGCCGGCTAGCCTCGAGACCGAGGGCCTCATGGTAGAACTTCACCGAGCGCTCGAGGTCGTTCACGCGCATGCGGGTGTGGAGCAGTTTGTGGACTTTCATGAGCGCAGGCAGGGGACGGGACTGCGCGGGGTTATCAAGACGCCATGTCGGAATTTGTGACACAGAACCCGGGCAGGTCCTGGAGAAAGCCGGAAGGCAGGGGCCGCTGCCAACGCGGCCCACCCGGCTCTCCAGCCCCCCGTGTCCGGGTTCCCCCCTCATCGTTGGTGCCCAGGACAGGACTCGAACCTGCACTCCCTTGCGAGAAACAACTCCTAAGGCTGTTGCGTCTACCAATTCCGCCACCCGGGCAAACGGTTGGGGCTCGGACGGGCCGAATCTCCGGCGGGCCCGGCCCCAAGCGCAAGGCGGAAAGGCGAGCACTAGTCCCCCACCGCAGCAGGTGCCGGCCAAAACCGTTTACCTTCACGGTCGTGAACCCAAACGGTTTTGGGGTATTCCGACGGCCACCTCGTGCGTCGCCTTTTCGCGGCGCCCAATGCCGCCCCATCACCGCGCGGCGCGGGCTTCGGCCCCACCCCGCCCATCCCACCCAAACCGGTTACCTTCACGGTCGTGAACCCAAACGGTTTCGGGTATTCCCACGGCCATCTCGTGCAGCGCCTTTTCGCAGCGCGGAATGCGGCCCCATCATCGGGCAGCGAGGCCTTCGGCCCCACTCCGCCCATCGCAACCAAAACCATTTACCCTCACGGTCGTGAACCCAAACGGTTTTGGGGTATTCCGACGGCCACCTCGTGCGTCGCCTTTTCTCAGCCCAGAATGTGGCCCCATCACCGCGCAGTGCGGACTTCGGCCCCA
>CAJCBL010000312.1 GCA_903960515.1 uncultured Verrucomicrobiota bacterium
AGGCATTTGGGAGAAATTGCACTGCCCTTACCCCAACTGCAATGCAGTGGAAAACCGCCCCAGTTTCTCCTGAGAATTCCCGCCAAAAAGCCCCCGAAAATTCCAGTTCTACTGCATGGTTACGGCTTAGCGGCAACCATGCAATCGCACCGCAGTGCGCTCGGACAGACCAAGCGCTTCGGTAGCCGTCCCAGGAGCGTGCTTGCACGCGATCCGGAGGCCAGCGCGCCTGCAAGCGTGCATCTACGGACACCGAGGCCCTTGCCCGCACTGGAAAAGATTGGGGCCGGGAATGCATGAAACGCCTGAGCTGTAACCATGCAATCATACCGCTTTGCGCTCTGCCAATGCACGAGTTCCGGTGTCCGCCGTAGGAGCGTGCTTGCACGCGATCTGCGCTCTGAATCGCCCGCAAGCACGCTCCTACGAATGAAGGGTTACGCCTGAGCTGTGCCCCGTCCGCAGCAGCCCTCCTCCAGGGGAAGCCTTGCACGCGCCCTGGCAGCCCCGCAGCGGTGCACCTTCCTCACGCCCAGAAAAGCAGTCTTGATCGCGCCGAAGCCGGGGCGTTGAGTGCGCCGATGGTTTTGCCGTTCAACGTAGCCGCAGAGATCGAAAATGCCGTGAAAGCCGCCGCCGCACAGGCTGGCTTTGACCTGGCACTGTTCACCCCCGATGTGCGCCCGGCCGACCCGACCCACGGCGACTTCCAGGCCAACGGAGTGCTCGCCTACGCCAAACGCCAAAAACAGAACCCCCGAGCCTTGGCCACGCAGCTCGTGGGCCTGATCACCCTGCCGGCCGAGGTGTGCGCCATCGAGGTGGCCGGCCCGGGCTTCATCAATTTCCGCCTCACACCCGCCGCCCTCCAGAGCTGGCTGGGCCAATACGATTCGGAGGCCCATCTGCGCGCCGGCGCCGCCAGCGCCTACAGCGGGCAGACGTGGATAGTCGACTACAGCTCGCCCAACACCGCCAAGCAGATGCATGTGGGCCATCTGCGCTCCGCGGTGATCGGCGAGGCCCTCTGCCGCCTGCTCGCCTTCAGCGGGGCGCGGGTGATCCGCGACAACCACATCGGCGACTGGGGCACCCAATACGGCAAGATTCTCTGGGCCTACAAGCGCCACCTCGACCCCGTGGCCCTCGCCGCCGACCCGCTCGTGGAGTTTGAGCGCCTCTACAAGCTGGGCCACAGCGCCAGCGAAGCCGACCCCGCCGTGATGAACGAGGCCCGCCAGGAGCTGGTGAAGCTGCAGGCCGGCGACGCCGAGAACCGCGCGATCTGGCAGGAAATCAACGCCTCCAGCCTCTCGGCCTTCCAGACCATCTACGACCAGTTCGGTATCAAGTTCGACCTCACCCTGGGCGAGAGCTTCTACAACGACAAGGTCGAGAACGTCTACCGCGAGCTCACCGCGTGCGGACTCGCCGAGGACAGCGAGGGCGCCCTGGTGGTCTTCCACGACGAGCACCCCCGCTTCTCGCGCCACGCCGAGCGCCCGCAGCCCTTCATGGTGCGCAAGTCCGACGGCGCCGCCAACTACGCCTCCACCGACCTCGCCACCATCCTCTACCGCACCGAGCAGATCGGGGCCACCGGCGCCTTCTACGTGGTGGACAAGCGCCAGGGCGACCACTTCGAGCAGCTCTTCCTCACCGCCAAGAAATGGTTCGAGAAATCCGGCCGTCCCCTGCCCCGCCTCGAACACGTGGACTTTGGCACGGTGCTCGGCGAGAACGGCCGCCCGCTCAAGACCAAGAGCGGCGAGAACATCAAGTTGAAGGACCTCCTCAACGAGGCCCGCGAGCGCACCTACAAGCTCGTCACCGAGAAGAGCGCCGACATCCCCGAGGACGAGCGTCGCCAGATCGCCGATATCGTAGGCGTGGGCTCCGTGCAGTATGCCGACCTCTCCCAGAACCGCTCCTCCGACTACCTCTTCTCCTGGGACAAGATGATCAGCCTGGAGGGCAACACCGCGCCCTACCTGCTCTACGCCGTGGCGCGCCAATACAGCATCTTTCGCAAGGCCGGGCTGGATCCGGCCGCCCCGCTCACCGGGGCCAGCGCCCTTGAGACGCCCACCGAACTCGCCCTGGCGCGCAAGCTGGTGGCCTTCCCCTCCGCGCTCAACCAGGCCTCCGGCGCGCTGCGTCCCCATTTCCTCTGCACCTATCTCTACGAGCTGGCCGGCCAGTTCAGCACCTTCTACGCGGCCGACAAGGTCGTAGTCGACGATCCTGGCATCCGCGCCCGCCGCCTGCTGCTGTGCGCCCGCACCCTGGTGTGGCTGGAGACCGGGCTGCACCTGCTGGGCCTGCGCACCCTGCAGAGGATGTAATACCGCCTCGCGGCTCCGGCACCGCAGCCCCCCGGGGCCGGCGGTGCGCCCTTGCAGCCCCGCAGCCGTCGCGGAATCAAGGTGACTGCCTTGAGCCGCCCCGCGGCCCGCCCCCGCCGGGCCCGAGTGCCTCCACCCGGCTTTGACGCCGGGTACCGCGCGCCCAAGCCCCACACCGGCGCGCCCCAACCGCCGCCCGCTCCGGCTGCCGCCGCCCCACCCCGGCGCCCTCTGGCGGGACGCCTTTCATACTTCTTTGAACCGAATTCGCTCTGCGACCTGCCGATAGGGTAGTAGCTTGCAATCACCTACCCAACCAGCCCAAGTCCCATGACCAAAATCCTAGTCATCGACGATGAGACCATGCTCCGGGAGGCCATCGTGCTGGGCCTTAGGGCGGAGAACTTCGAGGTTTTCGAGGCCGACGACGGCATCAGCGGCATGCAACTGGCCCGCTCGGTGCGGCCCGACCTCATCGTGAGCGACATCAACATGAAAGGGATGGACGGGTACGACACGCTCTCGGCCCTGCGTACCGACAAGTCCACGGCGAACATTCCCTTTGTGCTCATGACCGGCCGGGCCGACCTCAAGGGCATGCGCCACGGCATGTCGCTGGGCGCCGACGACTACCTGCCCAAGCCGTTCCGCCTCCACGAACTGGTGGATGTCGTGCGCACCCGCCTGGGCAAGCAACAGGCCATCCGCGACGAGGCCGAGCACCGCCTCTCCGAACTGCGTACCAATATCTCCATGATGTTGCCCCACGAGCTGCTCACCCCGCTCACCGGCATCATCGGAATGGCCGAGATGATAGTAAACGAGGCCGAGGTGATCACCCCGGGCGAACTGCACGAGTTCGGCAACGACATCAAACTCTCGGGCGTGCGGCTGCACCGCCTCATCATGAACTTTCTCGTCTACGCCCAGATCGAGATGATGACAGTCCAGCCCGATCGCATACGCGCTCTGCGTGAGGTGGCTCCGGTGGGGGTAAACGCCGCGGTGGAAACCGCCGCCCGCCGCAAGGCCAAGGACGCCGGGCGCAGCCTCGACCTGCAGTTCGACCTCCAAGGCGGCCAGGCGGCCATGTCCGAGTCCAATCTCGCCAAGATCGTCGAGGAGCTCATCGACAACGCCTTCAAGTTTTCCGCCGCAGGCAAGCCCGTGGTCGTGCGCACCCTCAGCGACGGCACTTGGACCGAGATCAACGTCACCGATGCGGGCCGTGGAATGCGGCCCGAGCATGTCGCCAACATCGGAGCCTATGTACAGTTCGAGCGGCGTATCCACGAGCAGCAGGGCTCCGGGCTCGGCCTGGCCATCGTCTCCCGCCTCGCCGAGCTCCACGGCGGCCAGGTAACCATCACCAGCCAGCCCGACCTGGGCACGACCGTCACCGTCCATCTCCCCGCCCAGCCGCTCCCCGTGCCCGGCAACCCCGGACGCAACTGAGCCGTAATCATTGCGCCGTAGGCGCGTGCTGGCACGCGCTTCAGGGCGCAGATCGCGTGCCGGCACGCTCCTCCTCTACGGCAGGCACCGGAGTGCGCCCGCCCAGAAGACAGGCCCCGGAAATCTGATACCGGAGGCCACCCGCTACTCGCTACTCCTTTTCGAGCTCTGCGTTCAGCCTTCGGCGGCCCGCGATAGCGGAGCGCCGCAGCGATCCTATTCGGCCTTCCCGGTGCCCACGTCCGGCTTGGAGATCCGCGTCACCGCTCGATCCCAGCTCGCCTCGCTCGCCACCCGCTCCAGCGGATCGAGCAGCTTATAGGTGAGGCCCAGCTCGGTACACCGGGAGGTGATCGCAAACAGCACCTGGTTGGTCCCCCAGTTGACCTCGTGCAAGAGCCCCTCCGGCCAGCGCCGCAGCCCGAGCAGATAGAAGTCCCCGTCGGTGGCCGGCCCCAGCACCACGTCTTGGTCGATCAATGCCGTGGCTGCCGCCACCACCTGCTCGATACCGCAGTACGGGCAGTCGCTGCGCACCAGGATCACCATCCCATCGCTGCGCGCTGTGGCCTCGGCGGCCGCCTGCGCAAGCCGCTCGCCCCAGGGCGCGGTCAACTGGGCGTGCACCGTGATCGGCTTCGAGCCCAGCCAACGCCGCACCTCCGTCACCCTTTCGCCCGGAGCCACGTGCAACTCCGTAGGCCAATTCTGGGGCAGGTGCGCCAGTTGCAGCTCTGCCAGCAGCCGCACGATCCTCGCGGCAAACTCGTCGCCCAGCTCCGCCCGCAGCCGAGCCGGCAGCCATTCGCCCTCGGGATAATCGAGCAGCAGCACCAGAGTGGGAGCGTCCATACACCGCAGCGTGGCTGCCCGAGCACCGCCTGACGACTACGTTTTGGGACGCTCCAGATCTCGAAGTCTCGACCATTCAGTCAAGAGCCCGGAGCCGAGCAACTAATCACCGAGCAAGACTTCGGAACCACGCCTGCTGCTGGGCCGAACACTGGAGCGTTGGCTCTCGTCACTCGAGACTCGGCACCGGTCATCATTGTCACACTGCGGAGCCGTAACCATTCCGTCGTAGGAGCGTGCTTGCACGCGAGTCAGGGCGCAGATCGCGTGCAAGCACGCTCCTACGGTGAGCACCGGAGTTCGGGCGCTACCCGAGCGCAAAGCGTTGCGTGTTTAGTGCTCAGCTCTCCAACCCGAATACCGCCTTCACATAATTCTCGATCGAATAGGGCTGGAGATCTTCCGGTTGTTCGCCAAAGCCCAAGAAATACACCGGCAGCTTCAACTGGCGATAGATGCCCACCAGAGCGCCACCACGGGCCGTGCCGTCGAGCTTTGTCACGATCAGACCGGTGAGACCGAAGGCCCGGTGAAACTCCTTGGCCTGCTCGATGGCGTTGGAGCCATGGCTGCCGTCGAGCACCAGCCAACTGTGGTGCGGGGCGGCGGGGTCGTGCTTTTGCAGGACACGGCGCACCTTCGCCAGCTCGTCCATGAGATGGGTCTTGGTGTGCAGCCGCCCCGCGGTATCCAAGAGCAGGTAGTCGCGGCTGCGCGACTTGGCGGCGGCCATGGCGTCGAAGGCCACTGCGGCCGAATCCGCCCCGTGCTGACTGGCCACCAGATCAAGATCCAGGCGATCGCACCAGGAGCGTAGCTGCTCGTTGGCGGCAGCGCGGAAAGTATCGCACGCGCCCACCGTCACGCTGGCGGCGTCCTGCTTGAGCTTCCAGGCGAGCTTGGCGCAGGTAGTTGTTTTCCCGGAACCGTTGACGCCGATGAGCGCGATCACCGTGGGGGTGTTGCCGACCGGCCCGAGCACGCCTTCGGACCCCGCGAGCACCCGGCGCAGCACAGCAGCGCCGATCACGGCGGCATCGCGACCGTGCAGGTTCTTGTCTTTCTTATACGCGGTGCGGATCTCCTCCAGAATCTCGGCGGTGGTTTCCACGCCGAAGTCGGCCCCGAAAAGCGCCTCCTCGAGCTGGTCGAGGGTGGAGGCATCGATGGGCTTCTGCCCGAATAGCCCGCCCACGCCTGCGGCCAACTTTTGGGCCGTCTTGGTGAGCCCGTCCTTAAACTTTTTGAAGAGGCCGAACATCACTCGTCCTGCTTCTTTCGGGCATCGCGGCCGAGCTTGTCCTTGAGGCGGTCGAGGATGCCGTTGATAAAGCGCTTGGCGTCGGCGTTGGAAAACTCCTTGGAGAGATTGATAGCCTCGTTGATGGATACCACTGGAGGGATGTCCTTGCGGTAAAGCATCTCGAAGATGCCCACGCGCAGGATCGTCAGGTCGATCTTCGCGATGCGCTCAAAATCCCAGTTCTGCGCCAGGGTACGGATGTGGCCGTCGATCTCGGACACATGCTCGATAGCGCCGTGGATGATCTCCTCGGCGAAGGCGTAGTAGTCCCGCGGGTGCTCCATCTCAGGAAAGAACAGCAACAGAGCGCTGGCGATATCGTCGGGGCGGTTGAGCTCCCAGGAATAGAGGAACTGGACGGCGGCGACTCGGCCGTCGCGTCGTTGTTGGATCGGGCTGCTCATTCAGTGGGGGGGAGTTGGCGGGAGAGGCCGGCCATTTCAAGGGCGGCGTGGGCAAATTCGGCTCCGCGGTCGGTGGCTCCGTGGCAACGTTCGCGAGCCTGCTCGTCGTTTTCCACGGTAAGCACGCCGTTGATCACGGGCAGGCGGCGGGAAAGGGCGACGGTCTGCAGTCCCTGGGTGGCGGAGTTGGCGATCACCTCGTAGTGGATGGTGTCGCCACGGATCAGTACGCCCAGCGCGATGAGCGCGTCGAACTTCGCATGGTCGGCCAGCAACTGCACGGCCACCGGCAGTTCGTTGGAGCCGGGCACCCGCACCACGATCGGCTCGGCGGCGCCGGCCGCCTTCAACGTGGCCACGCAGCGGGAGAGCAGCGCATCGACATAGCCGGCGTTGAACCGCGCGGCGGCGATGCCGAAGCGCAGGCCGCGGGCGTCGATAGCGAGGGCGGTGGGTGCTTGGAGGCTCATGGCGTGGAAGGTTGGGCGGTAGGAAAAAGGGAAAGGGCTTCACGGTTCGCCTTCGGCCCGCACTAGCAATCCGAATCCGTGGGAGAAGCGGCGTCGTTGGCAGCCGGTGGCGGTGGAGTCACCCAAGCCCTGAGGTAAGCAGGGCCGCCTGCCGGCCGTGACCTACCAGCGCCTCAGCGCCGCCGTGGCCTGCGCCACGTGGTGGACTACTGGTGATATCTACATGGAGCCGCGGCCACCGCTGTGCTGCCGTCACACCACCACCTGGTCGACGATCTCCAGCCCGTAGCCTTCAAGACCCACCACGTGACGAGCGGGCGTGCTGGAGAGCAGGCGGATCTTGCGCAGGCCAAGTGCCACCAAGATCTGGGCACCGATGCCGTAGTCGCGCAGGCCCATGGGGGGCGGCTGCCCGAGGGCGGCGGCCGGATCGGCGGCGGAGGAGCCCAGCGTGGGTCCTCGCTGCATGTACAGCACCACGCCCCGCCCGGCCGCGGCGATCTGGTGCAGCGATTCAGTGAGCGAGCGGTATCCGGTCAGGCCCGTGCCGCGGAATACGTCGCTGAGCACATTCTCGCTGTGCACCCGCACCAGCGTGGGCTCCGGGCCGGGCTGGCCCAGGGTGAAGGCGAGGTGCTCGCGGCCGTCGAGCTTGCTGCGGAAGACATGGAGCTGGAACGGCCCGAAATCCGAGTCGAAGGCGCGAGTGGCGATCTTCTCGATGAGCAGTTCGCGCCGGTGCCGGTATTCGATGAGCTGGGCAATCGAGACAAGGACCAGTCCGTGGCGTTTCTTGAACTCGACCAATTGGGGGAGCCGCGCGCAGGAGCCATCCTCGTTGAGGATCTCGCAGATCACGGCGGTGGGCTGCAACCCGGCGAGGGAAACAAGGTCGACAGCCGCCTCGGTGTGGCCTGCGCGCTCGAGCACGCCACCGGGCCGCGCTTGTAGCGGGAAAATGTGACCAGGGCGCACGAGCTCGTCGGGGCGCGTATCGGGATTGGCCAGCAACTGGATGGTGCGCGTGCGATCGTAGGCGCTGATACCAGTGGTGATGCCCTCGGCGGCGTCGACGGAAACCGTGAACGCGGTGCGCAGCGTCTCGCGGTTCTCGCGCACCATCTGCTCGATACCCAGCCGCTTGAGATGATGTCCGGTGGTGGGCACGCAGATGAGCCCGCCGGCGTGGCGGATCATCAGGTTCACCGACTCCGCAGTGGCCTTACTGGCCGCCATCACGAGGTCGCCCTCGTTCTCGCGGTCCTCGTCGTCGGTGACGATGATCGGCTTGCCGTCGGCGAGGGCACGGATGGCGTCCTCGATGCTATCGAAATGCTGATGAAGTTCGGCGTGGTTCATGCGCGGCAGGGAGCGGAGCGCGAGGCGCGGGCTGTGTCAACCGTACCTCCCGCAAGTCGCGAATGCGCTGGGCCACCGCAGCAGCCAGGGGCTTCGCCGGCGGGCGCGGCCCCAGCCCAGAAGACCGGCGCGAATCGGGATCGCCGTCTACACATAGTGAGGCCAAGTTTGGGCCAGCCCGCACCGCCATGCCCTTTCGTGTCACCAAGCAGGAGCAGCAGATCCTCACCATTCTCGCGGTGCTGCTGGTATTGGGCGCACTCGGACTTTGGCTGATCTGATCGGCGCAGGCCCCTTGGGCTAGCGCGCCCTACGGCTGCAGCTCAGTTGTTGGCCGTAACCGTGCAAACACTCCGCGCTGCGCTCGGGCAGTGTCCGAAGTGCGGTGTCCGCTGTAGCAGGAGCGTGCCTGCCCACAACCTGCGCCCTGAATCGCGTGCAAACACGCTCCTGCCCAGTGATTACGGCCTGGCTTACCCGACCATAAGCCCCGCCCGGGCCCGGCCCACACACCCGCTGGCACCAGGAATACCTAGCAGGCTGGGTAATTTTGCCTCTTGCCTGTCGGCCGCAGCAGCGGAACCTCGCCGGTTTCTACGATGATCATCCGACCGAAGACTCGCGGTTTTGTCTGCATCACCTCCCATCCCGAGGGCTGCACCGCCCACGTGCAGGAACAAATCGATACCGTCGTGCGCCGCGGCCCCATCGCCGGAGGCCCCAAGAAGGTTCTGGTGATCGGTGCCTCCACCGGCTTCGGCCTGGCCTCCCGCATCGCTGCGGCGTTTGGCTCGGGAGCAGCCACCTTTGGAGTCTTCTACGACCGCCCCTCCGAGGAGGACCGCACCGCCACCGCGGGCTGGTACAATACTGCCGCTTTCCATACCGCCGCACACAAAGCCGGCCTCTACGCCCAGAGCATCAACGGCGACGCCTTCTCCGACGACATCAAGCGCCAGACCCTCGAGGCGGTGAGACGCGACCTGGGCCAAGTCGACCTCATCGTCTACTCCCTGGCCTCCCCGCGCCGGGTGCATCCGCGCACCGGAGTCGTCCACAAGAGCTGCCTCAAGCCCATCGGCGCTCCGTACACCAACAAGACTGTGGATACCGAGACCGGCGAGGTCGCCGACATCACCATCGAGCCCGCCACCGAGGCGGAGGTAGCCGACACCGTGGCTGTCATGGGCGGCGAGGACTGGGAGCTGTGGATCAACGCCCTCGACGAGGCCAAGCTGCTCGCCCCCGGGGCCACGACCATGGCCTACTCCTACATCGGGCCGGAGGTCACCTGGGCGGTGTACAAGAACGGCACCATCGGCATGGCCAAGAACGACCTCGATGCCACCGCCAAGCGCCTGAATACCGTCATGCGCCTCAACGGCTACGGCCGCGCCTTTGTCTCCGTAAACAAGGCACTCGTCACCCAGGCCAGCGCCGCCATCCCGGTGGTGCCCCTCTACATTTCGATCATCTACAAGATCATGAAGGAGCGCGGTATCCACGAAGGCTGCATCGAGCAGATCGACCGCCTCTACCGCTCCCAGATGTACGGAGGCAACCCGCTGAGCTTCGACGACGCCGGCCGCGTGCGCATCGACGATTGGGAGATGAGCCCCGAGGTGCAGGCCGAGGTGGCCCGCCTCTGGCCTACGATCACCACGGAAAACCTCTCCGCGCTCACCGATTTCGACTGCTACCAGAGCGAGTTTCTCAAGCTCTTCGGCTTCGGCCTGCCCGGCGTCAACTACGACGCGGATACCGATCCGCACGTCGAGCTGCGGTAGCCGGCTAGTCGGCGCCCCGAGGGAGGGCTGGCGCAGCGCGCCAGCCGCCCGGGAAAATGGCACGGCCGGACCGATAGGACGGAAAGTGAGTGGCATGCCTAAGTGGCGACAATGGCGGAGGCCGTCGCCATTGGGCGATGGATCCGCGCCGCGCCCTTAAGGCTTTCAGCTTTCAGCCCTCAGTTTTTCAGCATTCCTCTTCACCCATGCGCGCCGTAGTCCAACGCGTCTCCTCCGCCCGCGTCACCATCGCCGCCGCCCGTAGCGGAAGCGCTTCGCTTCCTCCTAGCGCAGGGCTTCCTGGCGCAGGCGGAATCGCCGCCGAGATCACCGGCGAGATCGGCCCGGGCCTGCTCGTGCTTTTGGGCATCCATCCTTCCGACACTGAGGCCGACGGCCAATGGCTGGCCGAAAAACTCGTGCGCCTGCGAATCTTCGAGGACGACGCCGGCCAGATGAACCGCTCGGTGCTGGATAGCGGCGGCGGGCTGCTGGTCGTAAGCCAGTTCACCCTCTTTGCCAGCACGCGTAAGGGCACGCGTCCATCCTTCAACGACGCCGCCAAGCCCGACCTCGCGATCCCGCTCTACGAGAAGTTTGTCTCCCAAGCCAGCGCCGCTCTCGGCCGGCCGGTGGCCACCGGCCGCTTCGGGGCGATGATGCAGGTGGCCCTCGTCAACGACGGCCCTGTGACACTGTTGCTGGATACCAAGCTTCGCGAGTAGTGGGCCGGCGCACCCGACTGGGCCGTATAGGTCCCCTTCGACCCGTCAGCCCTATTCCGAGAATCTCCGCCCTTCACGGCGCCCGGCCCCCCATTCCGCAATCCGCCTCCTGCATTCCGCATTTTTTGGTGGCCCGCCTGCGCCCGCCTATGGCTTAAACATCCCCTGCGCCGCGCTCCCCTTCGCGCCCCGCCCCTTCGCCAATCCCTTTTTCATGGACAACACAACCGCCTCTTCTCCCCGCCCCACGCTCCAGACGCTACCCGGTGACGACGTGCGCCAGATCATGTGGCGCTTCAGCGACCGCTACGATATCCAGATGCTGGTGCAGTCCACCCGCGGAGTGGCCCGCGGCATCGTTGCCCAACTCGTCGCCCAGGGCGCCCGCAACACCCACGAGTGGACCCCCGAGAAGAACGCGCTCCTGAAAGCCTACGACGACGCGGGCATCACCACCTGCTTCATGGACCCCCACCAGGGCGGCTTCATCGAAGGCCCCAAAAATCTCGTACTCTCGCTGGTCTGCCTCGAACTCGCCTGGGTCGACGCCGGCGCCGCCACCGGTTCGCTCGCCGGCAACCTCGCCCTCTCGCCTATCCACGAACGCGGTACACCGGAACAGCGCGACTCGTACATGAGCAAGTGCGTGCCTCCGCAACCCGGTGACGACCGCAAGATGTGGCGCGGCGCCTTCGCCCTCACCGAGCCCCTGCCCTACGTGGGTGTCGAGACCGGCCTGCTCTGCGGCAAGGTGAAGATCGCCGAGTGGAAGGAGGGCCAGGAGCCCATGCTCCATGTCGACAAGCGCGCCCGCTTCATCACCAACATGGGCTTCGCCAACTTCGCCACCGTCGCCGTCGACTCCGCGGATCCGCGCATCAAGTCCAGTTGCGTGATCATCCTCGAGGAGACCGACCCCGGCGTATTCGACCGCGGCGCCCCCACCCACAAGATGGTGCACCAGCTCTCCTCCACCAACGACCCGGTTTTCAACATGACCGTGCCCGCCTCCCGTATCATCGGCGGCTACACCGTGAAGGACGGAGTGATCATCCCCAGGTATTCGCACGGCGAGATCATCGAGGCCGTCTTCCGCCGCACCCGCGTGCCGGTGGGCGTGATGACCTCCGCGAAACTGCTCTCCGCCGTCGAGCCGGTCATCCGCTACCAGCGCACCCGCTTCCGCGGAGCCGCCAGCGTCAACCCCGGCACCCCCCGCTTCGAGCTCGGTCTCCAACAAAAGGAGGACTGCCTGCAGCGCCTCGTAGACATCTGGGCCACCGGTGAGGCCGGCGCCGCCCTCGGCCTGGCCACCGCCCGCCTCTTCGACGAACTCGACCCGCTCGAGAAACTCAAGGACGCCAAGTTCGCCGAGCAGGGCATCGTCACCGGCATGCAGCAGATGAAGGCCTTCCGCGCCCTCACCAAGCCCGCCCTCGAATTCCTCGAACTCGACGCCAAGCCCGAGGCCGACCGCGACGCCATCCGCTACGAGACCCTCAAGGCCGACGCGCTTGTCCAATACCTCATCCTCGACGCGCAGGCCAACGTGCTCTGCCCCGCCACCAAACTCTGGAACACCGGTCACGGCGCCACCATGATGCGCGAAGCCGTTGCCCTCATGGGCGGCTACGGCATCACCGAGGACTGCCCCGGATTCCTGGGCAACAAGTGGATGGACGCCCAGCTCGAGGCCACCTACGAGGGCCCCGAGGCCGTCCAGCGCCGCCAGATTTCGATGACGATGACCAGCGAGGTCTTCCTCGCCTGCTACCGGCTCTGGATCCGCCAACTCCGCGCGATCGCATCAAGCCACCCCGAGACCGGCGCCGGCACCCTCGCCCCCGCCATGGACCTCTGGCTCTGGACCCTCGAGCATGTGCAGGCCGCCAAGGACAGCACCGGAGCCAAGCTCTTCTCGGGCAACCGCCACGGCGTGGTCTTCCCCCTGTGCGACGCCCTGTGCTGGCTGCTCGCCTCGCGCCAGCAGATCTTGGACATCCTCGAACTCGAGGCCAAGGGACCGCAGAGCGCCACCGTCGCCGAAGGGCTGGCCGGATACGTGAACTTCTTCTCCGATCTCGCCGCCGTACAGGCCTCGACCGCCGCCGGTCAGGCCTCACGCCTGTGCGCGGAGTTGGTTTACGGCTTCGGCGCGCATGTGAACGGCACCGAGCCGGTCGTCAACGAAGCCTTCGCGCAGCTCCGCGCGAAGATCGACGTGCGCCTGGCAGGCAGCCGCCTCTCCAAGGATCGTGCCGCCGACGCCCTGTCGCAGGTGATGATCCCCGAGGCGCTGGATTACCCGTAAATCCAGCCCACTATAGGCAGCCCGCATTGCGTGATATCCATAGTCGTTTCAGCAATTCATTCCGCGCTTCGCGCGCCTAGCGGCCTCGTATAATTGGCCCAACTAGGCGCGGAACCAAATAGGGCTGCCGGGGATTCGACTTCTTCCAGACTATCGATCAGGGGCCCATCTTCGTTGCAAAACACGCGGGCAATCGATCGATCATCGGCCCTCAGCGGAGAGACCTCGTTTCATGCCTCCAATCCAAATCAAGGAACGTTTTTCGCGATACCTTGAACTAGCTTTACCAGCGATGGTCGCCCTGGCCATCCTGCTAACCGGGCTGCGTATAGCGGGCTATGGCTACCTGCCAGCCGATGATGCATTGAGGCATGCCGGGCACGCTATCGACAACCGCGCCTGGGGAGACATACTAGTCATAAGAGATGACATCCGCCCCGACGTCGACACCCACCCTGGCTGGCACTCACTTCTGCGCCTGATCCACCAAGGAGCAGGCCTCGATGCAGACGCGCTCGTAAAATTCTCCTATGTTTGCACCTTTACACTATTTGGCGTGGTCGGTTTGCTCGCATCCAAGAGACCAGCGGCTTGGGCGGTAGCCCTCGCCTTTACGGCGATCGTATTCTGGGAAGTACTGGGGCGCCTACTCCTGGGCCGCCCTTTCGGAATATCTATAACGGCCCTGGTACTAATCCTATTCCTTTGGCAGGATTCTCAAGACAGGCCAACTTGGAAACTCGTGGTGTTCACTTCACTCATCCTCGGGTTCGCCATCTGGATGCATCCAACCTGGTATCTCTGGGTGATGCTCCTGCCTTGTATGTGGCTTGGAAGAGGCGCGAAAGCCGCCATGGCTTTCCTTGCAGCCCTCGCACTTTCATTGCTGCTAGCCTGCGCATTTAGTGGCGGTTGGTACAATATCATAACCTACCCCCTCCATCACCTCTGGCTCTCACTAGCACAAGATCCGCTGGTTGTTACCAGCCTGGCCAAAGAATTCAGGCCCGGCCTTTTCCCCATTCAAGCAGGAGTCTTGGTCGGTTTTATTCTAATCGTTCGGCAGCTCACAGGGATCAACCGGACAGACCGCTTGTTACAGCCCGACTTGCTACTCTTCGCACTAGGCTGCGCCCTGGGCCTACAGGTAAGTCGGTTTTGGATGGACTGGGCCGCACCGGCGCTCACCGTGTGGATTTGTCGCCAGATCGGCCTGTATCTTGATAACCTCCGCGTAGACCGCTCACGCCTATTGCTCATAACGGCATGCGCCTGCGGTATTTTCTCCCTCTCCATTTCTGCCAACATCGAAGGACGCTACAGTGGCAGCCGTCGCTCAGTGTTGTTGACCTTGCCTGATGAAACGCTGCTTCCACTAATGCCAACCGGGCGAGGCATTCTCTATGGAAACTCCATGGGCTTCTTCTACCAACTCTACTGGAGGTTCCCGGAAACCAAATGGCGCTATTTACTGGGGTTCGAGCCTGGAATGATGCCCGCAAACGAGCTCAGGGATTTCCGGAGCGCCCAAAGCAGGAAGGGCAATTTTGAATCCGTATATCGTTCTTGGGTAACCCACATGACCGTCGAAGACAGATTGATACTGTACGCGGATGGAGAACCCGTATTCCAAGGCATGTCCTTCAAGGCTCTGGGTGATCAGATATGGATCGGTAGATTGAAGAAGGCTCAACCCTGAGGCCAGTTGCCGGCCAACGACAGCCCGCATCCGCACAACGAGGAATACACAAATACCCATAAATACCACCGCCAAGCTAGGCTGCCCTCATTAAAATCTCATCCGGCTTTCAAAAATGACCTTTGACCGTGGGATGCACTGCATACTGACGCTAGGTCGAGTTGCGATTGCACGACAGCGCAAAGTGAGCCCAGCCCAGAACATTAGGGCTCTACAGACGCAAACACCGAAGCCAGCGCCCAATGCCTAATGCAGTGCATTTTCCTAAAAATCGACCGCCTGCTATCCACTCAGCGACCAAGCACAACTCCATGACCACAAGTCCCCCCAACGATCGGATTTCCCGCTATCTCGAACTATCCCTACCCATCATGGTCGCCATGACGGTCCTGCTCTCGGTACTGCGCATATCGGGTTATGGGTATTTGCCAGGTGATGATGCGTTAAGGCATGCTGCGTTTGCTATCGACTCCCGAGTATGGGGCGACGTCGTGGTCTTAAGTAATGAGATAAGGCCCGATGTCGATGTTCACCCCGGTTGGCACGCCATCCTGCGCTTTCTCCATCAAAGAGCCGGGCTCGGAGCCGACGCGCTCGTAACATTCTCGTATATCTTCACCTTCACTCTATTTGGCGCTGCCGGTTTGCTAGGATCCAGGAAACCAGCGGCTTGGGCGGTGGCCCTTGCTCTTATTGCGGCTGTATTGTGGGAAATGCTAGGCCGACAACTCCTGGGCCGGCCGTTCAGCATATCCATTTCGGGCACTCTACTCCTCCTCTTCCTTTGGAACACTGCACAAGACAAGCCATCATGGAAGCTCATCGTACTCACCTCGCTCATTCTTGGTCTAGCCATTTGGGTGCATTCCACAGCATGGTATCTATGGATTATGGTCCTTGCTTGCATATGGCTCGGCAACGGCGCTAAAGCCGGCCGAGCCTTTCTCGCCTCGTTTGCTATAGGCCTGCTTCTCGCCTGCGTACTTAATGGAGGTTGCTACAATATCATCATCTACCCCATCAAGCACCTTTGGCTCTCCCTCGCCCAGGACCCACTGATCGTCACCAGTTTGGCCATCGAGTTCAGGCCCAATCGTTTTCCGCTTCAAGCATGCGGATTGGTAGCTCTAATTCTGATTTCGAGGCAACTCACTGGAGTTAGCCGAAATGATCGCCTCTTCCAGCCGGACTTTTTGCTCTATATTCTCGGCTGCATCCTTGGACTCTACGTTAGCAGATTTTGGACTGATTGGGGTGCCGCTGCTCTAGCAGTCTGGATTTGCCGACAGACGGTGCTCCTCCTTGAGCACCTACACCTGAATCGTTTGCGTCTCTGGATGCTCACGGCAGGAGCCTGCAGTGTGGTCTTTCTCACTGTTTCGGCAAATATCGATGGTCGCTACAGCGGCACCCAGCGATCCGTGCTCCTCACATTGCCCAAAGACAGACTGCTCCCCCTGATGCCGACAGACCGTGGCGTTCTATATGGAAACTCAATGCATTTCTTCTACCAGCTCTACTGGAGATTCCCTGAAACAAAATGGCGATACTTGCTGGGATTCGAGCCCGCCATGATGCCCCCGGATGAACTCAGGGCATTTCGCATCGCTCAGTACAACAACGGGAACTTTGACCCGGTGTACAAATCTTGGGCGAAACAGATGACCGACGACGACCGCCTCATGATGTACTCCGATGGTGAACCCAATTATCCAGACATGTCTTTTGAGGCGATCGGCAATCAAATATGGATTGGTAAAGTATGCCGCAAACTCCCCTGAGATGTTATTTTCGCTGCCGCTATCGCGTCACCTAACCACGACCGCTCCGAGCAATGTCCACGCCAATGCCTGATTCGATCAGGAACCTGAGTTCTCCCGCCATTGATCGGCCCGGCATGAACATCGACATCGCATGCGCCGGCTTCAGCGTCATGAATGGGGTCAGGGGTGTCGTGAAAGCCGATTACCCAGGGTTCAATCCAGCGATACCTGGTAGGGCCCCCGCTATGCCTCCGCCCCCGCCCCGATGTTTCTCAAACGAGGCCCCCCACGCTGCCAGCCGAATCACTCTGATCAGGCGGCCTTCCTGCTGGTGCAAAACGGCAGGCCAAGGCGTCTCGAATGGCCACATCGCCCAGCTGGGACAGCGGCAGAACTGTTTTAGGCATACAGCAGCTCAGCCAAAGCGCACGAGCCGGTTATCCATCAACGCGCTTGATGTGTGCGCCGGTCCGCTGTACCCGTCCCAAGCAGGGTCAGAAGGCCTGAGCCTTCCGCCTTCCCGGGAATATCTTATCGTGAATTCCTGCGCCTCTCTGCGATTAAGGCTGCCGAAACAGCCTTAATCCGTCCTCAGTGGCTTCGGAATCGGCACCCGTACGATCATGCAGCACTCCCAATCCGAAATCCGCATTTCCGAAAGCGGTCCGGACGGCCTCAAACTCCAACGTATCCGCCCGTATGCACCGCGAAGGTGGAGCGTCGCAGGGCAAAGAAAATCCTGACAGACCAGCAAGACCGCATGGACTTGGCGGGGGAGCATTTTCATGATTTCCAACGCCCTCCCGGCCCTGTATGAATTCCGCCGGTGTCCACTTCGCCATCGCCCAAGCCTTTCGTTCGCCTCATGCGCCTCTCCGTCGTCATTCCCTGCTACAACGAAACCAAGACCATCCGCACCATTGTCGAAGCGGTCCGCGCTGCCCCGACAGCAGGCTTAGAAAAGGAGATCATCATCGTCGACGACTGTTCCATCGACGGCACCCGCGACCTCCTCCGCTCCGAAATCGCACCTCTTGTAGCCAAGATTCTATTTCACGACAAAAACCAGGGTAAGGGTGCTGCGCTGCGTACCGGCTTCGCCGCGGCTACCGGCGACATCGTCCTCATCCAAGACGCCGACCTTGAATACGATCCACAGGAGTACCCTCGCCTGCTCAAGCCTATTCTCGACAGGAAAGCCGACGTAGTCTTCGGCTCTCGCTTCAGCAGCGGCGACGCCCACCGCGTGGTCTACTTCTGGCACATGGTGGGCAACCGCTTTCTGACCATGGCCTCGAACATGTGCACCAACCTCAACCTCACCGACATGGAAACCTGCTACAAGGTCTTCCGGCGCGAGGTGGTTGTGAATATCCGCATTGAGGAAAACCGATTTGGTTTCGAGCCGGAGATCACTGCCAAGGTTGCCAAATTGCGCGTACCCATCTACGAGGTGGGCATAAGCTATTCCGGCCGCACCTACGAAGAGGGAAAGAAGATTGGTTGGCGCGACGGATTCCGCGCCCTCTGGGCCATCGCCAAATACAATATATTCCGCTAATGTCTCCCCCGATCCGCTCAATACCGAACACCGCCGCCACCAACGCGGACTTCGAATTCGCCGGCCTTCAGGAGGCCGGCAATTATCGCCGAGCCTTGGCGCACACCTTCCGCATCTACCTGCACGGGCGCGTGGTCGAGATCGGCGCCGGCATCGGCCAGATGACTCGCGAATTCCGAGCCCTGCCGGAAGTAACGGAAATCGTCGCCGTCGAACCAGAGGCACGATTTGTGGCGCAGTTGGAGATGTTCCTGCCTCAGTCCGCCATTATTCACGGCGTATCGACGGATGTCCCCGCTTCACCGGGGTGGGATGCCCTCGTCAGCATCAATGTACTCGAGCATATCGAGCGCGATCAGGAGGAATTGCAGCGCTTTCACCAACTGCTCGCCTCCAAACGAGGACATCTCTGCCTGTTCGTTCCCGCCCGCCCCGAAATCTACGCCCCGCTCGACCGCGACTTCGGGCATTTTCGGAGATACACCCGCCCCGAACTGCGCGCAAAGCTTAAGGCCGCCGGGTTCACGGTAGAAAAACTCTATTACTACAACCTGCCGGGCTACTTTGCTTGGTGGCTATCGTTTTGCATCCTGCGCCGTCGAGGATTTTCGGTGACGGCAGTGCGCTTCTTCGACCGTTTCATTTTCCCTCTCTCCTTCTGGATCGAAAGCCGCCTGTGCGCTCCCCCCTTCGGGCAGAACCTAGTTGCCATCGCCCGCGCCAGCACGGAGGTCCAAAATCGCACCGAGTGACTCAGCAGACAGCGGCCAAATCAGGGCTACTTGAGCACGAGGAGCACCCAATTACCATGATCGCTTCGCCGCCCAATACGCGGCCCGAAATGCTCGATCAACCAAGCAGCATTCGCTGACGGCACTACCACATACAGTATCTGTCCGTCGGCGATGATTGAATCCAGAGTTCCTGAAACCGTCGGACTGGACACTAGAGCTTGGTAGGCCGTTGATTTATCCTTGTAATAGGGGGTCAAGAACCACTGGCCAACCCACACCCGGTCACTAGTATAGGCAGGGATTATATTCCCCAGATCTGCAGGGGCGAGCACATTACCAGTTGGCAGCCCGGCCAGTTCTCGCACTATCTCCAAATAGGCGGCAGGAACCAACGAATCCTCTTTGGCCGCGCGAACCGAGCGAACCGTCAAATATATTGGCGAGGCGAAAAGCAAAACAGTGAGCAGGAGCAGCGAAACCCAGCGCGTTGCCCTAGTCTTTGCTATAAGATGATCCACAATCACCCCAAGCGGTTCAGCCGCCAGAATGCACAAAGGCAGATGGATCAAAAATACAAATTTATAGCCATTGATTATCGGCGAAGTCATCAGCAGGATAACTGTGAGCACCCATACCGCCATCGGTTCACGCCAAGGATGCCCGCTCTCCCACCAATGCGCAAGCCCTCGGAGCGACAGCAATCCTACCACTCCCAAGGTCACGGGCCACCAGAACACCGACACATTCTGGGTGCCAAAAATCCCTGCCGATGAATTCCGGTAGACCGGATCCATTGCTTGCCACTGGCCAGCCGCGACGCACGCGAGCAATGCGATTACCAAAGTCGCGAGGAGGGGCCCCGGCGGCTTCGAGACCTTGTCCCCACGGAGTAGCCATCCCAGAACAGGACGGGTGCCCCCCAACGCCGCGAGGAAGACCGCAAAATAGGGATGGACAAAATAGGCGAGTACGAACCCAGCCAAAACTTGGGCTAGCTCTCGGCGGCGCAGCGGACCCTGCGTCCCAAGAATGAGAGGCAGAAGCCACAGACCAAGGATCATGGAGGTGATCCACAAGGGGTTAAAGAATCCGGCAAAAGTACTCCAGCCGTACATATCCCACGCCTCTTGACGGAATACCGCACTGATCGACGGAGGCAGAAGGCTGGTGATGGGCAATACGAAACATTCCAGTCCCCCGGAGAAGCCGATCAGTAGAGAAGCCCAACACCGAGTGCGGCGGGCCGGGATCCACGGAGTCAAAAACCGCCACAGTAGCCAAAAAAAGACAAAGAGCAGCGGAATGCGGGATAACTCGAAGGCCCAATTTGGCGGAATACCAAAAACCGAAGCAACCGCTCCCAATGCCCAATGGAAGAGCAAAACAAACGATGGAGTCTGAGGGACAGTAGTAAATGGGTTGTAGAACAGGAGCGACGCATTGTCACGAACCTGCCGGATGAAGGCCAAATAAGACAAAAAGTCCTTAGGGATGAAAGATACCCCTACATATTCAAATCCCTCAGGTGGCGACGAAAGCCGCTGACAAAGGAATGGCAGGGTCCTGAGGAAGGCGATGATCGCCGGAAGGCCCCAATACCAACGCGGTGGGCGAGCGCATGAAGTGGCGTTGGCTGCTGAACTGGTTCCTTCAGTCATTTTTCAAATCGACTGCAAAAAGTGTTTCACAGACTGCGCTCAATGGGAAGGACTCAAAGAGGCAATCTGCAGACACTATGGCAACTCCTCGGGCCGGCTCTTGACTCGGCCCGCCGCTCTGTTGGCGTCTAGAACGCATATCCTCCGCGCTCCCTCGCTCCCTTCGGACTGGCGTCCTTTCGCGTGGTTTCGCGCTTCTCCTCCTCTTCCTCCGTGAACTCCGTGTCCTCCGTGGCTCAAAACTCAGCCTCAGCTCCCGAAGCCCAACCCGCCTTCGAACGTCCCGGCATGGACGTCGACATCGTCTGCGTAGGCTTCGGCCCCGCCATGGGCGGATTCCTCACTACGCTCTCGAAAAACCTCCTCAAGGAGGACGGCTCGCCCGTAGTCGAAAGCGCGGCGATGCCCGGCATGCCGCCCCAGGTCATCTGCTACGAGCGGGCCGACGATGTCGGCTTCGGTGTCTCCGGAGTCGTAACACCGGCGCGCTGCATCAAGGCCAGTTTCCCCCAGCTCGACCCGGCCCAGATCCCGATGGCCGCCCCGGTGAAGTCGGAGAAGGTCGCATACCTGCTCGATCCCATCGGTGCCAGCCGCCGCTCGTTCGCCCTGCGCTCGGGCGACGTGATGCTCAAGGCCCTGAAGTGGGCGTTGCCAGTAAAGCACCACGCCTTCGAGCTGCCGTGGATCCCCGGCTTCCTCGCCAAGCACGACGGCCTCGTCCTCTCGATGGGCCAGTTCATGCAGTGGGTGGGCCAACAGGCCACCGGAACCGGCGCGGTGCAGGTATGGCCCTCCACCCCCGTAGCGTCCGCACTCGTTGAAGACAAGAAGGTCGTCGGCGTGCGCCTGGCCGACCAGGGCGTAGAGAAAGACGGCACCCCCACCGCCGCGTTCACCCCCGGCATGGATATCCGGGCCGCCCTCACAATCATCGGCGACGGCCCGGTGGGCGCCCTCGGCCAGCAGCTCGACTCCACCTTCGGCATGCCCGAGGGCCACCACTCCCACGAGTGGGCCGTGGGCATGAAACTCGTCGTCGATCTGCCCGCCGGCTCGAAGCTGGAGCCCGGCACCGTATTCCACACCTTCGGATTCCCCGAGCCGGAGATCTTCGGCTTCATGTATATCCACCCGGGCAACATCGCGTCGCTGGGCATCTTCGTGCCCTCGTGGTTCGACAGCCCGGTGCGCACCGCCTACCGCTACCTCCAGCACTGGGTGCAGCACCCCTACCTCTGGCGTCACCTCAACGGCGCTACGCTGCGCTCCTGGGGCGCCAAGACCCTGGGCGAGTCCGGCCGCCGCGGCGAACCCCACCTGGTGGGCGACGGCTACGCCCGCATCGGCGAAGGCTCCGGCACCACCAACGTGCTCACCGGCTCCGGCGTCGACGAAGCCTGGGCCACAGGTACACAACTTGCGGACGCCGTGCTGGAGCTGCTCAAGGCCGGCAAGCCCTTCACCAAGGAAAACCTCTCCGCCACCTACGTCGCCCGCCGCCGCGCCAGTTGGGTAGACAAGGATAGCCGCATCGCCGAGAAATCCCGCAACGGTTTCACGCGCGGAGTCGTCTCCGGCCTGATCGGCATGGGCCTCACCGGGCTCACCAAGGGCATCCTCAATTTCCCCTTCGGCAAAGATCTCCCGCCGCACAAGCGCCTGCCCTCCATCGAGAACTACTACCGCGGCAAGATCCCCGCCGCCGAGATCGGCAGGATTCGCGCCGACTGCTTGGCGAAAGGCCTCCCGCTCTCCAACGCCCTCATGGACCGCGCCGGCTGGCCCGCGATTCCCTACGACGGCAAGCTGCTCGTCTCCCACCAGGACGCCCTCCTGATGGGCGGCAAGGTGCAGGCGCCCGCCGGCTACGCCGACCACGTCGTGTTCCCCTTCCCGAAAGTCTGCGCCACGTGCAACCAGCGCACCTGCGTCGAGGTTTGCTCGGGACAGGCTATCGCCCACGGCCCCGACGGCGTGCCGGTATTCGACCGCGAGAAGTGCATCCATTGCGGCGCCTGCCTGTGGAACTGCACGAGCCCCCGCCCCGACGGCTCCGGCCGCACCGTATTGGAATTCCGCGCCGGCGCCGGCGGTCTCCACTCCGCGGAGAACTGAGGCGGCATCCGGCTGGCGGTCGCAGAAATCGGATTGCCGTGAGGCAATCAGCCTTCCCGCGCCCGGGCAAAATCCGCCCCGAGGCGCAGCGCCTGCCGCCGGCGATCATCTGCTTTTGCCACACACCGGCCTCCGGAGCCGTTTCCGAAAAGGCGCGACGGCGTCCCCGCCTCTGCTGCCCCCCACATTGGTAACATGAAGTGGGGAACGCCGTCGCGCTGAGTGTTCTAGTCCCATCCAGGAACCAGCCTGCCCCGGAGGATACCAGCCGCTCGTTCGAGGCCGGTTCCCGGGCAGCGATCTCCCGCAACGGATTTCCCGGCGAAGCTCCCACCTCCCAGCTCGCTGGAGAGCGCGCTGGCCGGGGAAGAGTTTCGACTGGAAGTGATCGCTGCC
>CAJCBL010000313.1 GCA_903960515.1 uncultured Verrucomicrobiota bacterium
CCTGACGCAAGGCGTGTTTTTGCTCTGCGCTCACCGCTAATGCATGGATTGGTCGTGCCATCACCCGAATCAATTGAATTCCTGTATTATGTCCACACAATTCGCGAACACTACACTAGTGGGTGGCGAGGACCACAGAACCGGGCAAGCCGACGATGCCGAAAAACGGTATGCGCTACTGGAGCAATGGACTCGCCAGCGATTCCCGATGGCCGCCGAACTCCGGTTTCGGTGGTCGGGACAAATCATGGAGTCTGTCGACGGGCTCGCCTTCATCGGTCGGAATCCTCTGGATCATGACAATGTCTATGTGATCACCGGAGACTCGGGCACGGGGATAATGCACGGCACCATCGCCAGACTCCTGATCACCGACCTGATCCAGGCCCGGGAGAACCCTTGGACCGATCTATACAGTCCAGCGCGTGTGAACCTGGGAGCGGCTCCAACCTTCGCTCGAGAAGCGGTCAACACAGCCTCGCAATATCTCGATTGGCTGACAGCAGGGAACTTAGAGAAAGACGAACTCGTTCCCCTGGGAACCGGCGCGATCGTGCGTCATGGTCTGCTGAAGGTTGCCATCTATCGCGACCCGACGGGAACGCTTCGAGAGTGTTGCGCCGTATGTCCACACCTCGGTGGCATTGTGGCGTGGAATCATGCCGAGAACTCTTGGGATTGCCCGGCGCATGGCTCGCGATTCGATCCCTTGGGCACAGTGCTGAACGGCCCCGCCAATGAGAATCTTCAATCAACGGCCGTCGCCGCTGCGGGGGCATGACCGCCCCACTTGGTCTTCTGGAGCGCAAACAGCTCGCATCCGGCGGCAGACAAACCCGCACGATCAACGCTTGGTTGTTCACGAACTGATCGATGAAACCGGAGGCTTGGTGCGCGAAGCCGTGATGATCCTGACCACACGCGAGCGTGTTGGTCTTCATATTTATCACCTGCCGCTAGAGATCGTGAATCACCCTCGGAGGAAGCGCGGCCCGCAGTGCGTTGAGCACGGCCAGCACGTCGATCACCTCCTGCAGAATGGCACCGTTCACGGGACTCAGGTATCCGGCGGCAGCGAAGCCCATGCCGATGACGCTCAGTGCCATCCCGCCCACCGCGCTTTGGAGCGCGATGATCCGCATTCGCCGGCTGATGTGCATGAACTCGTCCACTTTCTCCAGTGAGTTGTCCATCACCACCACGCCTGCCGCTTCCGCGGTCACGTCGCTGTTCTGACCGATCGCCATACCGACCGTGGCGGCCATCATGGCCGGGGCATCATTGATGCCGTCGCCCACGTACAGCGTCTTCGCCTTGGCGGTTTCGGCGCGCACTAGCGCGAGTTTTTGTTCTGGGCTTTGCTGTGCGAAAACCTCCGTGATTCCCACCTGCTCTGCGAGGTAATGAACCTCCGACTCGCGATCGCCCGAAACGAGCATCACACGAGTGAAAGAATGCTGGGGCCCGAGGTGCTTCACGAACGAGCGGCTGTCCGAGCGCGGTGCATCGCGAAAACGCAGCAAGGCTGCATAGCGGTCATCGATCGCCACAACACACTCCAGCCCGCCCTCGGCGGGCGGGAGCTGATCGGCACCGGGCAGATTTTGCGCGACCAATTTATTGCGACTTGTGATCTGGACTCGATGTCCGGAAACAATGCCGCACAGCCCCTTGCCCGGTTGTTCACTAACCTCGGTGGCTTCCGGCAGTTGGACTCCCGCCTCCTTTGCCGCCGTGAGAATAGCACGCCCCAACGGATGCTTCGAGTAGCGCTCCAGACTCGCGACCAGCGTCAGCGCGTCCTTCTGAACAATGCCGAAAGCAGTGAGTTGGTCGGTCAACTTCGGCTCGCCGTAGGTGAGCGTTCCCGTCTTGTCGAAGATCGCGGTGCGACAACCGGCGATCTGTTCGAGCACAACCGGGCTTTTCACGATGATGGCCCGCCGCGCACAAAGCGAAATCGAGCCGATGATCGCGATCGGGATGGCCAGCAGCAACGGACACGGCGTGGCGATCACCAGCACTGCCAGGAAGCGAACGGACTCGCCGCTGATCGCCCACGCCGCAATCGCGACCGCCAGGGCAACCGGCGTATAGATCGCGCCGAGTTGGTCGCCGAGGCGCTGCAACTGGGGCCGCTTGCTCTCGGACTCACGCATGACCTCCATGATCTTCGCGTAGCGAGAGTCGGCGGCGCGCCGGATGGTGCGGATGCTCAACATGGATTCCCCGTTTATCGCGCCCGAGATCACAGCCGAGCCGGAGGTCTTGGTGATCTGGAACGGCTCGCCCGTAAGGAAGGATTCGTCCATCGCGCCGTGCCCCTCGATCACCACGCCGTCCACGGGGCAGATCTCATGCGGGTAGATCACCAGCACGTCGTCGACGACCACGTCCGGCAGTTCTATATCGACAACTCCCGATTCCCGCTTTCGGTGCGCGCCGGAAGGCATCCGCTTGGCCAGCGCAGCCAGCGCCGAAGAGGCGCTGCGAAGTGCATAACTCTCCAATGCCTCGCCGCCCGCGAGCATCAGCACGATGATCGAGCCCGCCAGGTACTCGCCGAGGACGACTGAAGTGATAATGGAAATGCCGCCGAGCAGATCGGAACCGAATTCCCGTTTCAGGAGTTTGCTAAGCAGATCATAGAGCAACGGCAGGCCGCCGATCACGAGCGTGGCCAGCAACGGAATCGCATAGAGGCCCGGCGCAATGTGATACCCGAAGCGAAGCCCCAGATGAATCGCGATACCGGCGATCGAAAGGGCCGCGATGATCGTGGTCTTGCGCCGCCAGAGTCCAGACAGTGAGGTCCACGAAGATTCGGGCTGCGCTGCGGCGTCCGGGAGCGGTCCCTTCTTCGAATTACCGGTGCCGGACGGCTTTGTCGTGGCCTCTATCGGATGATCGGATGCCGGGTGCTGCAGTTGAGCTTCCGCCTGAGCCCAATTCTGCCCGGCATGCCCTATCGGACGACCTTCCTGCAGATAGATGGCGTAGGCCTTCTCAGCGATCTCGTCACGCGGCGGCTTGTCCACGGGGACATATTCTAGGGAATCATCGTGATGGTTCATGCGTGGGCGCTCAGTTTGCGGTCGTGCCGGCGTGTCTATTTCTTGGACAACCTGTTGATCACAACGACCAGCAGTCCGACCACGATCAGGCCGAAGAGGGCCCAAATCCACATCCCGCCCCCGTCCCATCCGCCCATCCATCCGTCTGTGTGATTCATCATGTTGAAACTTTCGTTGCGCTACGCCGAGCCCATCGGGCCGGTCTAGCCCGTGGGCGGCAGCAGTAGTAGTGCATTGGTTTATCTCCTCCGGCTCCCCCCAACCGTGAGGGAGCCTCCTCGATAAGTGCCCCCATCACTTTTGCTCTGCCGGAGTGCACTCGGACTTCTCATCCATTCCCTTCATCATCCGGTGCTGCGACATGCACCCCTTGTCCATCTGCATGTGCTTCATCATGTGCGTTGCCATCGCCTCGTGCATCTTTTCCATCCCCGCATTCGCGGCGACCCGCTGCTCCGCGATTCGGGTGACGACCGCGGCCAGAAGATCCATTTTCTTGTCCTTTGGCGCACTGTTCATCTTCACGATTTGCGCAGTGAGCTCGACGTCATCCGCCTTCATTTCTGTCATCAACTTCTGCTGCTGATCCTTCATCGCCTTGCAGCAATCCATAATCGTGGTCCCCATCATCGTCTGCCCCATCCGAGGTTCGGCAGCTTGCGACTGGACCGGGGACCAGATGATTAGCGCCAATGCCAATGCAAGGCCTGAACGCAGGAGGAGACTTGTCTGTGTGTGGTTGATCATGTTCTGAGGATTTCCAGTTGTTCCCGGCACATCCAGCTGACCGCCGTCGTAGACCGAACGGCTACAAGGCATCCGGATTGGCCGGCGCCCCAAAATGCACCAGCGAGGCCAACTCCACCATGGGGTCCTACCCTACCCCGGGAGTCGCCACCGTTGCATTTCTTCTCCGGCCGATCGGCGGGCGCGACTTTACCGGCTAGTCCCAAGCCGCAGCAAACGGCACACAGATCGTGCTTTCATGAGCTCCTCATCGGTGCGAATGACCCGGACGGAAGGACCAAGTTCGCTCCGGCATCTGTCACGGCATTTCGGTGATGGTTCACCTCGCCTTCCCGTCCGGGCGCGACACCAACCAAATCCGGTTCGAAGTCATCATCGCCGGCCCCAGCTACACGCTGAAGCTCCACTTCGGCCCCGGTCACACGCCCAAACCAGTACTGCCCCTGATGCTGCCAAACGAAGACTGAGCACGGGCGTTTCAGCCTCCCTTTTGTCGGCGAAGAACCACCTATCGAAGGTAAGAATGATCTATTGGCTCCAGATCGGCATTCAATCGATAGACCAACGGTATTCCGGTCGGGATATTTAACTCCGTGATTGTCCTGTTATCGATCTTGTCGAGGTGGTGCACGAGGGCCCGGAGGCTGTTTCCGTGCGCCACAATCAGCAGTCGCTTTCCGGCACGAATCTGCGGTGCCATCTGTTCATGCCACTGCCGCAGGACACGCACCTCGGTGTCCTCTAGCGACTCTCCTTTGGGTAGAAGAGAGCGCGACACGTCTGCATAGCGCGGGGCAGATCCAGGAAACCGCGGATCACGCTCCTCGACTTGCGGCGGACGCAGATCGTAGCTGCGTCGCCAAAGTGCCACTTGCGCCTCGCCAAACCTGGCCGCCGTTTCCGCCTTGTTGAGCCCCTGCAACGCTCCGTAGTGACGCTCGTTAAGCCGCCAACTCTTTTCGATCGGCAGCCACAATTGATCCAACTCATCGAGTGCAAGAAACAGCGTCCAAAGCGCTCGCCGCAGCAGCGATACGTGCCCGATGTCGAAAGCCAACCCCGCCTGCTTTACCAGTCGCCCCGCCTGGCGGGCTTCTTGGCATCCACGCTCGGTGAGTGGTACATCCGTCCAACCGGTGAAGCGATTCTCCAGATTCCAAGTGCTCTCCCCATGACGAAGCAGAACGAGAGAATTGGGACATGGTGTAAATGGCAGGGCGAGGCAGAACTTCCGGCGCGAGCTTCGTCCCATTTCTCCCGGAATGCAAAACAGGACACCCCGTCCGAGTCGTTCGTTCAATCGATTCGTTTGGGGCGTTTCCACCGGTCCAACACGCTGGAAAGATCGGGCTGCGGCACGCCCTACTCCTAATCGCGCGGCAAGGTTTAGAAATCGCGTAAGTAGCGCTCGCCTCTACCCCACGGCTGGGGTCAGCAAGGGCGCTCGGTGAACACTGAAATGGCGGCAAAGGCCGCACCGGCAGCCGCCGTTCTGCCCACTCATCACGCAGGATCGCCGGCCCGCGCAGCCCGGGCCGGTAATCGCTCGTGAAAATCGGGGGCGACTTGCGGCACCCGCTTCGAGACTCGGGCGCGTACGTCGCTGCTGGCGACCGTCCGCCTGCGCCGGCCGCCCTTGATCCTTCCGGCCCGAGCCTCGTCGGGTCCAGATAAGGGGTCCAGATACGGGGCAGGCAAGTTCTGGCGATCCCGAACGCAGCGACTTTGAGCCCTCACACATCGCCCCCTGGGCAACCACAAGAACCAGCCAGTGCAGCAGCCCATAGCCCTGTCTTACCCGGCCGCTTTCCCAACAGCGAAAGACAGGGGCTCGGCTGAAGGTATCCACAGCATAGACTCACCGATTCAACACGGCTCGGAGCGCATTGGCCCCGCGGATCGCCTACCGAATTCGGTGTAGCTGGGATACCGTAAATTCGGGATACCCCAGCGGGTGAGGGCTCAAGTAACCGGCCACACTTGGCCCAGCGAAAGGATGACATGAAGCCCTCGCCCGACCGAAGTTCGCCCGCTTCGCCCATTGCCACCCGAACCACGCAGGTAACCTTGTATCATATCTTCCGGCAAACCCGTGCCGGGGCCCTTGTCCCCTGCTTCCAGTCCGACTCGCCGGTCATCGCTGTGGAAGTCCATGTTCGCGAGTTCCTGCGTGCCGCAATGCGGAATACGGCGACAAAACCGAAATGGTTGCGACTGCCGAACCAGTGTTCTAGTTTCAATTACGTCGATGGGGGCCCATGCCTATTGAACGGGGATCATTCTCGAACCAGGCAATGACGGCGCGCCGCCCCTCAAAAGCACGGCGAAATGCGTGCGATACGGCAGAACAACTGCCACAGCCTTATGGCCCAAAGGGCGGACTCTCGTTGCTCCCACAGCGCGTACGCCCGGCCCCCGGGTGAGCATCCCCTCTAGTTCCAAAGTGAGGAGATTGGCGCGGCAAAGAGATTGGGGCCAAACGGCACGACAGCGTCTCCGTCGTAGAGAACCAAACCGAGCGTGAACCGTTTGCCGGATGCCTCCGCCAATTTTCGCAGTCCCTTGAAATCTGCGGCGACAACGGTGGCGCTCGCTTTCACTTCAAGGCCGACCGTCTTTCGATCCTGATCCTCGATGACGATATCGACCTCGTTTTGTTCCTTGTCGCGGAAATGCGTGAATGTGAAGCGTTGTCCGGCCCAACTGGAGAGCTTGAGCACCTCCGAGAGGATGAACGTCTCCAACAACGCCCCGAATGCACCCCGGTCATCGGCGAGACGCTGGCGCGACAGGTCGCAAAGCGCGGCCAAAAGCCCGGAATCCAGGAAATGGATCTTCGGCGTCTTGATCAATCGCTTGAGTTCGTTGTTCGACCACGGCGGCAACAGTCGGGTGAGAAAGAGCTGCTCGAAGAGGCCGGCATACTTCTGGGTGGTGACATGCGTCAGGCCAAGCGGGCCTCCGAGTCCGGAGTAGTTCACGAGCTGGCCGGAATGCTGGGCCAGCACCCGCAGCAAGCGGGGTAGTTGCTGTACCTTGTCGATCTGGGCGATGTCACGAACGTCGCGCTCAACAATCGCGCGCACATAGTCGAGGCACCAGTCGCGGCGCCGGTTCCAAGCACTACGCAGGAGTACCTCCGGGTAGCCGCCGGTCAGCACGGCCGTCACGAGGTCGTCGCCAAGAACCAAATCCTTGGGTTGCGGAGCACGGCCGCGAAAAGCCTCCTCAAGAAAGTGCGACTGCAGCCCCCGGATTTCCTACACGGACAGAGGCAATAGTTCAACGATAGCCATGCGCCCGGCCAGCGAATCAGCCACGCGCGGGATCGTCAGCAGGTTGGCCGAGCCGGTCAGAAGAAAACGCCCTGGGCGCGGGTCATCGTCCACGGAGCGCTTGATCGCGAGGATCAATTCCGGTGCGCGTTGGATCTCGTCGATGGTCGCCCGATCCAGGCCGCGGACAAAACCGACGGGATCATCCTTGGCGGCACTCAACACGGTGGGGTCATCGAGCGTAAGGAAAGTGGCGCGTTCTTGCGCGACCTTCTTGGCCAGAGTCGTTTTGCCGGCCTGGCGTGGGCCGGCGAGCAGCACCACGCGAGTATCGGACAATTCCTCTCGAACGCGCTTTTCGATCCAACGGGGGTACATGGTCAATGGGTGGGCTCAGATCTCAACCGGCCAATTGAAAGCCAACGAGCGACCAATTGAAAACAGAAACACGACCAGTTGAAAGCGGAGTGCCGGAGAAATGAAAAATCGGACGTAGTGCTACGGCCACGAAGGCGCCGTCGAACACCATAAACGAGCAACTGAAGCGCCAACCCCGTGCCGTCTACCGAATTCGGTCGGTTTAGCTGAGTACCAAAAAATCAGAACACGCCGGCTATTGGGAACCGAGAAGCGAGGAATCAGACCATCACGGACTCCCGCGCCTACCGAATTTGGTGTTGGCGGGATACCGAAAATTCGGGGGGTGCCCATGGTTAATGGCTGGATGCCACCGGCCACAGTTGGATCAGCGAAAGGATGACACCAATGAAGCCCTCGCCAGTCCAGAAACCACTCACCCCATCAATAGCCAATGGCCGCCACGTTGCTTGGCCGGCGTACCTATTGGGGGACCCCGGACCAGTCGCCCGGCTCACGCCGGCCCCGTCATCGAAAGACCTGGACCTTGAAGCGATCCGGGTCGCGATCCGCGAAGAGCTTGCTGCTGCCCCCAAAGCCCATGCACTTCCGCCCCTCCCCCGTGCCGTTGTTCGTTCTTCCTCGGCTGCTCACCACCGAGGAGTTTGGATTCATGGCGAACCGGTCCGCCGATTGGTTACGAGACCAGATCTGCACAGGGCGAATCAGAGCGCATGGGCGTCCTTGGGCGATCCCGTATCGCGAGTTGGAGAAGTATCGCGTCGACCTGGCAACGGCTGCACAACGCCTTTCTCAGCGATCTGTGGAGCCCTCCGCGGCGTGATGGAAAAGTACTGAGCCCCAAATGCGGACGATGTGCTCCCTTCGTGATTGCTCCACAGTTTCTGATGGCCGCAGTTGCAGAGAATGCTGTCGGTCAATCCGGGGTTCTTGATGGCGGCAAGAGGATAGGTCGCGAAGGAGTCGCCAGCGGGAGTTTCCCGGGGTGCGGCCCACATCTCCCCGCCCCACTCCGGCGGTGGCCCACCTCGACGGGAGAAGTCAACCGACGCCCGCTGGCAGCGGCGGCAACTTGGTAGAGGCAATTGACCGCCTTCGCCAGCGTGGGACAGTCATGGAGAACCAGCGGATGTTGCTCGCCGTGGCTCCCGCCCTCCTCAATTCGATCCCGATTAGCTACGGCTCACGATCCGCGAAGAAACCGCCGCTGCCATCCCGGGCTCCCCATCCGCGACGCCGCCCGCCATTGCATGCCTTGTCCTGCCCTTGGTGCCGAACTCCGACGCGTTCGCGTTTCCGGTACGCCGATCTACAGGAGGGGTTCGAAATCAATTCAACTCAGACCGAATCAACCTCCAAGGCCGCCCAGCTACGATTTCGTGCCGGGAGTTGGCGGAGATTCACGTCGGCTTGGCAGATGCTGCTCAACGGCTTCACGAGCGATCTCAGCCGCTGTTTGCGGCGTGATCGTGAAGTAGCGCGCGCCGAGGTCCGACGATGCGTTGCCCTTGTAGTTGGACCACAATTTCTGTTGATTGGTGTGGCAACGGATCGTGGCGGTTTCGCCAGGATTCTTGCGCATAGCCAGGTGATAAGTCGCAAACGAGTGCCAACGGCAGTTTTTGGGGTGCGGTACCTTAGGGTGTGTCTTGGAAATGGCAGCTAGGCTTTCAGCCAGACCAGGATGCAGGCGAGAGTGACCATGGCAGCGAAGGTGATGTGAAGTTTCTCGTAGCGGGTGGCGATGCGGCGGTAGCCCTTGAGCCGAGCAAAGAGATTCTCGATGCGGTGGCGCTCGCAGTAGAGATGCTCGTCATAAGCGGGTTTGACTGCACGATTGGCCTTCGGGGGGATGACGGCGATGCCGCCGAGTTGGTTCACATAAGCACGGATGGCATCGCTGTCGTACCCCTTGTCCATGATCGCATTGGCGCCCGGCTGCAGATACAGCCGCAGCAACGGCTTGGCCTGGTCGAAGTCAGAGACATTGGCCCCGGTAAGAATGAATCCGAGTGGATAGCCAAGGGCATCACTAGCCATGTGGATCTTGGTGGAAAGGCTGGATCGGGAGCGCGCCATCGCCTGGGCCATCTGCCCACCGGGTGGATTGGCCCCATGGGCATGCACGCGCATCGCGGTACTATCGATCATGAGATGTTCATCGTCGCGCAATGGGGCGCTGAGGCCCGCCAGAATCGCCTCCCATAGCCCATTGTCGATCCAAGCCCGGAAGCGATCGTAGACACTCTTCCATGACCCGAAACTTGCGGGCAAGTCACGCCACGGCGCCCCCGTGCGAAGAATCCAGAGTATGGCCTCGATGCGCAGCCGCATATCTTGGCAAGTCCGCCCACGCCGATGGGCCCCGCTCAGGCTGTCCCGGTGGGCCTTAATTTTTTTAGGTCGTCCCAGTTGCCGTCAACTAGAACAAACCTTTCCTGTTGGTTCACAATTATATACATGGAATATCGCGGCCGGGAGGCAAGCACAAAACACAAAATATCGAATACTTTTCCGGCGATCTATTTACCAGACAAACCCTAGCCTTGAGGAAGATGTCGGTTATGATGTGCATCCACTCGCTCCCGGAGAGCGTCCAGGTGTCCGGGGTGGCGATATTCAGCCACTCCCAAAGACTGTCCGGCAACCCATCGATGTAGTGTCGCCGGCCGGTTGTCATGACTGTCTTCAGCTTGTGTGCTGGTAGGTTGATGCCGCGATCGACAAAGTTGATGTCCTCTATTTCGAGACGGCTCGCGCAGCCAAAACGGATCCCAGCGAAGGCCTCTAGCGCGAGCCGGCCAATTGTGTCACCGAACCGCCTCAACTTCGTCCGTTTGTGGCGAATCGTGTCATTGGAGGCCTTGTGCAGCGCGAGGCGCTTCTCTTGCTCCTCAAGGTACCGCGAGCACGCCTCCTGCACCGTAAGGGACTCGCCTGGAGTATGGCCATTGGTGATCGCGCTGTACGCGATGTAGCCGTTGTAGATTTCGCGCCAATCGGCTTGGCCAAAAGTGGCCTTCATCGCGCGGTACTCGGCAACCTCTTGCCTTGTAAGCGCGTGGTAGAGTGCCCCCTTCATCCTGTCGGCAGCGAGCGCCAGGAAGCGCCTATCACGGACGGCTTCCTCGGCGAAGAACTCAGTCTTGCGCTCCCCGTCGACGCGCCACTGGACGCCATACGGCTTGGGGCGGTCTCCTGCGGCTAGCAGCTTTGTGATACCACGAACCTTTTCATCCGCCTGCGACCCGTTGTTTGTCGTTTGTTGGCTGTTTGTGGTCGGTTTCATGCCGCCCCACCCATTCAGACCAACCCGGCCCTCAAGTCCTACCTATGAAAAAGCCTCCCGTGCGTGGAGGCTGTATCTAGATGGTGGACAATACAGGACTCGAACCTGTGACCCCTTCCATGTCAAGGAAGTGCTCTAACCAACTGAGCTAATTGTCCGGGCCAAACTGAGCGGGCAAGCACATTGGCCCGCCCCCGTCTCCGCAAGCATTTTCTTGAAAGAATCGTCTCTGTTGCCCGTCGACACTCTTACGAGGCGATCTCGTGCTGCAGTCGCGCGAATACCATTTTGCCTCCCGCCGAGGGCAACACGCTCACCACTTCCACCGTAGCCTTCTTGCCGAGCAGGTCGCGAGCCTGGGAAACAACGACCATGGAGCCGTCCTCCAGATAACCCACCGCCTGGCCGTCCTCACGACCGGCCTTCACCAGATCTACCTCGATGGTCTCCCCCAGGGTGAGCTCCGGGCGCACGGCCTTGGCCAGCGTGTGCAGGTTGAGCCAGGTAACACCGTGGAACTCCGCCACGCGGGCCAGGTTGTAGTCGGTGGTGAGGAGCTTGGCCTTCATCGACTGTGCGAGAAACACGAGCTTGGACTCCAGTTCCTGCCGGTTGGAAACCTCGCTCTCGTGAATACGAAGGTCGAGGTTCTTGATCGTGCGCAGGGCGTTGAGAGTGTCCAAACCACGGCGACCGCGGGCCTTGCGGGCGGGGTCGGGCGAGTCGGCGATGCGCTGGAGATCGTTGAGGATGAAGCGAGGGATGATCAGCGCGGCGCTGATGAAATGGGTGTCACAGATCTTGGCGATACGGCCGTCGATCAGCGCGCTGGAGTCGACGATCACCAGGGGCACATCCACGTCGTGGGGGACGAAGCGCACGTAGGGGATGACAAAGTTGAACTCGTCCTTGCCTCGCAGCGCGATGACCGCCCCCAGATACATGCAGACAATGAAGAGCACGACTCGGCTGGTGTAGAGCACCGCCGGCGGCCCGCCCTCGAAAAGCGGAGACGAACTGATAAGCCACGAAACCAGCGCGCCAGTGCCCAGGCCGAAGGTCAGTGCGGAAAGGCCGCGCAGCGAGAACCCGCGCAATTGGATATCGACCAGCACCACCAGCGCCCCTCCGAGCATCCCGATCAGGAGGGCCAGCCACCATAAGTGGCCCCAACCCTCCACGGCAAACGCAGCCGCCAAGCTACCGGCTCCGCAGAGCAGGATGAAGAAAATCCGGATGATCAGTAGTGTGCGTTTCAAGGGAATCAGGAGCAGGAAGACGGTTCAGCGAAGCAACCAAAAGAGCACCATCGGCAGCAAAATGCCCACCGCCATGGCCAGATAGATGAGACGAATCGCCCGCCGGGCCTTGGCTTGGTCGGACGGGGTTGTCTCCATGCGCTCCACGGAACAGTACGGCCGGTGGCTTGGCAACACCGCCGCCTACCGGCAGCGGCATATTCTGGATGCCGATGCTCATCTGGCTGAGGCCAGCTCCCCACTGGGAGCCTCCCCGGCACTGCGGCGGTGGCCGGCAGCGACACGCCGGGGCCCCGAAGTGCGCCGGGCAAGCGGGCCGGCCCTCACGCGGCCCCGAGGCGGGCGCCGCGCCGGGCGGCTATCGGCTGCGGAACTGCGTTGCGAGAGTCTATCGAAGGAGTCGGCGGCTCGGGCGCAAAACGGGAGGAGGTCATGGCGCGGCTCCCTCCCAACAAATCCTGGAGCCGGTCCAGCGCCTCGGCCATCTCCCCGGCCTGCGCCTCCAAATCGCGGGAGATCTGCACCGTCTCCTCGGCTTGGGCGGTGTTGGATTCGATTACACGGTCCATCGCCGACGAAGCCTCGGTCAAATGCGCGATGCCGTGTCTCTGCCGCTCCGATGCCGCCGCTATCTCGGCGACCAACACATCAACCTGTCGCGCCTTTTCCAGTATCCCGCTCAGGTCCTCGCCCATGGCGCGGCCCACTTCCGTGCCGAGGCGGCTGTTCTCCTGGGCACGATCGAGCCGGCCGGCGGTCTCGCGGGCGGCCACCGCGCTGCGCTGGGCGAGGTTGCGTACCTCGTCGGCAACGACAGCGAACCCGGCCCCGGCCTCGCCGGCGCGGGCCGCCTCCACAGCGGCGTTAAGGGCGAGAATGTTGGTCTGAAAAGCGATCTCCTCGATGGTGCGGATTATGGTCCCCACATCCTTCGAGGAGGTCTCGATGGCGGCCATAGCCCCATTGAGGCGCTGGATCTCGCCGGCCCCCAGCTCCACCGCCGCGCGGGTACCGGCAGCAGCGACTTTCGCCTGGCTCGCGCCGGCGGCATTCTCCTGGGTGATGGCCGCAAGCGTGGCCAGTGCGGTGGCCGTCTCGGTGAGGGAAGCGGCCTGCTGCACATTGCCATAGGCCAGCGAGTCGCCCGACTGCGTGACCTGCCGGGCCGAGTTGTAGGCCTGTTCAACCCCGGCCTGTATTTTCGCCACGGTGTCGCGCAGCGTGGCGGTTAGCCGATGGGTCATCAACGCCGCGGTGCCTATGGTGCCAATAGCCACTGCGAGCATGGCCCAACTCCCGGTATGGAAATACTCGACCTTGCTGGCGATGGCGGCGCCCCGTGCGGCTGCATCGCGATCGGCGGCCTGGGCACACGTCTGAATCGCTCGGGCGACATCGGTCAGCGCCGGCTTGAGCCCCTTCATGTAGGTCTCGCTCGCCCCATAGGCATCGGCGTTGCGCAACTGGGCCAATCCGGGGCCCAATTTCATCACGACCTGGCGCAAGACAGCGTGCATTTCGCCGCCGCTTGCTGCGCCAGCCTCCTGCGCGCCCAGCGCCACGGCGCATCGATCCAGCCCCGAAATACATTCGGCCGGGCTCTCCCCCATCATCTGCACGATGATGCTGCGGTTGTAGAGCGCCTCGAGCTCGGCCAGTTGCGCAGTGATCCCCGCCCAGCGAGCCGCTGCGGCCGCATCGCGCCGGGTAAGCGCCAGATTCTCTTCCTGGGCGCCCGCGAGATATCGCGATGCCGCGAGCAGCACCACGATGATGACGGCGTTCACCGTCACCACAAAGTTCAACTTGCCGCGAACGGACATTGCCAGCGGTGTGCGCCTATTGGACCACGGCGTTGCGCTGGTATTTGCCAGCGCAGACGATGTAGGTCTTGCCATCGCTGCCGGTAGTTTTGGCGAAATACGTCTTCTTCGGATAGATGCCGGCCTCCCCGGGCTTCTGGTAGAGGTAATCGACCCACCCGGTCTCCCCCTTGAGCGCCCGCTCGACGATCTCGTCGCGGAACTTCTTGCCCTTCACATCGGGTTTGCCCTTCACGCTCTTGCCTACGAGATCTGCGCGCGGGTGAGCCACCATCGTCACATCAGGATCATAGATGAACACATACAGGGCCGGATTGGCCGCACTCTTGTACGGCGCGGCCCCCTGATTGATCTGCGCGATGGTTCCGGAGGAATCCTTACTGAGATCAGCGCAGGTCTGGCTGACCAGCACCACGACCTGCTCTTCGGTAATCGCGCGCTCCTGCTCTTCGGCGGAAGGAGTAGGGTTCTGAGCAGAAGCGGCACCGGAACCAAACAAGGCCGCCGCGAGAAATAGAATACTTCGAGCTTTCATGGGGATGGACAACGGGGTGGTTTCCGCGCAGTCCCGGCACACCACCGCGGCCACCAGGACTGACGCAGGTGGTACTGCATACGGACGGTCCAGTAATCGGCCGCAAGGGCGCGGGCTTGAGGGCGGGTTTGCCATGCCCCCCTACTCTGATCCAGCCCCGGGAACGCTAACGCGTGAGCCGGCGGTACTTGATGCGATGCGGCCGGTCCGCATCGGCTCCCTTGCGACGGCGGAAATCCTCCAGGTAGCCCGTGTAGTTGCCCGGCCACCAGTAGACCGTGCTGTCGCCCTCGAAGGCCATGATATGGGTGGCCACCCGATCGAGGAACCAGCGATCATGCGACACGACCACTGCGCAGCCGGCGAAGTTCTCCAAGCCCTCCTCCAGCGCGCGGATCGAATTCACATCGAGATCGTTGGTGGGCTCGTCGAGGAGGATGAGGTTGGCCCCGCTCTTGAGCAGGCGGGCGAGGTGCACGCGGTTGCGCTCGCCACCGGAGAGCACGCCGACCTTCTTCTGCTGGTCTGCGCCGGTAAAGCCGAACTGGGTGCAATACGAGCGGGCGTTCACATCGCGCCCGCCGAGCTTGAGAATGTCCTCCCCGCCGCTGATCGCCTGGTAGATGGTCTGCCCGTCCGGCAGCGAGTCGCGCGACTGGTCCACGTAGGCCACCTTCACCGTGTCGCCCACCCGCAGTTCACCCGCATCCGACTTCTCCACACCCATCATCATGCGGCAAAGCGTGGTCTTTCCGGCGCCGTTGGGCCCGATCACCCCCACGATGCCGCCGGGAGGAAGCGAGAAACTGAGGTCGTCGAAAAGCAGGTTGTCGCCAAACGCCTTCGACACCTTCTTGGCGTCGACCACCAGCGTGCCCAGGCGCGGGCCGGCCGGAATCACGATCTCGAACTCGCGCTCCTTCTCGGCGGAGTTCTGCTTGAGCATCGTCTCGTAGGCGGTGATGCGCGACTGCGGCTTGGCCTGACGGGCGCGGGCGCTCATGCGGATCCACTCCAACTCGCGCTGCATCGCCTTCTGGCGGCGGTCCTCGGTGCGCTGCTCCACGGCGAGGCGGCGCTGCTTCTGCTCCAGCCACGAGGAGTAGTTGCCCTTCCACGGGATGCCGTGGCCGTGGTCGAGTTCCAGTATCCAGCCGGCTACGTTGTCGAGGAAGTAGCGGTCATGCGTCACCGCGATCACGGTACCCTCGTAGCGGCGCAAGTGCTGCTCCAGCCAGCCAACGCTCTCGGCGTCGAGGTGGTTGGTGGGCTCGTCGAGGAGCAGGATATCCGGCTTCTGGAGAAGCAGTCGGGTGAGCGCGATGCGCCGGCGCTCGCCACCGGAGAGCTTGTCTACGATCGCATCGCCCGGAGGGCAGCGCAGGGCGTCCATCGCCATCTCCACCTGAGAGCCCACGTCCCAGGCGCCGGCGGCGTCGATCTTCTCCTGCAGGTCGCCCTGCTTGTGGAGGATGGCCTCCTTGGCGGCCTCGTCGGTGGCGCCGTCGAGCTCGTCCCAGGTCGCGTCGTACGCAGCTACGAGGTCGGTGAGATGTTTCACGCCCTCCTCCACACAGGCGCGAGCCGTGGCGCCTGCGGTGAGCTGGGGCTCCTGCTCGAGCAGGCCCACGGTGTATCCCGGCTGGAAGACAACGTGGCCGTCGAACTCCTTGTCGCGCCCGGCCAAGATGCGCATGAGCGAGGACTTGCCGGAGCCGTTGAGGCCAAGCACTCCGATCTTGGCACCAAGATAGAAGGACAGGCTGATGTCGCTCAGCACGACCTTGCGCTCGTGGCGCTTGGTCACGCCGAGCATGGAGAAGATGATCTTGGGCTCGTCGGCGGGAGGCATGGGGTTAATCGGTGCCAAGCCGGGCCGACGGCGTCAATGCGGCGCGCAACGGCGAGCAGCCTGCCTATGCCAGCGCCGCCGCGAGGGAATACTCTAGCTGCGATCCCCTCGCCATTGCAGCCCGCTCATCCGCCCACCATTCCCCACTCCAGCGGAGTGCCGGCGGGGATGTCGCGGGTGGCGGTCTTGCCCAGGATCTCGGGCTGATGCTTCGGCGGCAATCCGGCGGCCGGGCGCACCGAACGGAGGTTGTCGGGGGTGAATACCTCCCCGGCCTTGATGTCGCGCGTCACAAATAGCGAGCGCCGGAAACGCCGGCTCTCCGCCTCCGCCGCCGTTGCCTCATAAGAGGTCTGTCCCAATGCGGCCTCCGTCATGCGGATCGCGGCGATCATCGCCTTGAATTCGGCCGGTTCCATCGAGAACGCGCTGTCCAGCCCCGGATCGCCCCGGTCGAGGGTGAAGTGTTTCTCGATCACGCACGCTCCCAGCGCCACTGCCGCCACTGCCACCGTGTGGCCCATCGAGTGGTCGGAGAGCCCGGCGGGCACGTTGAAGCGGGTATGCAGATCGCGGAGCACACGCAGGTTCATCGCCTCCGGAGGCGACGGATACGCGCTGGTGCATTTCAGCAGGGCGATCTCCTTGCCGCCGGCGCCGTGGAAGGCGGCCACAGCCTCGGCGATCTCCTCAAGCGTGCCCATGCCGGTAGAGAGGATCAGGGGCTTGCCGGTACGGGCCACCTTCTGGATGAGCGGCAGGTCCACCAGTTCGAAGGAGGCGATCTTGTAGGCCGGCACCCCCAAGTTCTCGAGGAAGTCGACAGCCGTGGGGTCGAACGGGGTGGAGAACAACGTGAGCTGGAGCTCGTCGGCCAGGGCCTTGAGCTGGGGGTGCCACTCCCAGGGAGTGTACGCCTCCTGGTAAAGCGAGTACAGGTCGCGGTGTGCCCACAATCCCCCTCCGCCGTGGCGGAACAGCGGAGAGTCGCTCTTGAGTGTGATGGTGTCGGCAGTGTAGGTCTGAAGCTTCACCGCATCGGCCCCGGCGAGCTTTGCCGCTCGCACGATCGAGAGGGCCCGGTCGAGCTTGCCGTTGTGGTTGGCCGATACCTCCGCGATGACATAGGCCGGTTGTCCGGGCCCGATCCGACGGCCGTTGATGGTGATTTCGTTCATGGGGAGAAGGGGGACTGGTTAACCAAACGCCGGAACGTGGAGAACGGATGATTGCCGCCAACCGGGTGAATCGTAGGTTCGGCGTATTGGGTTCTCCGAACTCAAATCACAACTGGAACAATTGCCGCGCGACGAAATGATGAAGGCGCTCGCGTTTCTCAAACACCGCCTCCGACTCGGCGACCCGGCCAACCAGCATGAACTCGCCCGGCTCCACCGCGATCTTGAGCAAGGCCACGGAGTCCCGCTTGCCGCCCTGCGAGGGCATGTCGGCGAAGCCTGAGCATTCTCCTCTCGTGGAGCCGTACGCTCTTGCCCGACACGATTCCGCCTTTCTGGCCTATTGGGCCGCTCCGGTCCGC
>CAJCBL010000314.1 GCA_903960515.1 uncultured Verrucomicrobiota bacterium
CAAACACCTCGCCAATCAACGCAAGCACGGCTCGCCTTTCGCTCTCATCTCCACCCCGAAAACCACCTGACGCTCATGCATGCCTCCACTTCCACAACTCGTTCAAAGTCGAAGTTGCCAATTAAGAGAACCTCTTGGTTCTGTTTGCCGATGGACGCTTACGGCTTCGGGTTGATCGCCTTCGCCGGATCAAATTCCAAGTTCCGACTGCCGGGCTTCGGATTCAAGAAGCTCTCTAGCACGATAAAATGGTCACCACGGGCAATCATCTCAAGGTTGATCCGCGCATATCGATTGTCCGCGAGCCGAACAAAAAACTGTTTGGCCATGCTCGGCCGCCAGCGTTCGGCCGTTGCAGGTTGCTCAAGTTCGGCAGCTACTGCGTAACCACTCTCTGGTGCCTCAAAGTCAAATTGTCCGGAACGTTCAACTATAGCCCCTCCTGCGATTGTCAGCCGGCACCGCCAATCGTAATGCTGACCTTGGTTGGGATTCAGGCCTTGGTTCTGCGTCCAAACCTCAACACAAAGTTGCCCTCTAGTCGCGGCAACAACTTGGCCCGTGCTGAGGTCAATCGTGGTTGGGGTTCCGTCCTTTGGCACAAGAATCGACCGCGGCGCAATGTGAACCAACGGCTCAGTTTCACCCATCTTGCGAAGAATGAAGACAGCAGGTTCTGCTTCGGTCGGAATCGGCACATCGGTACTGCCTCGATTCTCATGATTCCGGAACACCCCAGATGAGCCACGCTTCCCGTCGAGGTCGGGCACGCGATAGAAGCCCTTTTTTGAGACCTCAACGAAGATTCCCATGCCCCGCCCACTGATGACGAACCGACCGTCTTGTTCACTTTCAGCGTCTCCACTCGTCCCCGAGCCACTCGGACTGGGATTATTCATCAGAGAGAAGTGCACCTTCGCTCCAGATACTGGAACATTCCGCTCATCAAGTACCACACCATGAAAGGTCAGTGACCGTTGAAAGACGGGTGTAATTCTGTCGAGATACCGTTTGTCAGCCTCAGCCTCTGGTTGCCCAACGCCGACCGGAGCCGGCGAACCTGGTTGCGGCAGTGCCGTAACCCCAGTCGATGGTTGATTCGCAGGCCGTTTCGAAGACGTAGGGCTAGCAGGCGGTGCCTCCGGAGTTGATCCGGGTTGTGACGACTTAGGCCCCACGGCACGCGACGGCCAGATGGCCCAAACCAAGCCCAACACAACCAATACGACAAGGGGCAGGACGAAACGTTTTTTCATGGTTGAATAGCCACGCCAAATTTGAGCAGGAGCATACCGTAAAAATCCCGGGTTTGCTGGACCGTGAAGAGGAACTCGGCGCTGTGTACGGAATCAAAACCGTACGTACTCAAATCGACACACTCAGCGATTGAACCGCGAGTGCGTCCCTCCGCACCAACCGCCAAGCTCGAAGCTTGGACTGCAAATGCCATCGCTTCACCGGGTACAGCGAGAGTCCGATTCCCCTCTTCACGAACAACACGCAACTTCTGTCCAGAGATGGCCGCTCGTTGGTACCAATAACCTGCGCGATCAAGACTGCCCTCAGGCCACTGATGCGGTTTTGAGCCGACGAGCGCAAAGCGACCACCCTCAGGCGAGTCGTTGTTCAGCTCCCAGGCCCCCAGCGCGCTGTCGGCAGGCAAGAAGAAGTTCACCAAGTTCCCAGAGACGTTCGCGAGTCGCCCTTGATAACTCAGAGCTACGGTCGCGGGATCCGGATCATCGTTGGGTGTCACATATCCCCAACCACTTTGCGTAACGCTCCCAGAAGTATCATAGCAAATCGCTGGAACTGCGGCATGGCACAAGGCGTAGTTCGCAACAAAGGCACCCTTCTCTAGGGCTGAACCGGCGACGATATTTCCCATGCTGTGGGCAACCAGATTGATCGTGAAGGAGCTTGGCAGTGTGCCAAGGTACTCCTTCAAACTAGCCCCACATTTCCATGCGCGGTATTCACTGTCGTTGTAGGTCGTTAGTCCGGTGAATGTCGGCCAGCGGAAGCGGACAAAACGCCCCTTATAGCCACGATGCCATAAGCGTTTAAACATCGTTTCAGCATACACTGTCGAAGACGCGTATTCTTGATTCCAGCCGTGAACAAACACGATGTAGGTCGAGTTCTCATCGGAAGCGGGTTCGAAAACATATCCGCATGGATCGGACACCCATCCCATCACCGGGGAGGGGACCGCATTGCCACCGACAAAGTTGTAAGGGAAAGGGAAGTTCTCCGCTCCATCGGCAGTTGCTTTCACACGCTCGTACATCGACTTGAGGTTCTTCAGGTCGAGCCACACGCCCGGGCCTTCGCCGATTGTCGTTAAATTTGTCCCATCCTTCTTGAGGATGATGAGCTTCAACTCCCCTTTCCCGACTCCAGCTCCCTCGAAGAGCAAATGGGTCGTCGGTGCCGTTTCGCTGAGCTGAGAAAAGACCGAAGTGGGCAGCACAAACACATCACTTCCTTGAATCGTCTGCCTGCGATCATCCGCATAGAGACCCTCGTCGCGGGCATCGAAGATGGCGCGCTGCGAAATCTGCTGCGACGCGGCTGCCATGCTGCTGAGATAGCCTAGTCCGCCGTCGGCTTCGGCATGCTTGAATACCTTAATCGCGGGGCTCCCTGTTTTCCCGACATCCGACCACTTCAGCCCAAGGTAAAGGTCGCCATTCTTGAACGCCGCATTGAGCCCCTGTGTGCTGATCCACAACCTGGCAAAATCCTCTAGATCTCGTGCGGATGTCGCTTGGGGTTCGAGGTAATTCGGGTGGGTTGAATTCAGCTCATCGTAGGCATTCTCTTTGTAAGTATCCCCGCCGCCCGTCGAAGACGAGAAGTGGTCATCATCATCATTGAGCCAGAAGCGGAAGGGTTTGTCGACGGAGGTGACGTCGGAGTTGTCTTCGGAGGGGAGCTTGATCGACCCGTCGCGACTAGCATCGACGGCGAGCGAACTTTGAGGGAGGACCAGAATCGGGAGAGTCGAGTCAAAAGTAACCCCGCCCATCGTGATTTGTAAGGCGAAATCCACCTTCCCGGGCTTGAGCCCGACAGCCACTAATTGCCGAGCCGGATAATGGGCACCATTCCAAGGTGAATTAGGACAGTTCCAAAGGTCCACTCCTGATTCAATGGGAATCCCGTCTTCAATAGCCGCTGCTTGGCCGTCCCAGCGCAAGACAGATGGATCAACCAAATAGAACCGAACCGAATCCGAATCCCCCATGATCTTCGCGACAATCCCGGTCGTGACCTCGTTAGTATACGTGTCAAGATCGACAGGCATACACTCCCCTGCGTACAGCGCGCCCTTCAGATAGTTTCGATATGCATGCGTCGTTCCATCCTCAGTTATCGCAGGCAGAACGGATATCTCCCCGGAAAGAACATGGACGTACACGCTCCCAGACGCCTCAGGAGGAATACAAGTGTACGCCCTCGAAATTGCTACCCCGCCAACTGGGAGCCCAATCTCATCGTGGCGGGCAACTATTTCAGGCGTGCCCCCCTTCGGCCAAAATTGCTCGACCCAGCGAAAATGAAAGGGTTCATCCCCCTCGCGAGAAAACCGATACTGGGTTCCAGATACCCGCACTTCCAAGATCCCCTGTGTGCCACTAATGCGAACCTCCCGAAATGCGGATTCATTCGGAAATCCATCGGATAAACTGCGCGTCGACAGTTCTCCCTGGTAACATGATGCTCCATAGTTCCAAGGAAGCCCAGATACTTCGGCCATAGCGGACCGATAGTTCTGATCGATATACCCAAGCAGATCCGCCTCTGTAAATTCGTCACTAAGTATGCAAGTTGCAACACGCGTCCAAGTTCGGCGGTTTGCAAGGCGTGGATATACCTCATAGTCGAAAGTACCAGAGCCGCTATAACTAAAGCTATCCCCCTGTTCTCCGGTGGCCTCGAGAAACGATGGGGGGATGTTTTCTATCTGGCTCGTGAAAGCAGTAGTACTCGCACACCCGTCTAAAGCCACACCATTGTAGGCTGTCGGATTCCAAACCGCGTGCGCCGGCGCATCTGCCCGACCTTGGCTGTTCATCTCCCCAATAAACGAGGACACTCCGGGACCCATTGTTTGCCCTTCCCTCACTAAACTCCACGCCAAATCGTTGATGAGATGAGAACTCCCCCCGGTCCACGTAACGTCATTCTGCTCTTCGTGAAATGCAAAGGTGAAGCTCCGATATAGCCGCTTGGACACCGGGCTTGCAATGCCCCAGCGCCGGGCCGAAGCGGAAGCCTCCCGGACCTCGAACCTAGCCCATCGACGATCTGGGAAAAACATGCGCTCGTTGCTTGCTGCGGACAGCGCCCCGGTATCGTCGATGGCGCGCACGGTGAAATACAACCAACACTCACCATTGGGCTTACAATAGACCGCACGATCAAGAGCCTGCACCTGATCCACTAAAACACCATTGCAGTATACCATATACCCAATAATCGAGCGCCCTGGGGCTCCAACTGCAGCGCCCCAGTTCAAAACGACAGTAGCCTTAGTTTGGTCTATAGTATTGAGCTCGGTAGGTGCCGAAGGGGGAACTCCCGGGCTTTGCCGGATCACAGGATCAAGTCCCGCTACGACTTCCCAGCCATCAGGCAGGCCGTCGTGGTCGGTATCGGAGGCGGTCGGTGAGGTGCCCAACTGGGCTTCTTCCCAGTCGTTGAGGCCATCGGAATCGGTATCGGCATCGAAGGCGGTCACTCGCCAAAACTGGCGCGAACCGGTCGGCGTACCGGCCGGGCAGACGATAGCGCTGAGCGCGGCACCGGCACCGGTGTATTCGCCGGGAAGGGCAGTCCAGGTGGACAGGTTGGCTGAGGACTCGATGCTATAGTGTTTGCCGGCTACGCCGGCCCAGTAGAGGACCAGATTGCCGGAGGCATCGCGCTGCGGCGTGGCGGCAAGGCGATTGGATGCCGAAGTGGGATCGGTACCGGCGAGGGCCTCGGCACGGTTGGTGGCACCATCGCCATCGGGATCAGCCTCGGGAGCGCCGGCGGTGGGATACAGCGCGGCCCAGATATCGGATAGGCCGTCGCCGTCGCGGTCGAGCGTGGCCCATAGGGGCAACGCAAGTACGGCGGCGGCGATCAGGACTGGGCGGAGGAGGCGCATTGGGCGGAGGACCTAAGGAAGATCGAAGAATGAAGAAGGCGGAACGGGGGAAGAGGAAGGCTGAACGGCTGAAATGCTGAAAGCTGAAGGAGGAAAGCGGAATACGGAAGGCCGAATGCTGAATGCTGAAGGCTGAATTCGAACGGGCTGAACGGCTTCGCCGCTCAGCTACGGACGGGAAGGCGGAAGGCTGAAAACTGAAGGCTGAAGCGCTTCGCGCCCCAGCTACGGATCGGGGTATGGCTGTGCCAGCGGGACGAAGGCAGAAACAATGACGGAGTCGAGCAGGGATGTCGCAGAAGTGTTGATATCAGGCGACTTCGGGACAGAACCCACCGGCGGCCCCGCGTTCTCGGCAAACAAGGCCCCAGGGAACGCCCGCTCTCCCATGCTGCAGAACCAGGGCCGCCCACGACAGGCGCTCACCTGACCTCTAGCCATACCCATTCTGTTGTAGGAGCGTGCGTGCACGCGATTCAGAGCGCAAATCGCGTGCAAGCACGCTCCTACGGCGGACACCGGAAGTCGCGCACTGCCAGAGAGCAACGCGGTACGATTGCATGGTCACGGCTCAGCAGCGGCTAGTCTGGCCTCGACCTGGGGAAAGGTCAGAAATCGCCCCCTTGCCAGGGACGTGAACCGGCTCGGACGGAGTCTCGCCCTCCATGCGGAAGCGCCGCACTACACGAGCCGGCGCGGGGCTGTTGCCCTATATTGCGCGCCGACTCGCTGCGATTTCTGCGCTATTCGCTACTCCTCAGTACTCGCTACCCACTACTCACCACTCGCTACTTCCTCAAAACACATTGTCTACATAGCTCTGGAGCGAACGCACGCCTACTCGCTTCTGCTTCATCGCCTTTATACCGGGTCGCCAGACGGATAAGGTCGAAAGCCTAGCCCGGATTCTACATGAATCTTGTTCTGAGTCGGACCGGAGTGGGAGCTGAGCGCCCCAACACCCCAGCCGGCATGGCGGAATCCAATTGTCGCTCATGGCGGGTTCCAATTGTCGTTGACCATCCCATACTGCTCCTGCTCGCTTGCTGCACCCAGTTGCACTCAATCCGTCTCTCCGCCCCTGGTTGCGGGGAAGGAGCTTCTTCGTTCAGCGCCAAGCCCAAGTCCATGAACACACACACCCGCCTGTCCCCGATCTGTCTCCTTCTGCTCACAGTCATCATCACCGCCGCGCCAACCCTAATGGCATCTGCCGATCCGGTTATGCTGGACGTCAACGTTCCCCGTCGGATTTCGGGCGGTGTCCGCGGTGCAGTGGAGGTTTGGTTCCAGAGCGAAATCGGGAGCTATTACCAGCTCCAGGTCTCTATCGATCTGGTGCGCTGGGATAGCGAGGGCTATTCGATCAAAGGCACCGGCGGGGAAGTACATACCTATGCCGGCACCCGCAATCTGCCGTCGGCATTCTTTCGCGTGACAGACGACGGTGATCCGGACAACACCGCGCCAGTGGGGCCGGCCGGTCCGCAAGGTCCACAGGGGCTAACCGGTTCGCCCGGCCCTCAGGGCCCGAGGGGGTCCACCGGTGAACAAGGTCCTCCCGGTCCTCCGGGAACCACCGACTGCGTCGATCTGACGAGCCCGCAGATCATCGGCGGGACAAAGCGCTTCACCAGCTTCCTGGAGACACCTTCCGCACTGCCGGCCGCCGACTATCAGGTCGCCAACAAAAAGTACGTCGATGCCACCGCATCGGCCTCCAGCGTGGTGACAGCGGCCGGAACTCCCACTATGCGATCGCTCCCCGACCGTTTCGCGGATGTGATCAACGCTAGGAGCCTGTCGGACTGAGAAATCAGCCCTGCC
>CAJCBL010000315.1 GCA_903960515.1 uncultured Verrucomicrobiota bacterium
TCTCTGCGCTCCTTGCGGTAAAATATCGGATGATCCAGTCGAAGACTGGACCTACCTCTGCGGCGGAAAGGAGCGAGTAGCGAGAATAGGCGGAGTATCGACTATGCCCGATCTCTACGCTCTTTGCGTTGTTTGTGATTAATATCTTCCGCATTCCGCCTTCAGGTTTCAGCCTTTTCTCCCCTCCGTGTCCTCTGTGGTGAAATTCGGATTGGTCTCTGCGCTCTCTGCGTTCCTTGCAGTTGTCGGAAAGAAACGAGAAGCGGGGATCGAGTAGCGGGAATAGACGGATCATCGACCATACCCGTTCGCTACGTTCTTTGTGTTCTCTGCGCTCCTTGCGGTTAATAGGGTTCGAGGTCCGTGATATATGTGCTTGTCACTGTGGTTCAATCCTTTGCCGGTTCGGGATTCCGGTGTTTCGATCGCCCTATTCCTGTTAGCTTTCAAGATGAGGACCTTTTTTCGCGTGCAAGCACGCTCCTACGACGGAAGGGATCGCGTGCAAGCACGCTCCTACGACGGAAGGGATCGCGTGCTAGTACGCTCATACATGACCCCGCGAGTAGTCTGATCTTGAACCCGACTTGGAATCAATCCCTCCGGGGGAAGGTCGATACCTGTTCGCGAACTCGGGCGATGGTGGCGGCGGGCAGATAGCCGCCAAAGGCCATCGTGGGCATCACCAGCGCGCGGCGACCCAAGAGGGTGCCGGGCTGGATCACTGCGTTGCAGCCAACCTCGGCGGAATCGCCCAGGATGGCGCCGAACTTGCGCAGGCCGGTGTCGAAAGTTCCGGTGGGCAGGCGCACTGTAATGGCTTTCTGGTCGAGCCGGAGATTGGAGAGCACGGCGCCGGCACCCAGGTGGGCGGAGTTGCCCAGGATGGAGTCGCCGATGTAGGGGCGGTGCGGTGCCTGCACGCCGTCCATGAGCAGCGAGTTCTTGAGCTCGGCGTTGTGGCCCACGGTGCAGCGGGCGCCGACGATTACATTGCCGCGCAGAAAACAGCCGGGGAGCAGCTTGGCGCCGGGGCCGATCCAGATCGGGCCCAGCAGAGTGGCGTAGCTGGGCAAGTGTGCGGTGGGGTGGACAAAGACCGGCCCCTCGGCATGCACGCCCGGCGGCATCGACTGGCCCCCGGAGAGGTCCTGCGCGGCGAGCGCAGGGCCGATCTGCTTGAGCCATTCCCAGGGGGCTACATCGGCCGGGAAAAACGCGGCGAAGGAGGCGAGCGAGGGGGGGAGGATGAAGAAGTCGGATGCGTTCACGCAGCCGGAGCGTGGTGCGGTGGTGTGGTGGTGACCAGTCCGAAGGCTGCGAACTTGCCGGAGAAGAAGCCCAAATTGGGCGCCAGTGCTGTGGTGGCCACCAGTCCGAAGGCTGCGAAATGGCTGTTTCCATATCCCGATTGTGGCACGGGGTAGGGAGCGGTGGCCTCGATAAGCCGGGGAGCCGCCTGATGCTGTGCGCGCTTCATTGCGCATTGAAAGTCTTGGCACTGTCCTCGAAAGCCACCGACCTCCAGACGGCCCAAGTAGGCACGCCTTGAGGACAGGGACTGGCGCCGGACCGCGCTTGCCTGGGGGCCGGTTGTCTTCGCGCTGGGGATGCGCCAACTCCGCCCCTGCGCTCCTACGAGCGAAGGGCCGCAGCCCGGCCCACAGCCAAGCCCGACTTCGAGCTACATCTCGGGGCGGCGGCCAGCCCAAGTTTTCCTTGAGTGGGCGAGGGCTACGGGTTGAGCTCTTGTCCGGCAATGGATTCTGCCGTCCCGCCTGCGCGGGAGAACCGCCCGACACGCGTCGGCGCTGATGACTCCTACTGCGATGCTACGCACTAGGATTCCTCATGTACCCATCTTTTCGAAATGTTCTCGGCAACGGCGGCGGCGGCAGGGCGCCTGGCGGCAGTATCGCCGGCTCCCTCTGCTGTGGATCCGGTAATGGCGGCGGCGAGTCAACCGGCGCCGGCTTCGCTCAAGACGCCCCGGCGTTTTGTGAATTCGCGGGCGGCATGCCGCTGGGCCACCCCAAGACGCCTGCGCGCGTCTCTGGCGTATGCGCTAACCGCGCCGAAAGCGGAGGAAACTGGCGATGAGGCGTTTGCTCGATTGGCGAGATCCGGCCGGGACTTTGCGGCAACTGCTGGTGTGGACGTTGCTGGTGCTCCCGGTGGGAGTACTGGCCGGCTCGGCCAGCGCGGGGTTTCTGTGGTCGCTTGAGCGTGTAACCGAGTTGCGGTGGCAACACGGCTGGTTGCTGTTCCTGCTGCCGGTGGCCGGCGTGGCGGTGGGGTGGCTCTATCATCGGCTGGGGAGCTCGGCGGGCGGGGGCAACAATCTCATTATCGAGCAGATCCACGCGCCCGGCGGAGGAGTGCCGCGGCGCATGGCCCCGCTCATCCTCGGGGGCACGTTGATCACCCATCTCTTCGGCGGCTCGGCCGGTCGCGAGGGCACGGCTGTGCAGATGGGCGGAAGCCTGGCGAGCGCGTATGGGCGGCTGTGCCGGTTTGGCGATGACAACATGCGTGTGCTGCTCCTGGCTGGTGTGGCGGCGGGTTTCGGCTCGGTGTTTGGCACTCCGCTCGCCGGTGCGATCTTCGCGATGGAGGTGCTGGTGATCGGGCGCATGCGCTACGACGCGCTCATCCCCGTGCTGGTGGCCAGCGTGGTGGGCGACTTCACCTGCTCGGCGTGGGGTATCGAGCATGCGCAATACTCAATCGCCTCCGCGCCCTCGATGGGGGTGCATCTGCGCTTCGATGCCTGGCTCATGGCCAAGGTGGTGGTCGCCGCCGCAGCCTTCGGGCTGGTGAGCCGGCTGTTTTCCGAACTCTGCCACGGGCTGCAGGAGCTCTTCCAGCGGCTGGTCCCCAGAGCTTGGTTGCGGCCCGCGCTGGGGGGCATCCTGGTGATCGCGCTGGTGTATGCGGTGGGCACTCGCGACTACCTGGGCTTGAGTGTGAGCGCTGCACCGGGTACGGGCGCGGTGACCTTGCTCTCGGCCTTCCATGCGGGAGGGGCTGAGCCGTGGAGTTGGTGGTGGAAATTGCTCTTCACCGCCGTGACGCTGGCGGCCGGCTTCAAGGGCGGCGAGGTGACCCCGCTGTTCTTCATCGGTGCCGCTTTGGGCAATACCCTCGCAGTGTTGCTGGGGGCGCCGGTGGATCTGTTCGCCGGGCTGGGCTTTGTCGCGGTGTTTGCCGGCGCGGCCAACACTCCGCTGGCCTGCACGGTGATGGGGCTGGAGCTGTTTGGTGCGCCCTATGCCGTGTATTTCGCGGTGGCCTGTTTTGTGGCGTATCACGCCAGTGGCCACTCGGGTATCTACCTCTCGCAGCGTGTGGGCGTGGCCAAGCGGGGCGGGGCGGAGCCGCCGGCCGGCATGTCGTTGCGCGAGGTGAGGCAAACGCGACCGGGGCGCAAAATTCCCTGAACACCGGTGGCGTTGTTCCAGGCTTTGCGGGGCCTCGGGCTCGCGGACCCGGCGGGCGGGGGGCCGGCTGGGTTTGGCGGCTGAAGTGACCGGCCCTAGACACGCGTGGGCCGGTGCCGGCCCCAGCGCGGCCACACCGATCCAGGCTCTGGAGATGGCCTGAGCCGTAACCATTCAGTTCGCCTGCGTTTCCCGTCTGATCTGTGCCCTCCGGAGGTGGTGTAGGGGCGTCGCCCTCGCAATCTTCGCAGGGAAGAACGCTGCCACGACGTACCGTCTGCGAACGAACCGGTACGGACACAAGGTCCGAGCCTACAATCGGACTGCATGGTCACGGCTTAGCCGTAACGATGCAGCCCAGCACCGCGTGTCGAGTGGTGAGAGATGAACCACCAGTGATCGGCTTAGAAGCAGGCGTGTTTCCAAGGGCGTGCTCGGTGATCAGGCCCTCGCCGCTCTGCTCTGGGCTGTCGACCGAATGGTTACGGCTTAGCCGTAACCATTTGCAGGAGCCTGCTTGCACGCGATTAGGAGCGCAGATCGCGTGCAAGTACGCTCCGGCGGCGGGCACTGGAATTCGTGCACTGCCAGAGCGGAATGAGGCACGACAGTCTGGTCAGTGCCGAGGGGGCGGGGGCGCCACCGGGCGGCGCACCAGCGGAGGGAGGGCCCGCTGTGTGGTGTCCGCTAAGTGGTTGCGGGCCGGGCCGACTAGTGCGCGGCGCTCTTGGCTTCCTCGATCCAGCGCACGCACCACTGGACGAGTTGGGTGGCGTTGGTGAGGGTGAGCTTGTCCTTGATGTGGGCGCGGTGCGACTCGACGGTCTTGATGGAGATGCCCAAGCGCTTGGCGATCTCGCGGGTGGCGATGCCGTTGCCGATAAGTGTGACGATTTCGAGTTCGCGGTCGCTGAGGGCGTCGACGGGGGATGCACGGGAGGGGTCGTTGCCGTCGACTACCTGGCTGAGCATCTGGGCGGCGACGCGATCGCTGACGAAGACCTTGCCTGCGCGGATACGGCGGATGGCCTCCATGACCTTGTCGGCCACCTCCTGCTTCATCACGTAGGCCTTGGCGCCGGCCTTGAGCACGCGCAGGGCGTAGACCGACTCGTCGTGCATGGAAAGCACCAGAATTTGGATCGAGGGGGCGATTGCCTTGATGTTCTTGATCAGCTCGATGCCGTTCTGGGTCTTGAGGGAGATGTCGACGATGACCAGGTCGGGGTGGATCTGGCCGACCGCTTTGAGCGCCTCGGGGGCATCGTCGGCTTCGCCGCAAATGACCATGTCGGGCTGTTGATTGATGAGTTCACCCAGGCCTTTGCGCATCAGGGGGTGATCGTCGACCATGAAGACCCGAGTCTTCGAATGGAGGGGGGAGGGAGTATCCCGGCCTGTTTTCATAGCTGCGATACAGGTTTATAGCCGAGCAGGACGAGTGCCCCGCGGCCGGCTGCGTTGCCCACCTCGATGTTGGCACCGAGTTGGCGGGCGCGGTGATGCATGATCTGGAGACCGATGCCGTGCTGGGGTGGTTGGGCGGAGGGGAAGCCGGTGCCGTTGTCGCGGATACGAAGGACCATGCCGTGTACGCGGCGATGCAGGGTCAACCCGATCCGGGTGGCTCGCCCATGGCGGATCGCATTGCTGATGGCTTCCTGAGCGATGCGGTACACTTGGAGAATTTCGTGGGCGGAATGGTCGAGGAAGGGGCCACCGAAGGCGGTGCGCACAGTGACTCCAAATCGTACTTCCACCTGTTTGGCGAGCTCTAGAAGTGCCGGGCGTACGTCGGAGGAGCGCATCGTGGCCGGATAGAGGCCGTGGGTGAGTGCGCGAGTGCGCTCCATGGCGTCGATGAGTTGCTGGTTGATTTCGCGCAGATTGGAGGCCTCGTCGGGGAGTCGGAGGCCTATGCGGTTCTCGAGTACCCGGGTCATGCAGCTCAAGCCGGCCAGCACCTGGCAAAGGTCGTCATGGAGATCCTGCCCGATGCGGTTCTGCTCGCGCTCGCTGATCTGGAGAATCGCAGCCTCCAGATTTCGGAGCTCGGTGATGTCGGTGATCACCCCGGCGTAGCGTGGCTCTTGGCTGTGGGTGGAGCGGTGGAGTACGCGATGGCGCACCCAGTGGAGGTTTTCGCCGGAGACGAGGCGGTAATCGAGCGAGCAGGGCAACGAGGCCTCGGGCAAGGAGGCGAAAAACTCGGCGACCCGCCGCAAGTCGGCTGCGACTACATGCCCGTGCCCTGCGGCGGCGGCAAAAATCCGGGGGCACGGCGAAGCGGGCTTCCGTTGGGCCACCAATTTGGCGAAGCGGGTCAGCTCTTTGCGGTCCGACTCCCACAATGTCGAGCGTGTCGAATCCATGACGTCCGCGAGAAGGCTGGGCTCCATGGGAGCTGAGAAGACATCAATTTTCACAGGCATCCGGTCGGTGGGCGGCTTGGCGCGAGGCTGGGAGGGTAGTGGAGGCATGGAAGCGAGGCGCAGGATCAACCCTGCGCACTGTTGTGTGCAATTTTCGGTTTCAGGCAAGCCCGGCGAGCTCTTTGGGCTCGGGCGAGCCCTCCGGCAGGGCCGCAACGCTTCAGGCCGCGTGCAGGGGCGGGCCCCGAGTCCGGGGCTCCAGGGGACGCTGAAGGCTGAATACTCAAGGCTGAGAACCCGAAGCGTCAGTTGCAGGGGGCACCCTGTGGGCGGGCCGGCTACGGCTCTGCCGTGACGATGCAGACGTGTGCCGAGTGTCGTGAGGCGAGAGCCGAACCCCCAGTGGTCGGCTTAGAGGCATGCATGAGCCCAAGGGCTTGCTTGGTCATCAGGCCCTCGGCGCTCTGCCCTAGGATCTCGACCGAATGGCACGGCTCAGCCGTAACCATGCAATCGCACCCCTTTGCGCTCGGAGAGTGCTCAGACTCCGGTGTCAGCGGTAGGAGCGTGCAAGCACGCGATCTGCGCTCTGAAACGCGTGCAAGCACGCTCCTGCGGCCGAATGGTCACGACGCAGGGGCGCATCGGTTGAGTGCAACCGTAGCGCTTGGGCGGATGGGTTACGGCTCCGGCGGAGTGGGCAAAGGGGGAAACCCCGATTGGTTTCCCTCGGCCGATGGTGGACACTGCATCGGCCCCCAATTCCGTGACCTCATCCCCGCACAGAGCCGGTAATCGTCGACCCCAGACTGCCCTGGCCGCAGCCGGAGGGAGTGCACCTGGGGGGCAACCACGCAAGCGTGTCTACATAGTGGATGATCATCGGTTCTTCGTCGCCGGCCTGAGCTCGCTCATCAACCACGCTCCCGATCTGGAGGTTTGCGGAAGCTCGCAGGACGGTTTGCGGGTGGCCAGCGCAGTGCGGCGACTGAGGCCCGACCTGGTGCTCATGGACGTGAAGTTGCGGCGCACCGACGGCATCACGATTGCCCGGACTTTGCGGCGGCTTGTGGGGAATGTTCCGATTCTGTTCATCTCCAGCCTGGCGGATGCGCGGGTGCGCCAACAGGCGCACAGGCTTGGCGCCCTGGGCTTTCTGGAGAAAACTCAGGCCCCCGCGCTGCTCCTTGCGGGTATTCGGGGCGCCTTGGGCAAATAGTTGGGTTTCTGCGCCCCTCTTGCCCAATTCGCGCTTGTCGGCCCGGGCTGGCATGCTTTCCTGAAGCAATCCCCTCTTTCTGGGGCCACGCAAACTTCTCCACTTCGCGCCATGTCCAAGAAGGCCACAATTTTGGTCGTCGATGACGAGGATTCAGCACTACAACTCGTGCAGGAGGCGTTGGAGGCTGTCGGGTATCGGGTCTTCACGGCCCGCGACGGCGTGGAGGCGTGGCGGGCGCTTGAGAGCGGGGCTGTCAAGGGTATCTCCCTTCTGCTGACCGATCTTGTCATGCCGAATATGGATGGCATGGAGCTCGCCCGGAAGGCCACCCGCGCCTATCCGGACCTGCGCATTCTCTTCATGTCGGGCTATGCCGACGATATCGTCTACGCCCACGAGGACATGGCCGGGGTTGCCTCCTTTCTGCCAAAGCCCTTCGACGTGGGAGTGCTTCAGCGCCGGGTGAAGGAAGCGATCGGCTGCTGAGTGGAGGCGATTCAGTCCGCCGCCAGGGTGGGGCCTTGTGACCGTTCCGACCCCGGGGGAACGCTGAAGGCTGAATACTGAAGTCTTGGAGCAGTGGCCTTGCGGATAGATGAGCACGCTAGTCCGCTTTTAGGGGCGGGCCTTGTGTCCGTACCGCGAGCCGCGGCGCGGAAGCCTGAATACTGAGGGCCGGATTTCCGTTGCAGGGGCCTTTCTCGTGCACGGGCACGCTCCGGCCTCGTTTTCCGGTTTCAGTGTTTCTGCAAGCGGCGGTGCCCCCCTTCGGTGGAGAACTCAAGGCGAGAATACCGCCGACCTGCATGGGCAAGGGCGGGTGGACGCTGGCAGGACCACTGCTCCCCCGGAGGCCGAGATGCGCAGATGCTCGGCGGCCGTTCTTTTCGGCTGTTGCCGAGGGCGGAGGGTGCGGTAGCGTCGCCGCCAATGAAGTCATTTTTCGCGAGTTTCCTGGGGGCGCTGGTGGCCTTGGTGGTCTTCGTATTCGGCGGCATGTTTCTGATGTTCGTCGGGCTGGCGATGATCGCAGCGATGGGCGAAACGCAGCCCAAGGCGCTGGTGGAGAACGGGTCGTTCCTCGTGCTCGAGCTGAACACCAACATCGCCGACGCCCCTTCGCCCTTCGAGGGGGGAGGCAAGCTCGCCCGCTTCTTTGGCGCCGACGGCAAGCGCCTGCAATTGCGCCAGGTGCTCGACGGCCTTGCCGAGGCGGCCAAGGACAAACGTATCAAAGGCCTGCTGCTCACCGGCAGCCTACAGCCCCAGGACTACGGCAGCGGCTACGCCGCATTGCACGAGGTGCGCCAGGCCGTGCAGCGGTTCCGGGACTCGGGCAAGCCGGTGATCGCTTATGCGGAGAACATGGACACGCGTGATTATTATCTGATGTCGGCGGCCTCCGAGTTGGTGCTGCATCCCTTCGGCATGGTGTGGATGCCCGGCCTGGCTTCGGAGCCGGTGTTCCTGGCCGGGGCCCTGGAGAAGATTGGCGTGGGCGTGCAGGTGACACGATCCGGCAAGTACAAGAGCTACGCCGAGACCTATGTGCGCCGCGATTTCAGCCCGGAGAGCCGCCTGGCCACCCAGAAGCTGCTCGACGACGTGTGGACGGAGATCCGTCGCCAGGCCGCCGAGTCGCGCAAGATCGCACCGGAGAAGCTCCAAGCCCTGCTGGAGGAACCACAGGCCCAATTCGGGGCGGTGGCGGTGAAGAGCGGGCTGGTGGATCGCATCGGATACTGGGATGAACTGCTCGCCGACCTCAAGAAGCGCACCAACTCGACCGACGAAACCACCTTCAAACAAATCGGGTTTCGCGCCTATCTGGCGGCGGTCACCCAGCCCCACCTCACCGGGGACAAGAAGATTGCCGTGGTTTACGCCGAGGGGGTGATCGTCGACGGCGAGGGCAGCGAGGAGGGGCAGGTGGGCGGCGACCGTTACGCCCTCGAACTGCGTCGGCTTCGCCAGGACGACGAGGTGAAGGCGGTAGTGCTGCGCGTCAACAGCCCCGGCGGCAGCGCCAACGCCAGCGAGGTGATCCAGCGCGAGCTGCGCCTGCTCCAGGAGGAGAAACCGGTGGTGGTGTCGATGGGCACTGTGGCAGCATCCGGCGGATACTGGATCTCCGCCTACGCCGACCGCATCTACGCCCAGCCCACGACGATCACCGGCTCGATCGGCGTGATCGGAATGCTCTTCAATGTGCAGGAGCTCGCCCATAAGCTCGGGGTGACCTTCGATGTGGTGAAGACCGGCAAGTTTGCCGACACCGAGACGATGTCGCGCCCCAAGAACGAGGAGGAGATGAACTCGATCCAGTCGGTGGTCAACTGGCTCTACGATTCGTTCATCGATCGAGTGGTCGAGGGCCGCAAGCTCCCGCGCGCTGTGGTTGAGGAGTTGGCACAAGGCCGGGTATGGTCGGGCATCGACGCCAAGCGCCTGGGCCTGATCGACGAGTTCGGCGGATTGCAGGAGGCCATCGACTTCGCGGCGGGTAAGGCAAAGCTGGGCACGGGATACCGGTTGCAGGAGTTTCCTGGCAAACGCGACATGGCCGAGGCGCTGCGCGAGCTCTTCGAGGAATCCGGCGACTACCTGAGCCGCGACAGCGTCTCGGGCCGGATCGCCAAGCGGATGAAGACCGAGGTGCGCACGCTCGACCAATACAACGACCCTCGCCACGTCTACCTGCGGCTGCCCGTGGACCTGCAGATCCAATAACCACCTACCGCCCTTCCCATGCACAAGGAAAGCGTTCTGCTGCGCGACTGCCCTGCCTCCGAGATTCCCGCCGGCACCCCCGCAGTGCTGCCCGCGGGCACTACGGTGATCATCACCCAGACCCTCGGCGCGAGCGTCACGGTGCGCGCCCTCGGCACGCTTTTTCGCATCGCCCCTGAGCAGGTCGATGCCCTGCAGGGCTTTGCCCTGCCGGCAGCGGGCGCCGCGGTGCCCACCACGGCCGGGGAGCTTGGCGAGGCGCAGGTGTGGGAGGCGCTCAAGACCTGTTTCGATCCGGAGATCCCCTTAAACATCGTGGATCTTGGGCTCGTCTACGATTTGGCCATCGAACCGGTGGCTACCGGAGGGCGGCGGGTGGAGGTGAAGATGACCTTGACCGCGCCCGGCTGTGGCATGGGCCCGGTGATTGCCGAGGATGCGCGCAGCAAGATCGCCGCGCTGCCCGGAGTGGCCGAGGCGAAGGTGCATATCGTGTGGGATCCGGCCTGGAACCCTCAGATGATGTCGCCCGAGGGCCGGCAGATCCTAGGGCTGGAGTAACGGAGTAAGTGGCGGCCCTCATTCGCCCCGGAAAGGCGTTGGCCGTACTTCTCGTGCCGGGACTGCGGCACATGGCGCATGGAGACGCACGCGCTCTGCGCGAGCAGCTCCTCCCGCAATCGCTGAAGGCCTGCCCGGAGCCCGCTGCGCCTGCGGTCGGATGCCCCCTTTGCTGCGCTCAGCCGTGATGAAGCGATTCGCCACTACGGTGGGTCTAGATTGCTCGACACCGGAGGTGGTGGAAGCGCGTAGCCCGCGAATTCTTCGCAGCGAAAAACGCTGGCACTGCGCACCGTATCGAACCGGTACGGCCACAAGGGGCGGGACTACATTCGGACTGGAGCATCACGGCGTGCGCCAATGAATCCATCAACCACAGCAGTGAGATTCTGCTCGACCGAATCAGACGATACGCGGGCGAAAGGGCCGGTCACGGGCGCGTGCCGCGGGGCACCGCCGGAAAGCACGATCGAATTTTGAACCAGCCAGTCGCAACAAAGGTGCCCCCTTCCCCCATCGAATGAGCTTCGAAAACTCATTATCCGACGAGCCGACCCGCTGCCGTAACGGCGAAGGCTGTCAGGACCGCTACAGGACCGAGAGAACGTCGGTTCCCAAGCGCCCAAGGGCGATTAACGCGTCGGCGGGGTCAGCGGGGGCGGCGGGTGGGGAAGGGGAGATGGGGTAAGTAGACCTGCGCTAGTGCGGCCGCGCTGGGAGCGGCCGCCACTGCCGGTGCAAGGCCGACTTCGTCAAGGCCGCGCGGGCGTGGGCAGGAGTCGGAGACCTCCATAGTAGCGTTGAGGTGCTGGACCGCATAACTCGCGCGGAGCGAAGGGAGGGCACTTGTGCCAACGCGCACCAGCGCAGCGAAGGACCTCAAACCCAAGACGATGGCCAGGGTGATGAACTCTGGATACGAACGTTGCTAAAGGTTCGCAACCTGCAA
>CAJCBL010000316.1 GCA_903960515.1 uncultured Verrucomicrobiota bacterium
ACCTTTGCCCGCACAAGGTAGACATGCGGCCTCAAAAGCCTGGGCGGTGCTCTGCCGTAACCATTCATTCGTAGGAGCGTGCTTGCACGCGATTCAGAGCACAGATCGCGTGCAAGCACGCTCCTACGGCGGACAAGTTCGTGCACTGCCAGAGCGCAAAGCCGTACGATTGCATGGTTACGGCTCAGCTTACTCCCTCGTGATGGAAGAAGGCAGCCAAGGGGGTGGGCGTGAACACGGGGATCGGATGCTGCTCTGCGGTGGCCTCGGCGAAGGCGGAAATCTTCTCGATGTAGCGCTCGTTGAGAATAGCTCCGCAGTTGAGCAGCGGTACTTCGTGGAGACGCGCGGGCGGGTAGGACTCGGCGAGCACATCGTGCAAGCGCAGTTGGGCGGAGGGCTTGTGCTTGTACGGGGCCGGTTGCTCCACGACGGTGAGCCACACGGAGTGGCCAGCGAGGTCGAGCTGGATGGGGCGGGTGCCTTCGGCCAAGGGCAGGCGGTGGCGTACGTGGTCGAGCCGCAAGCCCCTCGAAAGGTAGGGCATGAGCGTCTCGCCGGCGTGCTGGCGCAGCTCCGAGCGCAGCGCCGAGCTGACGATGGTGAGGGCCTCCGCGAGGAATGCCTGCTTGGTCGTGCCGGCGGCACTGCGGTTGAGTGTCTTTTCCAGAAGGCTGGCCACAACGGCCGGTTCGGCTTCGAGCACGAGGTCGAACCAGACCTTCGTGTTGGTGGCGATCAGGGCGACCCACGCCGAATAGGTTTCGCGGGGCAGAGTGAAGCCTGCTGGCGGCTCTGCGGCTCGGACTTCGCCCAGCCCGAGTTGCTCCAGTGCTGCGGCGGCCAGCGAAGCGATCTGCTCAGGCACCAATAGGGCCCGCGGTTGCTCAGGTTCGGCCGGAATGGGTGCAAGTGCAGCGGCGTCGGTCGCGGGGGGCGCGGGGGCGGCACCGGGCGCGGTGCTAGTGGGGGCGTGTGCGATGAGCTCACCCAAGAGATGGTGCCGTTGCTCCAACGATTCGAGTTCGGCGATCTTTTTTTGCAGATCCAACTCGTATTCGACCATCCGTTGGGCCACGCGGAGGCGCGCCAGCAGCTCGGCGAGATTGAAGGGCTTCGAGAGGAAGTCGTCGGCGCCGGCGTCGAGGCCCGCCACGACCTCGTTCTTATCATTCTTGGCGCTGAGCATCAGTACGTACGGCCGGAACCCCAAGCGGGAAGCGCGCAACTTGGCGCAAACCTCCGGGCCTGTCATGCCAGGCATCATCCAGTCGAGGATGACGATGCGCGGCGATTCGGGGGCCATCAGTACGTCCACCGCCTGTTTGCCATCCTCGGCCAGCACCACCTGATAACTGGCGTCCTCAAGGAAAGCCCGCAGCACTTTTCGCGCGATGCGATCGTCGTCTGCGACCAGGATTTTCATTCTGCGGAGAGGGAGGATGTGGACACGGGGATTCTGGTGTTGAACATCGGCTGGTTGTCGGGCGGCTTAACCAGTAAATCACGTTCGCCGGCTGGGTCGGCGGTCGTTCGCCCATGGTGGCGGCATGTTTCCATCAAGGGCCCGGGAATCCGGGTTGAAAACGTGCACGCGGGAAACGTAACCTCTCGCTTCAACGCTCCGCGGCCATGCCCGAATCACCCAACAACATCGACATCGATTACGTCGCCAATCTCGCGCGGCTCGCCCTCACCCCCGAGGAGAAGGTCACCTTCGCCCGCCAACTCGGCGATGTGCTCGCCTACATCGAGAAACTCAAGGAGGCCGACGTCTCCGGAGTGGAACCCACCGCCCACGCCTTCGATGTCTCCAATGTCTGGGCCGCCGACGTGCCCCGCCCCGGGCTTTCCGTGGAGGACGCCTTGCGCAACGCTCCCTCCTGCCGCGACAACATGATCGCCGTACCCAAGGTCGTGGAGTAGTCGCCGTCGCGGCCGCTTCCTGAGCGCCCCGCTACGCCACTTCCCGCCCCTCACCGCCCGTCTTCGCAGCGCACCTAGCCGCCCGCCTTCGCCGCGCTCCCAAGGGCCTCGAAACGCGTACTTCGCCCAGCGCCCTCGCCCCTAGTCCTTCGCTTCCCGCCTCCTCGCACTCGCCGCCTCCCCGCGCGAACGCCCAATTTTCCCCCGCCATGTCGTCCGCCCTTGTTTTCCAAACCGCCGCCGCCTTGAGCGATCAGCTCGCTGCGCGCCAGGTGTCCGCCGTTGAGCTTTCCCAGGCCTGCCTGGCGCAGGTGCGCGCCACCGACGCGCGTATCAACGCCTTCCTCTCCATCGACGAGGCCGACATCCTCGCCCAGGCGGCGGCAGCCGATGCGCGCCGCGCCACCGGCCAAGCCCGCGGCCCGCTCGACGGGGTGCCCGTGGGGCTCAAGGATGTGATCGCCGTGCGCGGCCAGCCGCTCACCTGCGGCAGCCGCATGCTGGAGAAATTTGTTTCTCCCTACGACGCCACGGCCGCCATCGGACTGAAAAACGCCGGCGCGGTGCTTTTCGGTCGCGCCAACATGGACGAGTTCGCCATGGGCAGCTCCACGGAGAACTCCGCCTTCCAGACGACTTCGAATCCTTGGGACACCACGCGCATTCCCGGCGGCAGCTCCGGCGGTAGTGCCGCTGCGGTGGCGGCTGGGCAGGTCCCCGTCTCGCTCGGCAGCGACACTGGCGGCTCGATCCGCCAGCCGGCGGCGCTTTGCGGCATCGTGGGCTTGAAACCCACCTACGGACTGATCTCCCGCTACGGTCTGGTCGCCTACGCCTCGTCGCTCGACCAGATCGGGCCCTTCGCCCACACCGTGGAGGACGCCGCGCTGGTGCTGCAGGCCATCGCCGGCCACGACGCCAACGACTCCACCTCCTTCCGTACCGAGATTCCCGATTACCGCGCCGAGCTCACCCGCCGCCGCGGCCCGTGGAAGCTGGGCGTGCCCAAGGAGTACTTCGGCGCCGGGCTCGCTCCCGAGGTGCGCGCCTCTGTGGAGAGCGCCATCGCCTGGTATCGCGCGCAGGGATGCGAGATCCGCGAGGTTTCGCTTCCTCACACCGAGTACGCGGTGGCCGCCTACTACATCATCGCCACCGCCGAGGCCTCCTCGAACCTGGCGCGCTACGACGGTATCCGCTACACGCACCGCTCGCCCAAGGCCACCGACGCCGTCGACATCTACCACCACTCGCGCGCCGAGGGTTTCGGCTCCGAGGTGAAGCGGCGCATCATCCTGGGCACCTATGTGCTCAGTAGCGGCTACTACGACGCCTACTACGGCCGTGCCCAGAAGGTGCGCACGCTCATCCGTCAGGATTTTCTCAACGCCTTCCGCGAGGTCGACGCCCTGCTCACGCCCACCTCGCCCACGGTGGCGTTCCGGAAGGGTGAGAAGACCGCCAACCCCCTGGAGATGTACCTGGCCGACATTTTCACCATCTCGCTCAATCTCGCCGGGTTGCCCGGTGTGTCGGTGCCCTGTGGATTCTCGCCGGAGGGGCTGCCCATCGGACTGCAGATCGTGGGCCGGCCTTTCCAGGAGGCGGAGTTGTTGTCCATAGCCCACAGTTACGAGCAAGCGCACGACTTCCACACCAAGCACCCGGTGCTGTGAGGGAGGACGGGGCCAAACAGGACACAGAGAGCACAGAGCGCAGCTAACGCTGCTGATTCCGACCCGATTTTTTAACCGCAAAGAACGCAAAGAACACAAAGGAGAGATCTATGAGTAAGGATATCGCCCAGTTGTGCGACCAAGTGCGGGAAACGGCGTATGCGATCCATCTGTTTCACGGGCATGGTCATCTTGAGAAGGTGTACGAGAACGCGCTTGCCCATCGTCTCAGCAAGGCCGGCCTCGACGTGAAGCAGCAGCAGCCAATCCAGGTTTTCGACGAAGACGGTACGCTGATCGGCGACTATGTAGCCGACCTTTTGGTCGAGAATTTGGTTATCGTGGAGCTGAAGACAGCCCGAACACTGGCGCCCGAGCACGAGGCTCAAATTCTCGGTTATCTGAAATCCGCCCGCCTAGAACACGGACTCCTCATCAATTTCGGTTCCTACAAGTTCCAGATTCGCAAGTTCGCCAAGTCCGCCTCCGCTACCCAGAGCGGGCTCGTCAGAGTTTCTACTCTGCTCTCTGCACTCTTTGCGTTCCTTGCGGTTAATCCCTTCCGTTCTCTGTGATCTCCTCCGCCTCTCTGTGACCCGATTCTTCTCTGCCGCTGCTCTCTGTGCTCTTTGCGTTCCTTGCGGTTAATCCCTTCCG
>CAJCBL010000317.1 GCA_903960515.1 uncultured Verrucomicrobiota bacterium
CCAGGTGCGATGCAGCCGGCGCTCGGCCAGAATCAAGCCCTCCACTGCCTCATCGGTGCGCTGCGCAAAGTGGTGGGGGCGATGGCTGCGCGCTCGCAGGCCTTTGATTCCTTCGAGCTCATAGCGCTGCAGATGCTTGTGCCCAGTCTGGCGGCTAATGCCAAACTGCTCACAGAGCTCGGTGATGGTAAATCGCCCGCTTTGAGCGAGCGTGGCGAATCGGATTATCTCATCGTTTTGGGTGATTTGGTTCCAGGGCATGGTGCCCGCTATGTGTAAACCATCACTCCGGTCAAAGTGTCAGCAGTCTCGCCGGATCGAACCAAGACTGAATCGGGGGGACTATTTCCTGATCGGTTTCAAGATGTGGGCGCTATCGCGTGCAAGCACGCTCCTACGTCGGAGAGAATCGCGTGCATCTCCTCCGCCGGAGAGAATAGCATGCAAGCTCGCTCCGGGCTGCATGGGCACGGCTCAGAGCAACACCAGATCGTTGCGATGCACAACTTCCAGGTGCTTGCGGCCAGGATGCAGCGCGCGCACGGCGTCGCTCTTCTTGCCGGCCAGGGCCGCTATCTGCTCGCTGCCAAAGGAGGTCTCGCCTCGCGCAATCACCCCTCCGTCGGGGCCGGCGATGTTGACCACTTCACCGGCATTGAAGGAGCCGCTGGCGGAGGTGACTCCTACGGCCAGCAGGCTGCGCCCTTGCTCGCTGAGCACGGGCACGGCGCAGGCGTTGATGTGGATCGTGCCATGGGGCCGCTGGAAGTAGGCAAGCCAGAGTTTGCGGGATTCGAGCGGCAGGCCGCTGGGTACGAAGAAGGTGCCGGGACCACGACCCGAGAAGAGGCGGGGCAGGATGTCGGGCTCGGCACCGCTGGCGATGAATACGCCGCAGCCAGAGCGGGTGGCGAGCTTGGCGGCGGTGATCTTGGTGATCATCCCTCCGGTGGCCGTCTCGCTGGTGGTGCCGCCGGCCATGGCTTCGATCGCCGGTGTGATCTTCTCAACGACGGGGACTATCTCCCCGGTGCCCTTCATGTCGATGAGGCCGGGGGCGGTGGAGAGGATGACAAGGTGGTCGGCCTCCACGAGGCCGGCCACCATGGCGGAGAGCGTGTCGTTGTCGCCCACCTTGATCTCGGCGGCGCTGACGGTGTCGTTCTCGTTGATGATGGGGATGGTGCCGTAGGCGACGAGTTCGCGCAGGGTCTCCTTCACTCCCAGGTGGCGGTTGCGCACCCGCAGGTCGTCGTGGGTGAGGAGCACCTGGGCGACGGTGACCCCATGCGGATCGAAGGCGCGCTGCCAGGTCTGCATGAGCAGGCTCTGGCCAACGGCGGCGCAGGCTTGTTTCTTGGAGACAATCTTGGGCTTGCGCTCAAGTTTGAGCCTGCCCATCCCGAGCCCTACAGCGCCGGAGCTGACGACAATGACCTCGGAGCCCTGAGCGCGCAGGGCGGTGAGTTGGGCGGCGAGCGCGGCGATGCGCGGTTCGTCGAGTTGACCGATGCCGGAGGTGAGCACTCCGGTGCCCAGCTTGACTACGACGCGACGCGGCGGACGGGAGAGGGGGGAGAGCATGGGAGCGCTATGCTAAGGCGGAGCGAAGAAGGCAGAAGAGGGAAGGGCGAAGGCGGAACGAACCCTAAGGCTGAGCGCTATGCTAAGCCGTAACCATTCGTAGGAGCGTGCTTGCACGCGATGCGGAACGCAGAGCGCGTGCGCACAAGTGCCTACGGCGGACAACGGAGTTCGCGCAAGGTCCGAGCGCAAAGTGGCGCGCTGTCATGGTTACGGCTAAGGCAGAGCGAGGATGTGGCGAGGGACGAGCGGTGAATGCAGTAGGCAGAAGAAGGAAGGGCGAAGGCAGAGTGGAGAAGGCTGACCCATGGAGTGCTGCGGTGGGCGGCGGTGGAGCGCCGTTGCCACAATTATGGGATCGCCTGGGCTCGGAACTCAAACGAGTGCCGGGATCGGAGAGTGCGGCTCCGGGGTTCTGCGCTCTGTCTGCCGCCGTCCTACCTATTCCCTATCGCTTTCAAGATGAGGCACTATCGCGTGCAAGCACGCTGCTACACGGACAGGCATTGGTCTCATCTTGAGCGCGACTTGGAATTACACCTTCAGCAACTCCTGCTCCTTGTGGCCCAGGTGGTCGCCGATTTCCTTCATGATACGGTCGGTCTGCACCTGCACATCCTTCTCGAGTTTCTTGTGGTCGTCCTCGGAAATCTTGCCGTCCTTGAAGGCCTTCTTGATGGCCTCGATACCGTCTCGGCGGGTGTTGCGCACGGCCACTCGGCCTTCCTCGGCCAGGCGGTGGGCGACCTTGGTGAGCTCCATGCGGCGCTCCTTGGTCATCTCGGGGAGCGGCAGGCGCACGATGCTGCCGTCGATTACGGGGTTGATTCCGATGTTGGCCATCTGGATGCCCTTCTCGATGGCCTTGAGCAGGGATTTGTCCCAGGGCTGCACGGCGATCATGCGCGAGTCGGGAGTGTGGATGGCGGCGCATTCCTTCAGGCGCATGTTGCTGCCATAGGCCTCAATCATGATGCCCTCGACCAGCGCGGGGCTCGCTTTTCCTGTATGGATACCGCTGAACTCGTGAAGGGTGTGCTCCAGATTTTTCTGCATCTTCGTGACGCAGTCTTTGACGAGAGGATTGTCAGCCATGACGGGTGTTGGGATGGTGGTTTGAGTGGAAGAGAAAGAGTGGGTGGAGGAAGGCCAAGTACCAAGGGGCAAGCGACAAGGGTCAAGTGGCGAGCGGGCGAGACGGCGCACGGGCGATGTTGGACGGAGACGGTAGACGGGCGACGGTGGCGGAACGGCGAAGGGCCAAGTAACAAGCGCCTAGTGGCGGAGAGCGGAGAGCAGTGCCTAGTGCCCGGATATCAGTTACCAGTGGCGGAAGGAGAATCGTTCGGTGGCGATCGTTCGGGGCCGCCGGATCGGGCAGAGCCTGAGCAGGAGGCCAAGCGAATGAGCATCATCGGTACAAGGAGAACGATTCGCAGGCGAGGAACTGTCCGGGCAACTCACTACTGGCCAATCACCACTTCTACGCGTGTACGAGGGTGCCGATCTTCTCGCCGGCGAGGGCGCGGCGCACGGCGCCAGGGTCGTTGAGGTTGAAGACGAGGATCGGGATGTTGTTGTCCTGACACAGCGAGAACGCGGTGGAATCCATGACGTTGAGCCGCTGGGCCAGGGCGTTCACGTAGGTGATCTCGTCGTAGCGCACCGCATCGGGGAATTTCATGGGGTCCTTGTCGTAGATGCCGTCGACCTTGGTGGCCTTCATGAGGATGTCGGCCCCCACCTCGCTGGCGCGCAGGGCGGCGCAGGTGTCGGTGGAGAAGTAGGGGTTGCCGGTGCCGGCCACGAACACGACCACGCGGCCCTTCTCGAGGTGGCGGGTGGCGCGGCGCAGGATGAAGGGCTCGGCGACCTGGTTCATCGGGATGGAGCTTTGTACGCGAACTTTCACGCCGAGTCCTTCGAGGCAATCCATGATGGCCATACCGTTGATGACGGTGGCGAGCATGCCCATGTAGTCCCCGGTGGTGCGGTCTACCCCGCGCTTCTCGCCCTGCAGGCCGCGGAAGATGTTGCCCCCGCCGATGACCACGCACACCTGCACTCCCAGGTCGTGGACTTCCTTCACTTGGAGGCAGATCCGCTCGAGCGTATCGGCGTCGATCGGGTCGCCGCCGGCCTTTGTGCCGCGGAGAACCTCACCGCTAAGCTTGAGGACGACACGCTTGTATTTCACTCCGGAACAGGCGGGGGAATGATCCATGGGGCCGCATACAACCGGTGCGCTCATCGCCGGTCAATGCCCGAGGCAGGTTGTTGGCTGGATGCGTCACTCAGTATTGGAGAGGGCCAGCGGATACTGCGCGGGTCCGGCGCCGTTGCGGCGGCGCTTGGGGTTGAAGGCTGAGCGGTGCGTAGGCCTCGGTAGCCGGAGCGTGTTTGCACTGGATCCGCTGTTGGCGTGTCCGTAGCAGATCCGTGCTTGCGCGCGATCCGCTGTTGCCGTGTCCGACGTAGGAGCGTGCTTGCACGCGATTTGCTCACTGAAGCGCGTGCAATCCCGCTCCCGCGGCGGACACCGCAGCACTTGCCCGCACAAGAGTGAATTACGGCCTCGAGTGCATGGTTGCCGGCTAGGCCGTATCGCTTCAGCCCGGTTGTAGGGGCGGACCTAGCGCCCAGACCTCCGGGAAAACGTGGGTTGGTGAAAACGCTCCGGTGGAGGCACCCATCCCCAGGCAGGCAGCACGCCGGCGGGGCGCCTCGCGCGTGGCTTTACTTGGGGCCCTCCCGCTTTCCCACGGTGGATACCCGCCTTCGCTTCGGCCTTTGCGGCGCCGATTCTCCGCGCTTGCGGTGGCGGGGGGCGGGCGGCAGGTTCGCCCACACTCTATGGGCAGCAGCTTTGGCAAACTCTTCACCATCTCCACTTGGGGCGAAAGCCACGGGGGGGGCGTGGGCGTGGTCATCGACGGCTGCCCGCCGAACCTCCCTCTGGACATTGAGGAGATCCAGGCCGAGCTCGACCGGCGCCGTCCCGGCCAGAGCGATATCGTCACCCCGCGCAAGGAGGAGGACAGGGTGTCCATTATCAGCGGACTGTTTGAGGGGCGCACTACCGGCACCCCGCTGGCCATGCTGGTGGGCAACTCCGACCAGCGCCCGGGCGCCTACGCCGAGATGCGCGACAAGTTCCGCCCCTCGCATGCCGACTTCGCCTACCAGTCCAAGTACGGCATCCGCGACTACCAGGGCGGCGGCCGCTCCTCCGCCCGCGAGACCATCGGGCGCGTGGCGGCCGGGGCCGTGGGCCGCAAGCTTCTGGAGAAGGCGGGCGGTGTGGAGATCCGGGCGTTTGTTACGCGAATCCACGACATCGACGCGCCCCAAACCCAACATTTCCCCACGCTTGCCGAGGTCGAGGCCACGGCGGTGCGGTGCCCGCATCCCGAGACGGCCGCCCGCATGATCGAGCGGATCAAGGCGGTGCGCGCGGAGGGCGACTCCGTGGGCGGCGTGATCGAATGCCGGATTCGCAATGTGCCCGCCGGGCTGGGCGAACCGGTCTTCGACCGGCTGGAGGCCGACCTGGGCAAGGCGATGCTCTCGCTGCCGGCGACCAAGGGCTTCGAGATCGGCAGCGGCTTCGCCGGAGCTCGGATGCGCGGCTCCGAGCACAACGACCTGTTCGAGTCGCAGGAGGGCCGTATCCGCACGAAGACCAACCGCTCCGGCGGCGTGCAGGGCGGCATCAGCAACGGCGAGGAGATCATGTTGCGGGTGGCCTTCAAGCCCACGGCGACGATCCTCCAGCCGCAGCAGACGGTGGATACCGCCGGGCGCGCCACCGAGTTGGTGGGCCGCGGCCGCCACGACCCGTGTGTGGTGCCCCGAGCGGTGGTGATCGTGGAGGCGATGGCCGCCCTGGTGCTGGTGGACCACTGGATGCGCCAGCATGCCCAACGTGCGGCGTTGCGTTTCTGAGCGCGAAGCCCCGGGCTACCAATTCATGGCTGTGGAACTCTATTTCATCTTGGGCAACGCCGGGGCGCATCGGCGCACGGCGCTGGCCGACCTCATAGGCGAAGGGCTGATGCCCACCGACCGCGCCGCTGTGCTGCTGAGCGAGGGCGAGGCGCCCGCTGAGGCCGACGCAGCCCTCGCGCGTACCGGGGCAGTGGTCACGACGTGGAAATGGGAGAAGCCCTCGATGGATCTTGAGGTACCCGAGGGCGCGACACACCTGTTTTTGGTGGCCGACGGCCGGAGCAACCCCGTGGACCAGCTCGAGGCGCTGCGCGAGTGGCTGCTGATGCGCGCCGATGTGCGCTTGGCCCGGGTGCTCTTCGTCGCCGATGCCGCACTGCTCGTGGCCAACCCGAAGCTGGATCCGTGGTTCGACGCCTGTGCCCATTTCTCCGATGTGCTGCTGCTCACCCGGGTGGAGGGAGTCGACCAGAAGTGGATCAACGGTCTGGAGAAGCGCTATCGCGACAAGCACTACCCGTTTCTCTTCGAGGTGGTGCGCCGCGACACCTTGAAGAACCCCGCAGTGATGCTCATTCCCGAGGCCCGGCGCATGGCGCAGGTGTTCGACGAGGACATCCCGCTGGCCGACGAGACCGACGAGGAGATGGAGGCGGCGATGGCGGAGAACGACCGCTACTTCGCCCGCACCCGTGGCGGCACCCGCGTGGAGGAGATTCCGAACGTGGCGGTCTTTCTCTGAGCCGTGCCCATTTTGTCCGGTTGATGGGTCGGCCCTTGCGGCCGTACCGCTGCCTAAGCCGTAACGATTCTGTCGTAGTAGCGTGCTTGCACGCGATCCAGAGCGCAGAGCGCGCGCAAGCACGCTCCTACGGCGGGCACCGGAGTTGGTGCACCGCCAGAGCGCAAAGATGTACGCTTGCATGGTTACGGCTGAGTTCAGTCGTTCAGCGTTCGCCTCCCGTAGGGTAGCCCCTTGCGGCCGGACCGCTTCGGTCTCAGGCGCTGCAGACTTCAGAATTTCAGCCGTTCAGCCTTCCGCCTTCGGACTCATAGGGACAGGTCGATTTCGGCGCTCGGTGCCCGCCGTAGGAGCGTGCTTGCACGCGATCTGCACCCGAAACCGCGGGCAAGCGGGCTCCTATGTTGGGTGTGGTGCGGGGCGAATGCCGGCGGCGGGGCAGCCGGGGCGGATGTTCCGCCATGTGTCGGGCCCACGGCCGGGTTGACCTTTTGCCGGGCCTGTTGGTTGATTCGCTCCATGTTGACCGAACTTCGCGTCGAGCTTGCCGAACGCAGTTATCCGATCCGTTTTGGCACCCAGTTGGCCCCTACGGTGGCCGGCCAGGTCGAGGCCTGGCAGGCTCAGGGCCGCAAGGTGGCGGTTGTGGCCGATGTGACGGTGGCCCGGTTACATGCCCCGTGGCTGGAGGCGGCCTTCCCCGGTTGCCCGGTGCTGACGGTGCCGGCGGGCGAGGGTAGCAAGACCGTAGCCGGGTTGGGGCAGGTGCTGGAGTTTCTGGCTACGCAGCGGCTGGACCGCGGTGCGGTGGTCGCTGCGGTGGGTGGGGGAGTGATCGGCGATCTCGTGGGCTTCGCGGCGGCGGCGTTTCTGCGCGGGGTAGATTTCGTGCAGGTGCCCACGACGTTGCTGGCGATGGTTGACAGCTCGGTGGGCGGCAAGACGGGGATCAACCTCGCGGCAGGCAAGAATCTCGCCGGCGCCTTCCACCAGCCCCGGGCGGTGTACATCGATACCGGATTTTTGGCGACGCTGCCGCAGCGCGAGTTCGCCGCCGGCGCGGCTGAGATCGTCAAATACGGGCTGCTCGGCGATGCGGCCCTCTATGCCGAGCTGGCGGCGCGGCCGCTGGTGGAGGCGGGCGATGTGCGCACCGCCGCCATCGTGCGGCAGTGCTGCGCGCTCAAGGCCGCGGTGGTGCAGGAGGACGAGCGGGAGACCAAGGCCACGGGAGGCCGGGCGTTGTTGAATCTTGGCCACACCTTCGGCCATGCGGTCGAACAGGTGACCGGCTACAAGCGCTACCTGCATGGCGAGGCGGTCGGGCTCGGGTTGGCGGCGGCGGCACGGCTCTCCGAGCGGCTCGGACTGCTGGCGGCCGGCGAGGCGGAGCGCATCGAGACTGTGGTGGCGGACCATCATTTGCCTGTGAGGCTGGAACCCTCGCTGGAGTTGCCCGCCCTCATGGCGGCCATGCAGCGCGATAAGAAGGTGCGTGCGGGCCGGCTGCGTTTCGTGGTGCTCGCGAAAATCGGCGACGCGCAGACCAAGGACGATGTGGAGCCCTGTGCGGTCGAGGCGGTTTGGCGCGAGGTGGGTGCGGCCTGAGCCGTAACCATGCAATCGTACCGCTTTGGGCTCTGGAAGAGCACGAACTCCGGCGTCCGCCGTAGGAGCGTGCTTGCACGCG
>CAJCBL010000318.1 GCA_903960515.1 uncultured Verrucomicrobiota bacterium
GCATCAAGCAATGGCGCTTCATTGCAGGCAATTATCATGGCAAGCCTGCGCGAACAAGATTGGAGCAGGCGGTCTTTTTCGAGGAGAGGTAAGAAATTGCCTAACCAGACACTACAGCGAACGCAGGATACGACGCCCATTCCTTCGGCCGAGGCTGATCCCCGGCGTCTCTGACCTATTAATCGTTCCGCATGAAATCTGTACTTGGGTTGAGTTCTATCATCGCAGCAATTGCATTTGCCGGATGTGTGGCTGTCCCCATCACACCCAATAAACTCGCGGTGCTTGCCGCTACAGATCCTACCGCACGGTCGGAGCTTGATACGTGGACATCGGCAGTTGCAATAGCCAATGAATTCCTCCACTCCAACTACCGACACACACTTCCCGAAGGCGTGATCACAATGGACGGTGAAGGTATGATCTTCATGAGTGATAAGGTCGAACTCCACACCCAAGTGCGCGCTACTTCATTCGGAAATTTCATGGTGCACTTGGGTTTCGCAGGGCAAACTCGGAGTTGGGGGTTTGTCGTCGGAAAGGTGCCGCCGCGGAAAGACTACCTCACCGACAATAGCCTGTTTCGCGATCTGAAAGGCAATCCTTACGGCAATGTATTCGTGGCGAAGATGATACTGCACGAACTTACCCATATGAATCTGGGGATGGGGATGGATAAACCGACGGTCATGCTACGGGCCTACTCCGAAGCCATTCTTCTCTGTCGATATCGAAATCACTCAATGGAGCGTTTGGCATGGAAGACGTCGGCCGAGTTTGATGCATATATAAATACATTTCGGAAGGAACACCCCGAGTGTTTCCCACTCAAAACACCCGAGCCGAACCCGGCGCCAGAGCCAACGACTCTATATGTCGCGCCTTCCTCTTCGCGTCCGATCTTCGGCGTGGCTCTGCTTTGACGTTCGGCGAAATGAGCATGTCCTGGAATTCAAAAGAACCGAGGTTGCACGGAGTGAACCCCCGCGTGGCGTCGGCGATGTTCGTGATCAATGGCCATGTGACCGGATTAGGGACAGGTCAATTCTGCCGCCTCACATCCAGCGCCTCTATAATGTCCTACTTCCAATCAACGTCAGCGGTTCGTTGTGGCTGAGCTTAATCTTCGCAGCAATCCAACCATGATCAAAGCTTGCCCAATCTGCCGGACCCCATACGGCCTAGTAGATCGGCTTGCCAAGCCGACAATGTGCTCCAAGTGTTTTAGGCTTGGACGTACAATCGTTGAATCGCGAGATACATACGATGCGCCGGATGAACCTACGCCAGCGGGGTTCTGGGCGTGTGCCAGCATTACCTGCTTCCTGTGCGCGGTGGGGGTGGTGGCAGTAGCGTATTATATCTTGAGTAGATTTGGTATCGCAGCGATATTCATCATGGTGCCAGTTCTGGCGGTGACGTACATCTCAGCGGGTGTTCTCACACTAATTGGACTGGTGTTTGGATTCATATGCCTTTCAAAATTGCCATTCTCCCAGTCGACACAGCCCACGGTGGAAAACAATCCGTCTTCCAACCGTTCGCAGGTACCCGCCGAGCCCGTTGGGCAAATAGCGATGTCGAGTCCGCGCATTCTGAAAGAAACTCGGTTCGACGCTGTTGGGGACGGCGAAGAACAGACTGCCGGTAGCATCATCTACGAGATTGAGGTCGGCATGCGGCAGTTTGAGGTTCGCGCTTTTGATGATGAACCAGGTGGAGCGATGGTTTCGAAACCAAGCGATGCGCACGCTCTGGCAGAGGCCCGCAGTCTTGTGGACTTCGTTGTGTCGACCATTGGGCGAGATATTATTCAAGTGTACTCCGGCGCCGAAGGCCGCTATCGCACAATTGATAATCAGAAGTTGGAGTTTAAGAGGTATTGAACATGAAGAGACCCAACCAGTCGGTACAGCGCAGCGCCTCTGCTGGGTGCTTTCCGATTACTGACACCTGCTCACTACTGTCCGGCCATTAGAAGGTGATTAGCAACTGGTTAGGAGTATCGTGAATCGAATCGGTGAGTTCGATCGTCGTAAACAACTCATTGATAGCGACTTGCTCAAATATACTCACGCTGAGAACCGCGAGTACGCTGTGCAAAGTGGATTTGAGGCGGAGGCGGGACCGTATGATGACCAAAAGCGCATGCACCGCAAGGGCACACCAAATCTGTATTTTGACCGCGTTTGGCTCGCGTCCAAAGAAGGATTTTACCCTAACATTCATTTTGAGCCACTTGAAAAACAGCTCGATATCCCATCGCGCTTTATACAGCAGCGCGATAGTGAGCGCCGGCAGAGCGAAGTTGTTGGTGATAAAAACCAGGAGCTTTCCAGTCCCGGGATCACGGTAAACGATCCGACGCAATCGCTCCGGATAGGCTTGCTTGGAGCGGGGAACCGTTAGCTGGATGACTTGGTCCGCGATGACTCCATCGCCCTGGGGCGCCTGGGAGTGGCATCGATAGAACCGCATATTCGATTTCGCGCGCGTGACAAAATAGGCGCCGGCACGATGGATTGCGCCGAGTCGCGAAAAGTCGACGTACCCTCGGTCGAGTAGGTAAAAGCACCCCGGTTCGAAGCGGATCGAATCGAGCCAATTGACGTCATGTACCTTACCGTCAGTAACTTCCACAAGTACTGGCAACGGGCCACGCAACGCGAGTAGCGTATGGAGTTTGACTGCCGCCTTGTTCGTACGAAACTTCGCCCACGGGAATATCGATAAGCAGAGATCAATCGTGGTCGAGTCGATTGCGTAAATTGTTGCTTCCAGTTCATCGACTCCACTCGGCTCGCTTGTGGACAGTTTTCGCGCTTGAGCAATGAGCAATACTGCAAACTCCTCGAAGATTCGATAGTCGCGCGTTGCATTGGCGTCAGCCAAGGTGCTACGCGCAATCGAGCCCCTAAATCCCAGATGATAGAGTTGCTGGTGGCGAGGGCGCAGGCAGTCCTCAATTTCGCGCAGACTCTCCCGGAAGGTAAGCATCGAAAAAGTGAGGGCCAGAAGGTGATCCCACGAGGAGAGCTGGGATGTTTTACGGTCACCGCTGTATTTGGCAACGATCCGTCGAAAATCACGCTCTGGGAAGAAGTCGATGACTTGGGAGAAAATATAGCGTCCTGTGTGCACAGGGTGCCATATACTCGAAAAGCCTACGGAAACGGCTAAAATCGCCGAAGTTCGCAAGCTATTCAGCCATAATGAATTGCGGAAATCCAATTTTCGTGGAAGTTGAAATCGCGGCAAGAATTTCGTGCACCTAATCCATTGGTAATTAATAGGCTAGTGATTCCGTCGGCATCAATGACCGGACAGCAGTGACACCTGCTAACGGATTGATCGCACTATCGATTACCCTCTGTGAGCCCTTGCGTCACAAGAATGCAGAAGGGCAGGATTAGGGACGGTCAATTCTGCCGCTCAATCTAATCTTGCCCCCGCCGTGGCTCACTTGTAGCGTTGGCCAATAAGATGTTTTCCTCCGCCCAAGAGTACATCACGTCAATCGGCGAGAATCCGTGGATAACGGATTTCGCCGAAAAGTGGGTCGCGGACAAAGACTGCGGTGGCAAAGATGATGCCGTTCGCGATATGGAATTCCGGATCAGCATGCTCGGCGATCCCGATGCGAAGCTCATCTCGATTATCGCGGTAGCAGCGCGAATGCCGGATGGTCGGCACGATGACCTTTTAGCGGCCGGGATGCTCGAGGATTTTCTTGTCGCACACGGCGAGGAATATATGACGAGAATCAAGGGACTTGCTCCGCTTGTTCCCCGATTCCGGAGCCTTCTTGGAGGAGTTTGCAAACGAAATATTAAGAAGGGCGTCTGGCATGCTATCCAAGCTGAGGCGGATTATCCCTCTCGCTATGGGAAAGAATGAAAATGGCCAACAAGTCACCAACGCCAACTCCGGGAGACTGTCCGCCTTCTAATCACGATCAGATGCCCGGAGCGGCAGACCTTTATCGTTCGTCGAAAACCTGTTATGCGTCCAGTTTTCCTACTGCTCTCTTGTGCCGTTCTATTGGTAAATAGTTGCTCGAGCTCACGTCCTGTAGTACGAGAGCGGGATGCTTCCCCTCATAATGCTATGTTGCCAACCAGGAAGTCCGTGTACCTTGAGATCGTGAGAATTAATAGGTATGCGCACTTGCGGAATTTCGCATTGGAAGACTCGGTTCCGTCGACTATTTCGGTAGCCACATTCAATGTCATTAAGAGTTCAGTTCGGGGACCAAGCTGTATCGATATCGCGTTCCCTGTTGCGCCAGATTCCCCCCTGCCTGAGCCCTACGATCAAGCAGATCGGGTCCTCCAGTGTGATGTGGATTACGAGCTATTTTTGAAGGCGCGTTCCAGTGGGATGGATCCTGATGATTCCCGTCTAGTATACTACGGTGCATTTGAGTCAGTAAGTATCCGACTCGATCATGGGCTGAACCAGCCACCACTGCCAACTTCGGGACAATGTCCGCCCTCAAATCTATATCCGCTGCCCGGGGCGGCAGACCTCTGACTTCGGGGCAATATGAAGAAAAAGCGTAAACCAATGCCTGTGGATTCGCTGGAGTTCCCGCCGCTTTCAAAAAAGGATGCGGCTGAATTGAAGCGCAGCTTTGCCGACTTCGCCGACCCGAAACGATACGTCATCGTTTCAGCGTTCTCGCGTAAATTCTGCCTCTATTACCGTCCGGCGGACGGCGACTTTATCATGAACGAGGTCACACCGGAGACCCTATTTAAGCGGAAGGCGGAAGCTCAGGCCATTGCGAAGTTGTTGGATGGCAAACGAAAGATCAGGAGCAAGTATAGGCTTCAGGTCACCGCAGTCCGTAAGACGAAGGACGGAGTTCGTTTCATCGAACCGGTTCGGGGATTTGGGAGTTCCAAGAAAGGCTGGAGGCCGATTCTCAGGCGAAAAGACAAACGGCCAAACACTACAGCGAACGCCGGGAAGTGATTCGTATTCTTCAGCCCAAACAGGGCAGTTGGACACAGAGACCACAGAGCTAAGGCTTGAGAGCACGGGAGAAGGCGGAAGAATGGGTGATGGGCGATGGGGATGAGTGAGGAGCCTTGGCGGAAGACGGAACTGAAGGCTGACCGCCCGCCACGGAAAGGGGAACCGAGCCTCGCCAGTTTCCGAACATGAGGGAGCTACCCGCTACCCACTACTCGCTACTATACTCAGCCGCTTCTCGGTGATCTCCTTCCGCCCCTCCTTTGGCTCTGCGACTAATCTGAACTGCCGTTCCTCGGTTCGGCCGTGTCCGATCCCCGGCGTCGCTGACCTATGGCATCGGCTGGGCGAGGGACGGCCAGGCCTTTTGCTCTGCCGCCCCATTTTCCGCTGCGGCGCTGCCACTGCTCCTGCCGGCGAACTTGGTGGAACCGCTCCGCCGGTTCGGACGTCTATTGCCCCGTATGCAAACTTCAGCTTCTCAATCTGGCCAAGCCGGCCGACCACTCGGCCGCGTATTGCGTATCACAGTTTTGAGTGTGGCGCTCACCGGCGCCGCCCTCGGCTTGCTCGCCCAGCCGGGCCTGCCTCCCTCCGCCGCTCAGGCCGCTCCGGCGCCGTTGCTCGCCAAGCCTCTGCCGCCTTCCACTCCGGATGACGTGGGCGATCAGCCCACGCCGCAGCACGTCTATGTCGCCGGCCACTGGCGCTGGCTGGATGGCGCCTATGTATGGGATAGTGGACACTGGGAGTTGCCGCCGGCGCCGGGCGCCATCTGGGCCGCGCCGCGTTGGGAGAGGAAGGACAACGGTTATGTGCTCGAAGAGGGCTATTGGCAGGAGGGGGGCGGGCCTACTGCGGACACCGCCGACAACGCCGCCGAAGCCCCTGTAGTCGAGCAGGCACCGCCGCCCCCCGAGCGCGAGATCATCGTCGATCGCCCGTCGCCGGCCCATGTGTGGGTCGGTGGTTACTGGGGCTGGAACGCCGGCCGCCATGCATGGGTGGGCGGCCGCTGGGAACTGCCGCCGCGGGCCAACGTGGTGTGGGTGGGGCCGCGCTGGGAGCGGCGAGGCCACGGCTACGGCCTTGTCTCCGGTTGCTGGAGGGACAGCTATGTGCGCCCGCGCACCACGGTAATTGTTGCCAGCAGCGGCTGGCGTAGCAACGGCGTGGTGACTATCGCGCCGCCTCCGCCGCGCCGCGAGGTGATCGTCTACAGCTCCCGCCCGTCGGTCGAATTCGTATGGGTGCCCGGTTATTGGAACTGGTATGGCGGGCGCCATGTGTGGATCTCCGGTCGTTGGGATCGCCCGACGCATGGCCATCACCGCTGGGAGGCGCCTCGCTGGGAGCGCCGTCATGGTGGCTACATCTTCATCGACGGCCGCTGGCGCTGAGCCAAGACCACGACTCTTTTAGTTCTCGGCCGCACGGTTTTCGCCGTGCGGCCTTTTTGGTGGCGGGAGGCCGGACTCACTCCCAAAGACTGGGCGACCAGGTAATTCCAGTTCGCTTTCAAAACGAGGTCCTATCGCGTGCAAGCACGCTCCTACACGGACCCGGCAATTGTCACATCTTGAACGCGACTTAGCACAAAGTGGCTCGGGCCCCCAAGCCTGTCTCCTGCCGGGCGTTCCCGGTCCTTGCCGCCGCCGAGGTGATCCGCCACACAAACGCCATGCCCACCGGTGCCACTCCAGCCATCCTCGTCGTAGACGACGAACGCGCCATAGCCGACACCGTCGTCTACGCGCTGCGCACCGAGGGGTTTTCGCCGCAGTGGTGCGCCACTGCCGGGGCGGCACGCGAGGCGTTGGCGGCGGCGCTGCCGGCGCTGGTGGTGCTCGATGTAGGACTGCCCGACGCCAACGGCTTCGATTTCTGCCGCGAGTTGCGCGCTCGGTATCCGGATCTTCCGGTGATCTTCCTCACCGCCCGCAGCGAGGTAATCGATCGGGTGGTGGGCCTGGAGATCGGGGGCGACGACTACCTCGCCAAACCGTTTTCGCCGCGCGAGCTCACCGCGAGGGTGAAGGCCGTGCTGCGCCGCCGCGGCCCGCTGGCGCCGGTGTCTCAGCCTGCCGGCCCCGCCCCCGCAGCCCCTTCGGCTCCGCCCACGGATTGCACAGTGAATCACCAGTTGGTGGCGACGCCATCGGCGGCCCCCGCAGCCGAGCGGCCGCCGGTGCGACCTGCGGCGATCTGGGCCGTAGATGAGGTGCGCTGCCGCATCGCCTACCGCGGAGTGGGACTCGACCTGACAGCCACCGAATTCCGGCTGCTGCGTGCGCTCGTGGCGCATCCGGGGCGTGTGTACACCCGCGACCAGTTGATGAGCGCCGCCTGGCCCGACCCCGGTGCGAGCACCGACCGCACCGTGGACGCCCATGTGAAGACTTTGCGGGCGAAGCTCCGGCTAGCCGCGCCCGCCTCCGATCCCATCCAGACGCATCGAGGATTGGGCTACTCGCTGCGGGAGGAAACATGAGCCTCCGCCTCCGGCTCGCGTTGTTTCTGGTATCCGTGTTCTGCCTTGGCGAATGGATGATCGTGCGCACCGCGCTCAACGAGGTGAAACCCCGCTACCTCGAAAGCATGGAGGAGTCGCTGGTCGATGCCTCGCGCCTGCTCGCCGCGCTGCTCGAAACGCAGTTGCGCACCGATGCGCCCGACCCGGAACCGCTGCGCACCGCCTTCGTGGCTGTGCGCAGCCGCGAATTTGTGGCGCAGGTGTATTCCCTGAGGAAGACGCAGCTCGATATCCGCGTCTACGCGACAGATGCGACCGGCCGCGTGGTCTTCGACTCCGAGGGCGGGCGCGCCGAGGGCTCCGACTATTCCAACTGGCTCGACGTGAAGCGCACTCTGGCCGGCGAGTATGGGGCGCGCGCCACTCAGGCGATTCCCGGCGACATCGAATCGCTGGTGCTGCACATCGCGGCCCCGATCCGCTGCGGCGACCGTATTGTAGGAGTGCTTTCGCTGGGCAAGCCGACTCGCTCGATCAACACCCTGGTGGCGGCCGCCCAGCGGCGCATCCTCTACGGGGCGTTCATCGGGGGCCTGGGATTGCTGGCGGCTCTGCTGGTGGCGGCCAACTGGGTGATCGCGCCCCTGGAGCGGCTCACCGCCTACGCCCGGGCGGTGCGCGACGGCAAGCCGGCGGAGTTGCCGCTGCTGCCCGGCCGTACGCTCCAGGAATTGGGCACGGCGTTTGCCGAGATGCGCGAATCGCTGGAGGGCAAGAAGCACGTAGAGCGCACCACCCAGGCCCTGGCGCACGGCATCAAGGCCCCGCTGGCCGCTGTGCGGGGCGCAGCCGAGTTGCTGGGCGAGGATATGCCGGGCGAGGAGCGTCGCCGGTTTTTGGACAACCTGAGGGCGGAGTCGGTCCGCATCGAGCAGATCGTGGAGCGGTTGCTGCAGCTCTCCGCGCTGGAGGCCCGCAGCACCCTGCTGGCGCCGGAGCGCATCGAGGCGGAGGCTCTGTGTGCAGAGGTGGTCGATGGTTTCCGCAGCGCCGGGCGTGCTGCTGGCGTGGAGTTGTTGGTGGTGGCGGGGGTGCCCGGCGCGGTGCGCGGCGAACGGGCGCTCTTGCGCGATGCGTTGGCGAATCTGGTACAGAATGCCGTGGAGTTTTCCCCACGTGGAGGGCGGGTGACGCTCGGCGTACGGCTGGTGGCCGGGCGAGTGGAGGTGTTTGTCGAGGATCAGGGGCCGGGGGTGCCGGACTATGCGTTGGCCCGGGTGTTCGAGCGTTTCTATTCGCTGGAGCGCCCCGCCACCGGGAGGAAGAGCACCGGGCTGGGGCTGGCCCTGGTGCGCGAGATCGCCCACTTGCACGGCGGTGAGGCCGAGGTGGTCAATCGCTCCGGAGGTGGTGCGCGCGCCGTGTTGCGGTTGCCTGCGGGCTAGTGCTTGGGTGCGCCTTGCGGTTTGGGGCCAACACTGTTTGGTCGGGGCCGCTGCATGGACGCCTCCCCTTCGTTTCCTTCTGCGCGCGAACAGTCCTTGGTCGGACTTGTCGAGCGCCTCGCCGTCACGCTGGGGTCGTTGGATGAGTTGGTGTTCGTATTGGATATGTCCGGGCGGTTTGTTGACTACCATGCCCCGGCCGATCAGCCGCTGCTGGTTCCTCCTGCGGAATTTCTTGGCCGTCATTTCGGAGAGGTGCTGCCGCCGGAGTTGGCGGGGCCGCTGGCGGAAAGGCTTGTGGAGGTGGCCCGGGTTGGAACGGTCCAATGTTACGAATACCAGATGTCTTTGGCCGGCCGTGACTCGTGGTGGGGTGCCCGCATTTCGCCCCGGCGCGACTCGGCCGGCAATCTCACCGGGTTCACCATTGTCAGTCGCGAGGTTACCACCCGCAAACTGGCGGAGGAGCAGGTCAGGGAGCTCATCGCGCCAGCTACCAAAACATGAGGAATTGATGATCAAATAGACAAAATGAAACATGTTGACGATACCCAGTGGGTAACCACGCCCACCCGAGAAA
>CAJCBL010000319.1 GCA_903960515.1 uncultured Verrucomicrobiota bacterium
AAGGCAACCGCCCACTACAACCTCATGCTCAGCACGCACAACGCCCCTGTTGGACATGTTCGCGCCCCCGGTGCCCGGGTACAGCGCGAGCCCATGGTGCTCGAAGTTCAGGCGCGGTGTGTGGTCGGCGGCAACGCGGCGGCGATGCTTTTCGAGTCCTCTGCAGCGCACTATCATACTCACCTCCATGGCTGGGCATTTGTGGGGCTGCGAATCTACACTCAGCGGTTGGAATGCGATAGTGTGTACGGTGAGGCTTCGGTCTCGCTGACGCTTGCGGAAGCCAAGCGGGTGCGGGACTCGCTGGAGGCGTCCATCGCCGCTGCCGAAAATGGCGAGGCGCCCAGCGTCGTAGCCCGTTGATGGGCCTAGCTCCGGTACTCCCAACAATTTTCTCCTATGAACCCTAAAATCATGCCCAACGGCGATATCCCGCCCGTCACCTCCGAGATTGGCTATTTCAAGAACGCCGGCGCCCGAGACGATAATACGGCCATGTTGATCCAGGTGCAGCCGTTCGGCGAAATCGCCGCGAAGTCCACGCCCACGTACTTTCGCAACCTGGCCGAACCCTATGCCGTGTATCCCGGCAATCATGCCGCAGTGATCCTCCGGCTCAGACCCCGGTCCAAGACCCCCTTTACGCAACTGAGTGAGGCGTCGCTCACTCTAACGTTGGACGCAGCCGAGCGGTTGCGCGACGCGCTCGCCCAAGCGATTGCGCGGTCGAGGTCTCTGGCCGAAGAGATCGAGAAGATCAGGTAGCCGGCGCCCGCCATGAGTAGTGGTCAGTATTTCAGTACTCCCAATCACTCTTGTGGACGCTCCGATTCGTGAGCCCTCCCGCGCTATTCCCAACCATTGCCGAAGCCCCATTCCTTCCATGACCACCGAACAGGAAGATCGAGTATGTGAAGTCGTCCGCAGGCTCGCTGCGCGCAGCGGCACAGCAGTATTGGAGTCCCTGCCGTGGATTGCCGATTTGGCGGATGCTCGAGCTGCGTTGGCGATGCTTGGTTTTCCTTCAGGGCAACTGACTTTGGAGTTTCTGGTGCTGGTATGCATTGACGAGATTTCCGATCGCGACTGCGTCCGCAAGCTCCGCGAGATCACCAGCGACGAGCTCATCGCTGCGCGCATGGTCATGGCGGCAGAGTGGATCGATGAGCACACGTTTGAGATGCTCGCCTTTGAGAACGTGAGCCGGCGGCTGAGTGTCGATTCCTGGCGTCAGTTCCGTGAGCTTGTGGCTGCGGGGGCGGCGCGTGGGGCGTATGGGGCTTGCGAAATCGTCGAGCCCTCGCTCGCCCTCGGGCTGCTGAAGTGTGAGCGAATCGACAGCATGCTGGACCTGCAGGCGCTGTCGGTCGACGCGCAGGCGCTGCTTGAGAGCGAGACCAACGTCTATCCGGCCGGGCCTTTCCCTCTGCCGGAGGGCATGAATTGGGTGCGAGACGGCGGCGAGGCTGCCCGGCTCATGCGCTCGCACCAGGGCCGCTTGGTTTTTGATTATGAGAACATGCCGGGGAGCTATCACGCCTGCTTCACCGGCAAGTCCTATTTTCTTGGCGTGAATTCGGACGGGGTCTTGTTCAGCTTCACTTGGCACCGATACCCCACAGAGCCGCTACAACGCTCTCCCTCATCCCCCGCAGCCTAGCCCTAAGTCATGACAATCCCCGACAAAACAGCAGCTGCTTCCTTTCGCGCCCGTTGGCTGAAGACCTTCGGTTTGCCTCCGCGCGGTTGGCGGGCGCAACTTCGCCGCGACGCGCAACTGCGTCCGTTCGCGGAGGCCTCGGTCCTGGCGGAGTTGGTCGTCTATCTCATCGGCGGATTGCCCGCTACTCTGGCTGCAGCCGCTCCAGAGCGTGCCCGTGTGGCCGAAGCCTACGGCTGGCTCTGTTTTCAAGCATGGCAGTCCGGTTCCCACTTCCCGGCGTTCGCTGAAAACTATGCGCAGTTCCTGCGCGAGGGGTTGGCCAGCGATGGCATCGACGCGAGCCATTGCGCGGTGGGGGATCTCCTGCTCGACGGATTGAAGGCTAGCGGCTCTTGCGGATTTCAGCGCCTGATTCTGTCCGATCCTGTCCTGGTGCGAGAGTCGGAGCAATCGCTGCTGAGCGGCGATTTCGCCGCCTTCCTTAAGGCCGGAGTGAAATACAATGAGTTTGAGGAGAAACTGGGCGTGCCCGACGGTTTCTCGCAGGATTGGCGAAAACTGTCGGCCGCCTTTCCCATGGAGACTTCCAGCAAGCAGATCTTGCATCGTTCGCTGCTGCCCGAGCGCCACTGGGTGCGCGATGGCGGCGCCAGTTTTCGCACCCGCGCCGGGCGCTTCCAGGCTGCCCTCGACTTGCTCTGCTGGAAATATTGCCTGTGGGGTGTGGCTGGCGGCCAGCCCCTGTTGTTGAAACCCTCCGTAGTCTTTACTCCGCACGGCACCCAAATATTTATCCCGGCTTATCTCAGCTTCGATGCTAGGCGTGACCTCGATTTCAGCTTGATCAACAAGCTCCACCGAGCGCGAGGGGTACAGCGACAAGGCGAGGGTTTTTCGGGGGCCCGCGCCGCGACCAAGCTGCTTCGCGAGCGGGCCAAGGCGGCTGACCGCGACGCGCGCATGCTCGGCTTACGCGGTGATAAACGCTACGACTATGTCGCCAAGCAGATCGGACGAATAGACTCGGGCGATTACCGCGCGACCCGCAAACTGCTCGGGCGCACAACCGAAACCGATGCTTCATAGTCGATTCAAACAATATAGCCCCGAATGTCCTCTTTTGAACAGCATTGTGCGGACGCGGCTGCGCGTTTCGGCAAGCCGCATGAGGAAGTGCATCGCTGGCTCGATGAATTTGCCGGCGTCGCTCCTTACGGAATGCGCCACCGCAAAAAGCGTCACCATCTCTCCGGCATCGATGAGGTTCGTCGCCTGTGGGGCGATGAGGCCGCCGAAGTGGCCCGCCAGCATATTATTGCCGATCTGCATTTGGAGGGATGGCGAGAGGCCGATCCTTTCCCCAAGGACGAAGCGCACTATCAACGCATGGGACTGTTCTGACCATACCCCAAATATCATGCCCCCTATCAAGCTAAAGAAACCGAAGCCAGCCTCGCGCCCAAGCAGCGGAATCTATTTCATCGTGCCCAACCAAGATGGCACCTGGCGTGTTCGCGCTTTTCGCGCGGACTCCGATGGCGAAATGGACCATGTAGATGCATGGCGGTGCATTGTCGTCAAAGAACTCTATTCAGAGTGGGCAGACACAATCCATGCCCCGCGTTCCGTGCTCGCCATGGTTATGGGTCAGACTCTGGCTGAATATTACGACGGATTTCCTCGCGGGCGCGTTGTCGTCGGCGATAGCTCTCCATGCGGTAAACGTGAAGCCACAGTCTACCACGGCGACAACCTCGTCTCGGGGATGGGAATCACACGCAAGCAGATCGAGCGCTGTTTTAGCCTTGTGCGCCCCAAGTGGGTATTCGACGAGCACGAACAATGCACTTATCTCAGCGCCCGCGCGGTGCGTACGGCTTTGCCGGTGCAATGCGAATGGAAGGTACATGCGGACCCTTTACGGCTCCCCTATGATCTGTGACTATTAGTGGCCATTTGCCGCTTGAAAAAGCACTCGATCTAAGCTGCGATTGCTGCAAGACCGATAGCTCAAAACAGTAAAACTATACTATATGCCTCAATATATCTACGATTTGGCTGACATCGCTATTGAGAAGAATCGCGGCGTCTTGGCCGTTTCCGTCCGTGATGATTCGCCCCTGGGCAGGAAGTTAGGCAAGGCGCCAAAGCCCGAGGAGAATCCCAAGCGGCGGGCATTCATTGCTATGCTCAAGGCACGGGGAATCGGGTTCAGCTTATGTGAGTTTCGTGTAAATAGTGGGTTCGGACCCTACTCAGGAACTCTCTATATCGACGTGCCATATGCAACAGAGGATCCTGACTATCAGCTTTTGTCGGCGGCGCTGGAGCACCCGGATGGCACGCTGAAGGATCCGCACGTTCGCTTCTGGGTGCTGAGCCTGTCCGCTGCTCGGGCGGCGAAAGAGGCCCGAACCGAGTCTGCCAGGACTGGTGAATATTGCCCTGCTGAAACCCTATTATCGCTGCCTTTCCGACTACTCGGCTCGGTATACTTGGGGTGCTGAGGAACCGAAAGTATATCGGTGCGAAGAGTCTATGCCCCCATCCGTGGGAGCGCAGCTTTAAAAATGGCGGGGGTAGGGGAATCCAATCAATAAATATTTTCCAATTTGCACAACCAAAATGACACCAGAATTCATTTTCAATCTTTCCAATCTGAGCGAACTCGAAATCAAGAAGGCCAACGCAATTGTGGAGAAATTGTTTGATCAAGAACCGATCGAAGCCGGCAATTTCAGAAGACTAGGCGAAGGCACTCCGTCACAAGACTACGCGGATCGTATGTATAGAGGGATTTATCTGATTACCGACGAAACCGACTCGCTGTTCATGCATTTTGGGATCCCAGATAGTGGTGCCGACTGGCGTCCGGTTGCAGATAGAATAGTGGAGCATCTGGACGGGAAAACCGAATTCGCGGAAATGGTCGGCCAAGTCAATATTCCTACGCTGAAAGTGAGAACGCTCCGGGTTGATGATCAATTATTGAGGGAACATGCGGAGGCCTACGGTTACATGCATTACGGGTGGTCGACCATCCTTCGGATTTCCAAATCCCCTAATGGGTGGGATGTGAGTAAATGTGTCTAACAAGATAGGCGCAGCGTTGTTGTTGACAGGAGCCCAGCGCCCGCGCATTCTCTGAAAAGCGCAGACAATCTTCAATCGATTACCCCTAATAAATTGTCTTACTTTGCCAAATTTTGCTCCCACGGTGGGCAAACCTTTCGCTTTGATACTCGCATCTATTTGCGGGATGGCGATTCGCCTGGTCCCGACGACTGTCGCGTTGCCGCTATCATTGGGAAAAACCCGGGTTCAGCTGGGCCAGTAGGAACTGCGACGCTCTGTGCGTGCTCGAGAGTACCGGCAGGGCCGCCCTCGCCCCTCCTTTTGGGGGAGGACAAGATGCTCCGCATCGTTCGGAACCGATTCATTGCAGCATACGGAATCGCGCAGAAGCCAATTCCGGTAGGTGCTTTCGTGCAGGTTTGGAATCTATTTTATCTCTGTAGCCCAAAACTTGATTTAGCTATCTCCGCAATACGAGGACTTATGCCACCACTGCCATTGTGTTCCACCGCAAGTATGGCTGCGCCGATCGTCTGGTTTGCATGGGGTGGCTCAGACCCGTTTCTGAATTCATTTAAAGGTAGATTCCTCAAAAGAATCGGACCGGTCAGTCACTCGTTTTTCTATGACAAAAACACAAAGTGTGTGAAAGCTTGGGCGCCAACCGCGAATGATTTCGCGAAGCACCCGCAAGGTCTCCCCGCTGCGCCTATAGACACTTTCCTCGCTACCATAGTGTGAAGATCGAGCGGGGCATCGGCCTTGTTCGCCGTTAATAGGTACTCGACAAGTACGAGCAAAGCACCGAGTGGTGCGCGGGAATGATATGTGGCCTTACGGGGATCAAGTGTGCTTGGCTAGCTTTACTCATATTTTTCAAAATTGGCCTTGAGCACGCCCTTGTGTATCACATTATTAGCGGTTGGGAAATGGTGTCCCGTAACCAGCGTTTCTGGTACATGTTGGGGATTTGTCCCCCCCTATTAATCTTCGCAGTTCTCGGAAAACCTATCACCAAAGTAAGCACTATGACGACAAGTACTCTGCAGCGTATATTGAACGAATGGAATTGTCACATTTTCGCAGCATTAGCTGCAAAATATGGTAAGCAAGCAACAGTACCTGCTGACGGCGGTCAGGGCTTGGCAATCTACGACTTGGTGGATGGGGCATGCCATTGTGGAAAGTCCACCGGCATCGATCAGTTCCCCGAACAATTGATAGAAACTACCAGCGGCAAGAGTGTTGCCGTTGGCGCGGTTCTCGACTCGGTAACGGCGAATTTCGAGGCTGATCTTCCGGTAGTCGTCGCAGTTGGAATCAATTATGGGCAATTTGGCTCTTCTATGCCGCATTTCGGAGTAGTTCCACCAAATTGGAGTTCCACCGGCATGAGGCCAAGGCTCAATGCGGTGATTAAGCAGTTGGATGAATCGTGTTTGGACGGAGAGTTTTCGAAGCTACATAGCTGCAAAAATGGCTCAACTCCTCAATGCCACCTGGTCGCCGTGAATTTTTTCCCGTTACTTACGCAAACAGAATGGACAGAAATTGGTATGAACTCAATAACCGAGGCGCTCATGTTGCGCTGCTGGGGCTACGCTGATCCATGCGCGCAGGTCGCTGGGCTAATCCGGCGGATAGATGGCGAACAGACCGGAGACAACGGGGGCGTTGGACGGATTCCGTTTGTCGTGTTCCACGGCGCAAATAGTGCGGTCCCCTTGCTCGGAATTCAGACAGCGCAGCAACTACAAGGTAGTGTCCGCTCAGATTTTGTCTTCTGCGATAACCTATCGCGAGGGGGGAAGCCTACAAATGCAATTGTACTATTGCCGAGGCATGGGTTTCGCCGCAAGGATTCAAAGTTGGTAATGGACGAATGATTGGCGGCGGAAAACCTCGAATCTCCGAATGGTATGCGCGACGGCCAACGAGCGAGTGAGGTTATAGACTTCGCGCATCCCATTGCCTTGTTTATGATGAGGCTCACTTTCCAAGACAGCGGATTTCGGGATGGAATATATTCAGGTTGTTGATAGGATAATCTACGTTAACGAATCTACCCGCTCCGACCAATGAAACCACTTTCTAAATCTAAACTGATCGCGTTTCGCCAGTGCCCCAAGCGGCTCTGGCTCGAGGTGCATCGCCCGGAGTTGAGGGAGGACTCTCCCGGCACCTGTGCGAGCTTTCAGGTGGGCTATCAGGTGGGCGATATTGCCAAGCGCCTCTATGATCCGGCAGGGCAGGGCGCGGAAATCGATGTGGCGCTCATGGGGTATCAGGTGGCCTTCGAACGTTCGGCGGAGTTACTGGCCAGGTCGCGCCTACCTATTTTCGAGGCGGGCTTCAGTGCGGCTGGTGCCCTCGCTTTCGCGGATGTTATGTTGCCCGACAGCGTGGGAGGGTGGCGCATGGTGGAGATAAAATCGTCGACTTCCGTGAAGGATTACCATCGCGATGATAGCGCCATTCAGGCTTATATTGCGAAGAGCGCCGGCGTGCGATTGTCGTCGGTATCGTTGGCCTGTATCGACAACTCTTGGGTCTATCCGGGGCACGCCGATTATCGCGGGTTATTGAAGGAAACGGACCTCACCGCCGAGGCCTTTGCTCGCGCCGCCGAAGTCGAAGGTTGGATTTCGAAGGCTCATGAAGTGGTGGCCCAGCCCTCCGAGCCCATCATTGCGACAGGGGACCAGTGCGGTACGCCTTTTGAATGCGGCTATTGCACCTATTGCAATAGTGCGAAATCCCAACCCGAGTTCCCCCTCCATTGGTTCCCCAATTCTGGAGCTTTGCGGTCGAGGATGGCGAAGGAGGGGATCAATGATATGCGCGGCGTTGCGGACGACTTGCTGAGCGCCAAACAACAGACCGTCAAGCGGGCCACGTTGAGCAATGCGGTCTATTTCGATGCGCCTGGGGCTGCCGCAGATCTTGCGAGCCACGGTTTCCCCGCGCTCTTTCTCGATTTTGAGACCATACAGTTCGCAATTCCGATCTGGAAAGGCACGCGACCCTATCAACAAATTCCGTTTCAGTTTAGCCTGCACACGCTTTGCGCCACGGGGAAACTTGTGCACACGGCCTTTCTGGATTTGTCGGGGCACGATCCCTCGGAGTATTTTGCCAGGTCCTTGATTGAAGCCTGCGGCACCAGCGGTCCGATATTTGTCTATAATGCGGGTTTTGAAAGCACCCGTATTCGGGAACTAGCCGAGCGTTTCGCCATTCTGGCGGAACCTCTGCTGGCGATTCTTCCCCGAATAGTCGATTTATTGCCGGTTGCCCGCAATCGCTATTACCATCCGTCACAACAGGGCAGTTGGAGCATCAAGGCTGTGCTGCCGGCGGCGGTACCGGGACTCAGCTACGAATCCCTCGTGGGTGTGCGAGATGGTTCCATGGCCATGGAGGCCTTTGTCGAGGCGCTGGCACCCGATATTTCCGCTGATCGCAAAGCTGAAATTCATCGCCAGCTCCACGCCTATTGCCGACTCGACACCTTCGCGATGGTGCGCCTGTGGCAGTTCTTCAATGGGCGCAACGATCCGCCGCTGAGCGACGACTACTGAGCACTCGGGTTTATGCTCGGACGGGTTCGAGGGCGGGGGGGCGCGCCTCACGTAATGCAACCCGGGGGCTTTCCAGCAGCGGCGCATGGATTCTTGGTCGTTGAGCAGGTAGTTGATCGCTTGGCCTAGGCGGTTCTTGGGGGCTTGGGCGAGCCGGGCGGCGTGCCAACAGTTCGAGGACATCTCGGGGCTCGCGCCGCCGGGGCGGCCGCAGCGACGTCAGCAGCGCCGTCGCGCCGGGATCGGCAACGTCCGCAATGGGAGCCCCGCCTGCCTGTGCGACCACTGGTTCCACGCTCGCAGCCTGCGGCCAACGCAACGTAATCGTCGCCGTTTGCTCATGATATCTGCCGGCGTTGGGAGGCGTCGGAGCGGGACGGGGATCGAGAAATCGCACCGGGATGAAACCCCAGCTAGTCGCCGGCGACGGGGGGCGCTGCCCCCTGCGGGGTTATAGAGCCAACCGAGAAGCGTCGCCACGTTCAAGTTACGAGAGGCGGCGAAGCGCTCCTGAGTCAGCTCGCTGGTACGATGGTTGCCCGGGATCTGGGCGCGTTGTGCTGCGCTGAGCCGGGGCGGCCGCAGAGCGCGGCCATGGGCGAGCAGATTGCTGTTGGTGGATGTGTCCATGACGTCAGCATATCCGATCCGCCCCTGGCCTGTCTTCACGGCGGCGTTGAACGCTTAGGATTCACCCACGTCTGTGTATTGTAATGTTGGTCGTTCTATAGGCCATCGATTTGTGCCCAAACTTTGTCCTGATCGCTGTGGGCTCAATCGGGTAGAGTGCCTGCCTCATGAACCACCGCTATGCTTTCGAGACCTTTGTTGTGGGACCATGCAATGAGCGGGCGCATGCCGCTGCCGTGGCGTTGGCTGAAACCGCACCGCCGAGTATCCGCCCGCTGTTCATTCTCGGAGCGGAAGGATGTGGCAAGACCCACCTGATGCGCGCTATCGGACACAGGATCCTCGAACGGACTCGCGTTGCGACGGTCGCCTACCTCAGCTTCGAGAAACTCGGCATTGAATTGGTCCATGCTCGAGGGGATGGGACGATTGCGGGTCTCCTGGCGCGTTACGCCAAGGTCGATGTCCTCCTCCTAGACGATGTGCAGAGCATCTCCTACGACGAGGCCATTCAGGAGGCGGTGCTTCGGTTCCTCTCCGATTTCATCACAACCGGCAGCCAACTCGTCCTGACGGGCAATGGGCCGGTTGCCGGTGTTGTACCACTCATTCCGGTCTTCGCTAAATGCCTCCAGAATTTCAACTACGTCGAAATCGGCCTGCCCGATTTCGAAACCCGCCTGGCCATTGTGCGCGCCAAGGCCGTTGGGCTAAAGGCGGTCATCCCCGCGCCGGTGCTCGAATTCGTGGCGATGCAGGTCACCAAAAATGTCCGCCAACTCGAAGGGGCGTTGATACGGATCGCAAGCGAGGCTGCGGTATTAGGTCGGCCGGCGTCGCTAGCCTATGCACAACACGTTTTGCGGGAAGCTTCCGAGGACGATGAATTGATGGCTGTCCATATTAGGCCCCTTTAATTGCACACTATAAACATGGAAATCAAAACATGTGACCTGATCACGGCCGGCTGGCATGAAGGCCGCCGCCTGGGACGGACGTTGCGCCGTGCCCGCGAGCTGGAGGCCTCCGTTTTTCCGCGCGACCAGGTGCTCGCGCAACTCGAGGCGGAATACCCGAAGCAACTATCGGTGATCCTTCCACGCCATGAGCCGGCACCGCTGGCCGAGGCGGTCGAATGCGAAACTCCCGAGGAGACCAAGACCATCGCCGCCGCCCGCGCCAAGATGCGTGAGCTGCTGCATGTCCCGGTGATCCGTCGCGGGGCGATCATGCCGGATGCCTGCCCGTCGGGTGGTGGCCGCGCCACGATCCCGGTTGGCGCCGCCATCGAAGTCGAGAACGCCATCATCCCGGGCGCGCACTCGGCCGACATCTGCTGCTCGATGTTCGCCACCTTCTTCCCGGAAAACCATCCGGTGCAGGAGCTGATGGACCACCTGCAGCAGACGACACACTTCGGCCCGGGCGGCCGCCCTCGAGGTGATCAATGGGCGTCGCCGGTTCTTGATGAGCCCGTCTGGGACAATCCGTTCCTGCGCGACCTGCGCAGCCGCGCCCGTGACTTTATGGGTACGCAGGGTGACGGAAATCACTTCGCCTACGTTGGCCGCATCCAGTTCACGGAGGCCCAGCGCGCCGCGCTGGAGGCCGCCGGCTTCACCGAGCTGTCCGACTGGATCGTGCGCCGTGAAGGCCGCTTCAACGTGCTCGTGACCCACCACGGTTCGCGCGGTCTCGGCGCGGACATCTACAA
>CAJCBL010000320.1 GCA_903960515.1 uncultured Verrucomicrobiota bacterium
ACACTCTACTGGCGGTTACCAATCGCCATGAGGGTACCTTTGGGAGCCTCCGTTACTCTTTTGGAGGCGACCACCCCAGTCAAACTACCCACCACCGCCCGCCGCGCATTCCGCCGGCGGGTTTTCTTTTGCCCAACTCCAAATGAATACCTCCACCGTCGATCAAGCCCGCTCAGGAATCGCCAACGAGAACCTTCAGGAAATTCTCGACGCCGCCGTTTCCGTAGCCCACGCAACCACTGGCGGGCAACAACAGTATGAAACGCCCCCGTGGCTGGCCGCCGGCCTGGTCGCCCAGCTTGTGCATGAGATGCCCAGCTTCGCCTTCGATCCGCAGTGCGCCAGCGGCAACCTCCTCAATTCCCTGGCCTACGTCGACCGCTTCGGCTGGGACATCGACAACCGATTCGCCAGCGAGCAAGTCCACGGCAAGCACATCTCCCGCGTCACCGGCAACTGCGTGAAGCTGGCTGGCATCATGGACGAGCTCTACCCCGAGCTGCGCTTCCCCTCAATCGTTGCCAACCCGCCATTCGCCATCCGTTGGAAGCAGGCCGACGACACCACCATCGACTCCACCCTCTGGACGTGGAATCTCATCAAGCAGCGCCTCGCCAAGTACGGCAATGGCTACCTCATTTCTTCGTGGTCCACCATCGAGCGCATGCAGTTGCACCTCGATCCGTGGTGCTACCTCTACCAGAAATTCCCCGCCGGCATCTGGCCCAACACCAACGTCGAGATTGGCGTCGTCCACTTCTACAACTTCGGCACCAGCGCCTGCCCGTTCCTGCGCAGGGAGCACACTTGGGCCAGCCTGCCCGAGCCGATTGATTTCCTCAAGGTGCGTAACCGCTTCACCGCGCTGCGCCCTGCCTACTCTTCATCGCCAACCGAAGAGTGGGATAACATCGCCTCCGCGTGGAGAGACGACACCGGCCGCGTGCCCAAGTTCAACATCTACCTGGCTGGCGACGGCATCCTGCGCACCTACCTCTCCACTCGGGCGAAGGTGAAGTTCACCCGCGATGATATTCTTCGCCTATCCAAAATCGACAACTGCCACCCGCTCACACTCACCACTGAGCGCGAGAGCCGCAAGTTGCTCAACCTCCTGCTCTCGCGTGGCATCTACACCATCGAGCCCGAGGCGCGCGACGCCATCCTCAATGCGCTCGCCCAGGTCACCAGCCTGTCCTGCCCCATCATGCCGGTCACCGACTTCGAGCTGGTCGCCTACTTCGCCGAGGAAGAGGAGAGCCGTTGCACCAAGCTCGATCCCACCGGACGCCTATCCCTCACTGTCGGCAAGTGCTACCCTGTCTCCACCGGGGCCTACACTTTCCGCGATAGGTTCACCCGCAAGAAGCCCCACTTCGACGAGAAGACAGAGAAGACTTCGCTTGTGGATCACACCTGCGAACTCTCCGGTTCGGATCACTACATCCAGATTGTCGACGACAGGGGCGCACGCCACCGCTTCATGGATCGGCCCAACCCCAAGGCGACTGGCGCCGGCAATTATTACGAGTGGCATGAGTCGCGCCTATGGGAGTTCTTTGCCGAGCCCATCGTACCCACCGTGGCCGATGCGTGCGAGGCGCTGTACGAGCGCAACCTGGCGATCATGGATCTGTACGCCAAGCTCAACGGCTTCGCCTACTACGAGGGCCAGCTCGACTACGTTGCCCGCATGGGTTGCAAGGCTTCCGGCACCATCGCTGCCGATGTTGGGTGTGGGAAAACGCCAATGGCCCTCACCATGATTCAGCTCAAGTCCGCCCACCGTACCCTGATCGTCGCGCCGCAGGGTACGATGCGCAGCAGCGAGGGCGAGGAGGAGGGCGAGGAGTACAAGGCGTCGCAATGGGTGCAGGAGATCCAGCGCTTCGCCTCCAGTGAGCCCGTGTTTCAACTCTTCAACCCCGAGGATCTTGAGGCTATCCTGCGGGCCAATGGCGGCAAGCTGCCGGCCGGCATCTACATCACCTATCCCCAAGCCTACTTCTCCAACAACGCACTCGAGTCCATCCCCGCGGCATGGACAAAGGAGGACGAGCACGAGGAAAAGTTCTGCAAGCGCACCGGCCTCATCTTCGACAAGGATCGGCCCGTCGACGACTGGTATTGCAAGGGCGTGGGCACGCACAACGACACCGGCATTCGCTGCATCGCCTACCCGAGCCTGGCCACCGTAGTAGCCAGCCGCTTCGGTGAACCGTGGGATATGCTCATCCTCGATGAAGGTCACCTTATCTGCCACGGCGACGCGCAGATCACCAAGAATCTGCTGCGCGTGCAGCCCAAGTATCGCTACATAATGACGGCGACGCCCATCCCCAACGTGGTCACCAATCTGTTCACCATCATGGGCTGGGTGTGCGTGCCCAACTGGTATCTGGGCGGCCGGCGCAATGCGGCGTGGCCCTATTCGGTCGACGAGGTATCGCGCTTCGAGTCCACATTCCTCTCCATTGAGGTGGACATCACAGCGCAAGAGGCTGCGAAGGCAGACGGGAAGAAAGGCTGGGCCAACGTCGGCGTGAAGCGCTCGCCCATCATCTCCTCGCCGGCCCGCTTGCTCAAGTTGCTCAAGCCCTCGATGGCGTACATCTCCAAGGAGAGGTGCAACCCTGCGCTCCAGCCATGCGAAGTCATCGACGTGCGCGTGGACATGGGCGAGCAGCAGGAGAAGCTCTATGCCCACTGGGTCAACCGGGCAAACTACCTCAACGAATACAAGAGCCTGCTTACCATCGCCCGTGTGCAGAGCAATCGGTTGCGCGGCATCTGCGCTGCGCCGACCGAGATGGATTACAACCGCTTCTACACCGGCACGTTCGACGCCGAAGGGAAGGCCATCTGGGGCAAGGTCCGCAGCAACTTCAACCCGAAGACCGCCACCATCCTCCAGCTCTCGCACCAGTGCTTGGCCAAGGGCGAGCAGGTCGTGATAGCCTCGGCGCGCGTGGGTCAGTCCAACGAGTTGGCCCGTCGCTTCTCCGAGGCTGGCATCGAGATCGCCCGCATCGACTCGAGTATCTCGGCCGACATGCACACCGCCGAGGCCAACCGCTTCAAGCGTGGCGATGCCCGCATCATGCTCATGGGTATCAAGTGCGCCCAAGGTCACAGCTTCGACCTCTGCCCCAACCTCATCATCGGTTCGCTGGAGTGGAGCTACGGCACGATGCACCAGGCGAAGGGTAGGGTGTGGCGCCTCACCTCACGCAAGCCGGTGAAGGTCTGGGTCGTGCTGCACAAGGGCACCATTGAGGAACTCCTGTTCGATCGGGTCGCCACCAAGCAGGACGCCGCCACCCTCTGCCTCCACGGTAAGCGCGTGCCTCGGGAGTTCACCACTCTCTCGGCCGAGGAAGTTCTGGCCGAGCACATCGTCGACTACGTGCCGGGTAAGGCGATCAACGAGCACGCCATCGAGGACGATTGGCCCGAGCTCAAGCGCCGCCTCTCCCTAGTATCCGAAGCGCATCGGGCATAACCCGCTTGCTTTTG
>CAJCBL010000321.1 GCA_903960515.1 uncultured Verrucomicrobiota bacterium
CGATGCGAGGACGCAATCGGTTTCGGTTCCTCGGAAAACGGTTTTAGGCCAATAACCGTGAAAATATGGGTCGCACCGACGGCAGGGCTGATTTCTCAGTCCGACAGGCTCCTAGGTGCACTCGCCATCTTCAGCATGCTGAAGGTCAAGACCGTGGCCAACGTCCTCGCCCTTGAGAAAATCCCCGCCGTGGCGGTGGCCAACGAGGTCGAGCGCGACTCGCTCCAGACGATGTACCAGATCCGCGGTTATGCGTTCACCGAGGAGACGCAGTATCTCGACAAAGGGCGCGAAGAGCTGGTCCGAGTGAAGAACAACATCAAGGCGGCCGCCGCCCATGCCGAGAAGTTCGAATTGAAGGTGCTGGCCGCCAACGCCAAGATCGCCGAGGAGAAGGCCCTCGAATACGAGCGCTTGCTCAATGAGACGGTGAAAGTCACCGAGGCGATGAACAAGGACAAGGAGAGCATGAATACAGCGGCCGCCGAGTACATGAAGATCTGCGCCGAGTTTCTTGAAGGGCAATCCAGGAAGCTCGACACGGACATCGACGCCGCCCTCGGCGAGAAACTCACCGAGGAGAAACTCAGGGAGCGCCTCAAGAAGACCGTGCTCTGCAACAACGTCATCGACCTCGGCAATGGTGTGCGTATCGGCGCCTGGAAGGCCATCGCCACCCGCGACCCAGAGCACTTCAAGGAGACGATGAAGAAGTTCGCCGCGATCAATGCCACGCTCGACCAACTCAAGCCCATCACCCACTTGGAGGCCGACATCAAGGAGATCGCCGAATGCCGCGAAGCGGGCGAAGACTACCACAAGGGCATGGAGGACTTCCTTACCAACTGGTTCGCCCGCGAGGAACTGGGCAAGAAGCGCGGCAGCGCCGCCGAGGAAGTTCTCAAGGCCGCCCAAGATACCGCCCAGTTCAACATGAAGGCCACCGAAGACTCCGCAGAGCACGCCGCCAGCTCGCTGGCAACCTCATCCAATGTGCTCATCGTCGGTTGTATCATCTGCTTTGGTCTCGCCCTAGCGCTGGGCATGATCATCACCCGCATGATTACTGGCCCGGTAGCCAAACTGGTCGGCGGCCTGGGCCAGATCGCCATCGGCGACCTCACGGCCCGCGTAGTGGTTGAATCCACCGACGAGATCGGCGCCCTCTCCGTGGCCGCCAACGGCATGGCCGAGGCGCTTGCCGCCAAGGCTGCCTTGGCTGTGCAAATCGGCGACGGCGACCTGCGCCACGAGGTGAAGCTCTCCTCCGACAAGGACACCCTCGGCCTCGCGCTCCAGAAGATGGTCACCAACCTGCGCGACGTTGTGTCCAATGTGCGCTCGGCCGCCGAGAACGTCTCCTCCGGCAGCGAGGAGATGACCAGCACCGCCCAGACCCTTTCCACCGGTTCTTCCGAACAGGCAGCCTCCGTGGAGGAGGTATCCGCCTCCATGGAGCAGTCCACCGCCTCCATCCAGCAGAACACCGAGAACGCACGCCAGACCGAGAAGATCTCGACCAAGGCAGCCTCCGATGCGGCCGAGGCCGGCCAGTCCGTGGCGCAGACGGTAAAGGCGATGAAAGAGATCGCCCAAAGGATCTCGATCATCGAGGAGATCGCCAGGCAGACCGATCTGCTCGCGCTCAACGCCGCCATCGAGGCCGCCCGCGCCGGCGAGCATGGCAAGGGCTTCGCGGTGGTGGCTTCCGAAGTACGCAAGCTGGCCGAGCGCAGCTCCACCGCAGCCGGCGAGATCAGCAAGCTCTCCGCCTCCTCGGTGGAGATCGCCGAGGCCGCCGGTGAGATGCTCAACAAACTGGTGCCCGACATCCGCAAGACCGCCGACCTGGTGAAGGACATCACCACCGCCAGCGAGGAGCAGGCCAACGGCGCCGGGCAGGTCAACAAGGCGATCCAGGAACTGGATAAGGTTATCCAGCAAAACGCCTCCGCCTCCGAAGAGATGGCCTCCTCCTCCGAGGAGCTCGCCAGCCAGGCCGAACAACTCCAGAGCGCCATCGAGTTCTTCAAGGTCAACGACGACGGCCGCGCCGCCGCCGCCCGCCGTATGGCTGGTGCGCGCAGCGCTTCAGCCCCGGCCCAAGTGCAAGTGGCCCATTCCAACGTCCACCTCGGCAAGCCCGCTCCGGCCCATGTCGCCAAGGCCGCTCTGGCCGACATCAACCGGCCGGCCGCGCCCAAGGGCAAGCCCTCCGCCAAGCCCGCCTCGGGCGTATCCATCGATCTCGATGGCGGAGAGGCCAGCGACAGCAGCTTCGAACTGTATTGAGCCCGCGTCCCGATGCTTGACACAGAGGCCACAGAGAGCGGGCAGGAGAGCACAGAGCGAAGGAAACCATATCCGTTTCTCTGTGATCTCCTCCCCCTCTGAGCTCTCTGTGACCTTCTTTGACCGGTTTTCCTAGAACGAAACGCTTCATCCATTCTCCATGAGCACCTCCAAAATCACCGCGACGGCCCGCTACCTCACCTTCCGCCTGGGCGACGAACTCTTCGCCATCAACGTCGCCAAGGCGCGCGAGGTCCTCGACCTCAGCCATATCACCCGAGTGCCCACCGCGCCCAGCTACCTGCGCGGTGTCGTCAATGTCCGAGGCAACGCCATCCCGGTGGTCGACCTGCGTCATAAGTTCGGCCTGCCCCAGACCGCCGATACGCTTACCACCCGTATCATCGTCATGGACCTGCTCATCGACGGCGAGAGCGTGGTCGTGGGCGGACTGGCCGACGCCGTGCACGAGGTGCTCGAACTGGAGCCCAACGAGATCAACGAACCTCCATCGATTGGCACCCGCTGGCGCACCGATCTGATCCTCGGCATGGGCCGGCGCAACGACCGCTTCACCATCATTCTGGATATCGAGCGGGTGTTCTCCACCGACGAGATCACCCTGCTCGCCGGCACCGCCGAGACTGCCGCCTGAGCCGAAACCAAGAATTGAGGAGGCTTCCCACTCTAGCGCGGGCAAGTGCTTGTCCGTCGCAGATGCGTGCTTGCACGCGATCTGCGCTCTGAATCGCGTGCAAGCACGCTCCAGCTACGACAGAATGATTACGGCTGGGCCTGCCAACCAACGGTTCGTGGCCCGGGGCTCTCGTCTCTACCCAGTGCGAGAGCCCCTCGCCACTATCCACCAGTTCCAAATCACTCCTCGAAACAGCGAACAGCCAACCCATGCATACTATTGTCGCAGTTGCGCTCGCAGATGAGCGCCCCTACCCTGCCGGAGTGAATATTTCGTTCGCACCGCTCCTCAACTTCCGCACCTGGGTTGCGCCATCCCTCGCTGCGACAAAACCAAGCGAGGTGTGCCGTGACTAAACGAGTGCTCCTGGTGGACGACCACCGCCTGTTCCAGCAAAGCCTGCGCCTCCTGCTCGAACACCAAATGGGCCTGAGCGTGGCCGCCGAAGCCCAGACAGGCGCGCAAGCGCTCGCGCATGTCGAACGAGAGGCCTTCGATTTCATCCTTATGGATATCCACCTGCCGGACGCTAACGGCATCGATATATCACGGCGCATTCTGGAAATACGCCGCGATGCGCGGATCATCGTACTGTCGACCGATTCCGACCCTCTGCGGGTCGACGACGCACTGCTCGCCGGCATCATGGGCTATGTACTCAAGACCAACGCAGCCGAGGAACTCCAGCGGGCGATCACGTCTGTCGACGCCGGCACACGCTATTTGTCGCCCGAAGCCAATGCTGCGCTGCTCGCCGGTTACCGCCGGTTGCGCGAAGCGCCAGTGGCCACTCCGCCGCTTTCACCCCGCGAACGCGAGGTGGTGCGCTTGATCGCAGCAGGCGAACGCACCAAAGAAATCGCCGCTTCCCTAGGCATCGGCGTCAAGTCGGCAGAGACCTACCGGCGCCGTCTCATGCAGAAACTGGGGCTATATTCCGTTGCCGAGATCACCCGCTACGCGGTGCGCGAGGGGCTGGCGCCGGAGTAGATCAACTTGTCCTCTAGTTCAAAGTCTCGTTCAAGAAGAGACTAATTCCGAGTCCAGTGTAGGAGCGTGCTTGCACGCGATAGGGGCTCATCTTGAAAGCGAACTGGAACAGGCAGTAACCATACAGGCGCACCGCTTTGCGCACGGGCAGTGCCCCAACTCCGGTGTCCGCTGTAGGAACGTGCTTGCACGCGATCTGCGCTCTGAATCGCGTGCAAGC
>CAJCBL010000322.1 GCA_903960515.1 uncultured Verrucomicrobiota bacterium
CCCGCCAATGCGCCCTCTTTCCCGCCGATCGCACGCCGCCAGCCACGAACACGCCTGCGGTGCAGGTGCAACTCAACCAGCTCCAACTCGCCCGCCCCCGCTCCTGGGGCGCGTGCTGGCTGGGCGATCAACTCTGGCGCGATCTCCAACTCGACTCCTTCTTCGCCACCCGCCTGGGCGTGAGCCGCGAAGGGACGGACTGGGAAAAAGTCCTGCGTCTGCTCACGCTTTACCGGCTGCTTTCCCCCGGCAGCGAATGGCGGCTGCATCGCCACTGGTTTGCCACCACGGCCTGCGCCGACCTGCTGGGCGCCGACGAACGCCTCGCCCAGGACGACACGCTTTATCGTGGCCTCGACGGTTTGTTGGAACACAAGGACGCCCTCTTCGCCCATCTGCGCCAGCGCTGGAGCGATCTCTTCGGCGCGAAGTTCGACGTGTTGCTCTACGACCTGACCAGCACCTACTTCGAGTGCGACGTGCCCGCCGATGAATCCGATCCCCGCCGCTTCGGCTACAGCCGCGACAAGCGCGGTGATTGCGTGCAAGTCATTGTGGCGCTGGTAGTCACGCCCGAAGGCCTGCCCCTGGCCTACGAAATGTTCCCCGGCAACACCGCCGACAAAACCACGCTGAAGGACATGCTCGCGCTGATCCAAAAACGCTACGGCACGGCCGAGCGCATCTGGGTGATGGACCGCGGCATTCCCACCGAAGCCGTGCTGGCAGAACTGCGGCAGAGCGAAGCCAAAGTCAGCTACCTCGTCGGCACACCCAAAGGCCGCTTGACCAAACTCGAAAAGGAACTGGCGGACAAACCGTGGCAGCAAGTGCGTGAGCACCTGCGCGTCAAACTCCTGCCGCAGGCGGGCGAAGTCTATGTGCTGGCCGAAAGCGGCGCGCGCAAAAGCAAAGAGCGCAGCCTGCGCCGCCGCAAACTCCAGGCCCTGTGGCAGCGCCTCAAGGAAATCCAGCAGCAAGACCTCACCCGCGACCAGCGCCTGGAAAAACTCGGCGGCGCGCGTGACCGCGCCGGCCCCGCCGTTGCCGGGTTGCTCCAAACCACCGTGGCAGCGGAAGGCCAACTCACCTTCACCCTGGACCGCGCCAAACTGCGCACCGTGCGCCGGCGCGAAGGCCGGTATCTCTTACGCACCAACCTGAGCGCCGACAACCCTGAACTGCTCTGGCGCTGCTACATGCAATTGGTCTTTGTGGAAGAAGCCTTCCGCACTCTGAAGGGCGACTTGGGCTTACGACCCATTTACCATCACAAAGCCGAGCGGATCGAAGCCCACCTCTTCGTCGCCTTCCTGGCCTATTGCCTGAGCATCACTTTGCGGCAACGCCTCAAAGCGTTGGCCAGCGGCCTGATGCCGCGCGAGGTCTTCGAGAAACTGGCCACGCTGCAACTCTTGGACGTGAGCGTGCCCACCACCGACGGCCGCGAACTACGCTTGGTGCGCCGCACCGAACCGGACCGCGACGTGGCACTCCTGCTGGCGCGCCTGAACCTGACGTTGCCCGCGCAGCCCCCGCCCCGGATCGGTCCGTCAACCGCCGCCTGAATCCGGGCCGATGTAGTGGCGACGTTTGGGGTTGGTCGCGGCAAAACCCCAGCAAAACCATCAGGGAATA
>CAJCBL010000323.1 GCA_903960515.1 uncultured Verrucomicrobiota bacterium
AAGCACGCTCCTACAACGGATACCTCGGATCGCGTGCAAGCACGGCTCCTACAATGGACACATCGGATCGCATGCGAGCACGCTCCTACATCGAACACAGCGGATCGCGTGCAAGCACGCTCCTGCATCGAACACAGCGGATCGCGCGCAAGCACGGCTCCCTCCTTCATAGCCCCGGCAGCGCGGCGCTCACCGTTTCGTGGAAACGGCGAAATTGTTGCCTCAATTCGGGCAACAGCGCCGCAATCGCCCCCATGTCTCCGCTCTTTCCCGACGCTTCCACCCCGGCGGCGGTGCGGCGCAGCACCAGGGCGCCGGCGTTGGCCGCGGCACCCTTCACCCCGTGCGCGAGGTGCCGCACCTGCGCCGCAGCGCCGCTGGCCAAGCTCGCATCCAGTTGGTCGAACACCGGCGGGAGTTCCGCCAGGAACCGTACTAGGATTTCTTTCATGAAATCGGCATCGCCCAGGGCCCGATCCTCCAATCCGGCGCGGTCAAACACCAGCGCGCCCTGCGCCCGAGCGGCCTCCGGCTCGAGGGCCCCCATCGGCGTCGGCATCCGCTCGGTTTCCAGAGTCAAATCCTGTGTGGCCAGCGCGGCGACCGGGACCTCCGCCGAGTACGCCGCCTGCACCTCCGCCACCTTCGGCTCGGGACTCCGGCGCGTGGCCGGGGTGAGCCATTTTCGCAAAACCGCCTTCAGCGCGCGCGGGTCAATCGGCTTGGTGAGATAGTCGTCCATCCCGGCCGCTTGGGCATCCATCCGATCCTGCTGCATAACATGGGCGGTGAGGGCGATGATCGGCAGCCTGGGACCGGCCGTGCGCGCCTCCGACTCCCGGATGCGGCGGGTCGCCTCCAACCCGTCCATCTCGGGCATCTGCACATCCATGAGCACAAGGTCGTACGGCAGTTCCGTGACGGCGCGCACCGCCTCGGCGCCGTCGCCAACGGCATCGACCCTCGGATACCCCAGCCGCGCCAGCACACCCACAGCCACCTGAAGGTTGGTGGGATTGTCCTCGGCGATCAGGATGCGCACCAGGGCGGGCGCTTCCAACGGCTCCGGCACGGCCCCACCCGCAGCCTCGGGGGAGGGTAGGGCCCCTCCCTCCAGCACCGACTTGAGTGAGGCAGCAAACTCGGAGCCACGCAACGGCTTGGGCAGGCACACAGCCACACCAACCGCCTCCGCCTGCACCCGATCGCATGGCTGCCCCGGGGCGTAGATGCCCAGCAAGTGCAGCGCCCGGAAACGCACATCGGCCCGGATCGCCCGGGCCAGCGCCACTCCGTCCATGTGCGGCATCTGTAAATCCATCACAACCACAGCCCAGGGCGTGCCCCCGCTCTGCGCCCGATAGAGCTCCACAAGTGCGCCCGAAGCGCCGTCCACACTGCCACAGTGCGCTCCCCATGCCTGCAACTTCGCCACTACAGCCTGCCGGCTGGAGGCGTTGTCGTCCACGACCAGGCAGCGCCGCCCGCGCAGCGGTTCGGGGGCAACGAGCGCTGCGGCCGGCTGCCCCTGCGGGAGTTCGAAGCGCGCCGTAAACCAAAATTCCGCCCCCATAGCGGGCTCACTTTCCAGGCCGATCTCGCCGCCCATCAGGCCCACGAGTTGCCTGGAGATGGCCAGCCCCAGCCCGGTGCCGCCGAACTTGCGCGTAGTGGTGGCATCCACCTGGCTGAAGCTGCGGAAGAGCAGTCCCTGCTTGTCGGCTGGTATTCCGATGCCGGTGTCTCGCACGGAAAAGCGCAGCACGGCCCAATCGGACCCCGCCTCGGCGGCGGCCACCCGCACCACGATCTCGCCGGTGGTGGTGAACTTGATCGCGTTTTCCACCAGGTTGCCCAGCACCTGGCGCAGGCGGCCCGGGTCGCCCTGGATCAGCGCAGGCACGCCAGGGTCGAGCGCGCAGACAAACTCCAGGCCCTTGCCCTGTGCTCGAAGCGCCGGTACAACCACGAAGTCGTCGAGCAGATCGGCCAGGTTGAAGTCGAGTTGCTCCAACTCCAGCTTGCCCGCCTCGATCTTGGAGAAGTCGAGGATGTCGTTGATGAGCGCCAACAGCGTCTCACCGCTGGTGCGCACTGTATTGACATAGCGGCGCTGCGTGGTGTCCAACTCGGTGTCGAGCAGCAGGCCGGTCATGCCGATCACGCCGTTCATGGGCGTGCGGATCTCGTGGCTCATGTTGGCCAGGAATTCGCTCTTGGCGCGGCTGGCCTTGCCGGCTTGGGCGGCCATCTCCTCGGTGCGCACAACAGCCTCCTCCAGCCGGCGGTTGACGCTCTCCAGCTCGGCCACCGCCACGCCCAGTGCCTCCTCGCCCTTGCGGCGGTCCTGATTGGCCACGGTCATGCCGATCTGGTCGGCCAACTGGCAAACGAAGGCGATCTCGTCGGGCTCCCAGCGGTGGGGCCGGTCGACATGTTCAAAGCACAGACATCCCACCACTCGCCCGGCAGAGCGGACCACGCCGTCGAGCCTTGAGGTGATGTGCAGCGGCCGCAGATAGCCTTCGACATAGCCGGCCATGCGCGGATCGGTGAGCGGCTCGTTGGCATCGACGTACTTGGAAGTGTGCAACACCTCGAACTCGCGGCGAAAATTGCCTTCACCGAGCACCGCCCCCGCCGAGTGGCTTCGTGTGGCGGATTCAAAGAGGTCGAGACACACCAAGTGGGTGGCCTGCTCGTTGAAGAGCCAAACGCTCACCCGCGCGATGCCGAACCTGTCGGTAATGCGCTCGGTCAAATCGTGGGCCACCAGTTTGATGAGCCCATCAACCACCCCGGGCTCGGTGGCCAGAGCATTGATGATCTCGGCCTGTCGCCACATCCGCTTTACTGCGGCGGCGGTGTGCCGCTGCTCCTCAAGCCGGGCCGTGATGTCGGAGAAAGAGGTGACCACTGCGTACGGCTTGGCCTCGCCGGGGCGGGACATGGGCTCGGCGTTGATGTTGATCCAGCGCCGCCCGCCATAGGGCAGCACCACGCCCATGATGACGTTTTGTGCGGCCACTCCGGTGCGCAGCGTGACCGCCGCCGGATGCTCCTCGCCAGGGAAAGCACTGCCGTCCTCGCGGGTGGCCGCCCAACGCGGATCCAACGTCATCCGCCCCAGAACCTGCTCACGGGGGAGACCGAGGATCTCTGCGGCTCTCCCGTTGCAATCGATGATCTGCCCCTCGGCTGACTGGACAACGATGCCCTCGCCCACGGCGGAGAGCACCGAACGGAAGCGCTCCTCGCGCTCACGAATCTCCACCTCCGCCTGTTTGCGTTCTGTGATGTCGGTATGGATTCCCACCATGCGCAACGGCCGGCCCTCCGGCGACCACTCGGCCACGCGGCCGCGGTCGTGGACCCATATCCAATGGCCGGCCTTATGGCGCATCCGGCACTCCACGTCGTAGACCTCAGTCTCCCGTGCGTAATGCTGAAGCAACAGCTCGCCCGAACGCTTCAGATCTTCGGGATTGCAGAGCCCGAGCCAGGTCTGGATGCTTACCGGTGCCAACTCCGCCAAAGTGTAGCCGGCCAACTCCGCCCAGCGGTCATTGAACACAGTGGCTCCGGTCTGCACGTTCCAGTCCCAGAGGCCCAGCCCGGTGCCCTGGATGGCGAGGTCGAGCCGCAGTTGGTTCTCTCGGAGTCGCGCCTCGCTGCAGAGCAACTCCGCGGTGCGCTCGCCCACCTTGCGCGCCAATTGCTCGCGCCGGTGCCGCACCTCGTGAATTACGAGACCAAGCACAGCGGTAAGCAGCGTTCCGATCAGGATGGTGACCCATCCGGCCTTGCAAGGGTGCGCCCTCAGAAACTCCGCCCCTGGGCGCGCCATGAGCGCGAATACCTTCCCGAAAGCAAATACGGGGCGGACCATCGATAGGGGCGAGTCCGGGGCACTGTCGGCGTTCCACGCGCTGGCCAACGGCTCCGGCTCCACGCCCCTGCGCAGCAAGGAGAGCGACAGCAGCATTGAAGGATCTGCCGCCTCGTTGCGGAACAGCGAGCCCAGCCGCAATACTGCCAGCGCGAAGCCTCGCAAACGCTGCCGTGCCCCGGCCTCGAAGACCGGCCGGCACACCAGCATGCTCTTTTGTCGGTCGTTCTCCTGTACCAGATTGATGGGCTCGGTGGCGGTGATCAGCCCGGAGTTGCCCGCCTCGTGGAGGGCGGCCCGCCGCAGCGGTTCAGAGCCCAGGTCGTAGCCCAGAGAGCGCTCGTTGCCGGCGAGCGGGGCTACCCGAGAAACTGGATAATAGCATTCCCGGCCGGTGGCGGGCGCACGCTGCCCCTGCGCATCCTTCTGCCAGACCTCGAATCCAGCCGTTCCCTCCGCGCGGGCCTCCGCCTCGAAGCGGGCTCTGTCGGCTGCAGGCACCACGGGAATCCACTCCCAGGCCTGCACGGTGGGGTTGCTCGTCAGGCAGGCGGTAAACTGCCGGAACGCATCGGCGGTGACCGCGTCGCTGCCCGCATAATAGCGAGCCAAGCTCTCCAACTCGATGTCGTGAAGGTCGCCCAACTTGTCGGCGACCACAACGGTGCGGCTTGAGGCCAGTTGAGCAAAGGCACTGGTGCGGTCGCGGCTCTCTTGCTGGTGAATGAGCCAGGCAAGGAACAACGTAAGTGTAAGCCCGGCAGCCACGGCCACGGCTGGTTCGAGGTGGAGCGACCAACCCGGTCGCACAGGGGCTATCCAATGGCGCCGGGACAGCGCCCCGTCGGCCAGCACCAGCAAGCCCGCAAGCACCAACGTGAGCAGCGCGGGAGGGAGGGCGGCCCTGGCCAAGCGCCAGCGCCACGCGCCGGCCTCGACGTCGAGGCCCAGGGCGGCCACGATGGCCCCGGTGCCTTTGTAGACTCCCGCGCAGATGATGAGATCGTCGGCGCGTTCTACATAGGTGGTTTTGGGTTCGATCGACTCGTTGGCGGGATTCTCGTACTCGTAATCTACCCACCCACTGCCTTTGGAGCGGGCAACCTCCTGGATCTCCCGGCGGAAGAATTTGCCCCCGGGCCAGTCCTTTGTGTCGATCTGGTTCTGCCCCACCAATGCCGGTTTCACCGGATGGGCGAGCATGGTCATCTCCCGGTCGTAGACGAAAGCGTAGAGTTCGCCCTTGCAGAATTGCCCATGCGGCTTGTTGACCTCCTGCAAAAACCGCTCGCGTCCATGGGTTTGGAGGAATGCCAGGGCGGTGTGTACCAACTCCTGTGCGTCGTTCTTGGTGGCGAGCCCAACGCGCGACTTCAGAGGATCATGGATGGGCACCAATGCCGACACCCAGGTGCCCCAGCGGTCGGAATGCGGCCCTTGAGTCGCAGAAGTATGGTTTGCGAATACGCGCCAATACTGCGCCGGTGCCTCCTCGTAGACCTGCCCGGGGGGCGAAACGTCCGGTATTCCCGCCGCCTCGCTGTCCATGAAGAAGAACAGCTCGCCGCCATCCCCACGGGCGGGTCGAACCGGTGCGCCGGGAGCGGGAGCCGGGGCGGCTCTGCGGCCCATCAGACTAATGAACCTGCACTGCGGCATGGCAGAGCGAAGGGTGTCAAGTTGCCCCTTGAGCCGCTGATACACTGGCCGCCCCAGGTCGGTCGCATCGCCCGCGAGGGAGCGTACCTGAGCCACCCCCACCGCCTGGGCCACCAGTTGGGCCTGCTGCACCAAGTCCTCGCGCATCTCCCGGTCGGCACGGGCCACCGACCACCAGGTCAGAAGTGCCCCGAAGGCGAAAATCGGCAGCAGCACCGCCACCACAACGGCCCGGTTCCAGCAAATTGATTTCATCATCTCAGGTGGGCCTCATGTTCATGGGCGCTGGCATTTTCGATTTTCACCGTGGCGAATTTCGTGTGCTCGGAGCAGGGGCAGGCTGTAGGCCCCGAGGTCCGGTTTCTCGGGTCGGCACCGTCCCACATGTCGGACCTGTTGGAAATGCCGGCCCCCTCGACGGACACTGTCGGACACTCGGCCGCCAAGCATGCTGAGGGGATCCGGGGTCCTCGGGGAAATGCAGTTCACGGCGAAGTTGGGGAATCGTGGGCCGGCCACGTAACCTGCGAAACCGAAGATAACGGAAGGCACACTGTTCTATCGAACAACCAAGGGGAGAGTTTAGCTAAGTCCTTCGGAACTAGCTTCGCTTGCTTCTCAACTTCCCTCCCGTTGGGCCGATAATGAGATACCGAAAAGCACCGCCCGGGTCCACGAACCAAATCAACCGCACCGCGGCCCCGAACACGCAGCACGCTTGCTCGGGTCCTAGCCTGAAAAACAATTGTGACGCCAGCCTCACAGACCGACGTACCGCCCCGAAAACGTACCGCCCTTATCGTCGACGATTTCCCTAGCGTGCGCTTCTACCACGCGCACTTGGTGGAGAAGGCGGGATTCAAATGCAGTGTGGCTGCGAACGGCCGCGAGGCGCTCGAACTGCTGAAAAAGCAGCCCTTCGATTTGCTGGTTGTCGACATCGTCATGCCGGAAATGGGCGGTGAAGAGCTCATCAAGAGTATTCGCGTCTCCAACACTCTTGCGCAGATTCCGGTGCTGGTGATCTCCGCGGAGCCGAGCGGGAGTCGCATCCGCCGCGATCGCACCGCCGCGGCCGGCCCTGTGGGTTTCGTGCAGAAGCCGTTGATGCCCGCGGTCATCCTGGCCGAAATCGAGAGCCTGATGCGGTAGCCGCGGCGGGGGAGCCTCAGTACTTGGGTGCACAAACCGGGGGCGCCGCGGAGCCGTTGTCGTAGTGTAAGCACTTCGCGAGGGAGCCGCTCCACTTTCGCACGTACAGATGGGTCCCGCTTATAGAGCGCTAGCACTTTTAACCTGTCCCTTTTGGCCTGGTCCATGGGTTTCGTGCAGAAGCCGTTGATGCCCGCAGTGATCTTGGCCGAAATCGAAAGCCTGATGCGGTGGCCGCGGAGGGGATCAGCTCAGTACTTGGGCGGACCGACGGGAACCCAGAGAAGGCGTTGTCGTAGTGTAGGCACTTCGCTTGGGCACCGCTCCACTTTCGCACTTACGGATGGCGTCCCGGTTGATAGGGGGAGGGTGCTCGCGTTTTTGACCTGTCCCTTTTGGCCAGGCCTAGGCTTGGCAAAGGGCGTCCCGGGCATATTGCTCTGGCGCCCCGAGGCAAAACCCCTCAACGGTGCGGCGACCAGGGCCGATCCCCCCGTCCAGAGCGCCATGCGCCAGTACGTATCTTGTTTCCGTGACGCCGGTGGCGTTCCGCTGCCGGGCGGGGCGGGGCGGGGCGTTCGTGCAGTTGCAATAGATGGATCTCGTTACGCCGGCCCATCTATGCGCCCAAACGCTGCTCAGGGATGGCTGCAATGATTCACGAGAAGACATCGCGAATCGGAATCCGATCAGTACCAGGGCGCGCATTTGTGAAGCGCACGGAGCCGGATCGAGGCTCTGTAGAGAATTCACAAATCCAACTTTGTTCGAGCTGCTCGGCCAACTACCCAAAGGGGCTCTGGCGCAGGGAGCGCAAGACGGTGAGGTCGCCCCAATCGGTGATAGGCAGCAGGGGGCGCGGGGCGCTGCGTTGGCGGGCACCGTAGCGGCGTCGATACGCGGCCAGATGCAGGGCGACGAATGCCTGCGAGCCCAGCACGGCCGAATCAGTGAAGTAGCGTACCCGGCAACGCAGCACCGTGGAGAGGGGGAGTTGGCCCTTTTGTCTCAGCACTTTTTGGAAGGCTGCCGGGGCGATGGTGGCGCCGGCAAGGCGCGGCGCAGAACCGGTGCCAAACAGGCCGGTGCGATGCGCGGCGTGGGCATCTTCCCACTTCATAGCGTGTACCTGGCATAGCCCTGCTCGGGCAACGGAATTTCCGGCGACCGCCTCGCCGTAGCCGCAGAATCGGTAGTCCTTGGGATCGGATACCAGGCCGGCGCGCACGGGGTTTAGTTCGATGTAGAAGGCCATGGTGCGCAAGGCGTTGGAGGAGCATTCCACCAGTACGGATTTGAAGCGCTCGGCAAAGAGCGTGCCGTAGCGGCTGTGGGCCTTGTTGAACCAGATGGCGAAACGTTGCTTGAGCAGTTTCATGAAATTGGAGACATCGCCCATGAGCGCGAGTTGGCGCCGCCTCCATGTCTCGCCATCGGGGCCGCCGGCAACCAACTGCGCTTCGATCACCTCGATACGCGCCTGCTGGTACTTGGTGGGTTTGGGGTGAAGTAGGCGGTAGCGGCGCAGCAACTCCGTATCCGAAGGCGTGGTCTTCTGCTGTACCCGCACCAGGATGTGGAAGTGGTTGCTGAGGATGGCGTAGGTGAGGATTTCGACTCCGCAAAACTCCGCCACCAGCCAAAGTTGGCGTCGCAGGATTTCCTTTGCGGGATCGTCGATGAGGCGCTCCCCCGCAACCACTCGCGTCATGCAGTGGTAGGCTGCCGGCCCTTCCGCCGAAGAAACCTTGATACGCCCCAGCCTCATAACGCCTCCAATTTAGGCACAAGTAGCCTTGGGGCTAATGCTTTCGACCTGTCCCTTTTGACTTGGGGCCCTTGGTGCACGGCCCGACCCGACCGGTGGAAACAGCGGCTGTTTCCTTGAAGTTGGGACAGCTTAGCTTCGCGGTGAGAGGGTTCGCAATATCGGGCCCAATAGGGGGGGGCGGCACCAAGGTCCGCCCCTGAATTGTACGGACCCGGATTAGCTATCCTTCGAGAGCTCGGCGCTGCGGTCGCGGGCAGCCAGAACGGTAGCGCGAATGAGGTCGCGCAACTTGCCCGACTCCAGCACCTGCAGGCCGGCATGGGTGGTTCCCTTGGGCGAGGTCACCCGGTCGCGCAGCAAATCGGCGTCCTCGCCGGATTGCTTGAGGAGTTTGGCCGAGCCCAGAAGCACTTCCGTGGCGAAGGAGGCTGCGAGCTCGTGTGTGAATCCAACGGCGACACCAGCCTCGCGCAGCGCGGCGGCGAACTCGAAGACAAAGCCCGGGCCGCTGCCGCCCAGGGCGGTGACCGAGTTGAGCATATCCTCAGGGAATTCGTGAACGATGCCGAGGGCACCAAGCACGGAGAGGACGGTGGCGCGATCGGATTCGGAAAGAGGGGAGAGGCTGCACCAACCCGTGATGCCGGCCCCGATGGCTCCGGGGGTGTTGGGCATCGCCCGGACGAGGGCACGCGCGTGAGGGAAGGCCTGGGCGAGGGAGGAGAGCTTTTTGCCGGCGAGGATGGAGATGACGAGCTTGCCGCGCGTGGACTCGGCTAGGCGAGGGTCGGCCTCGGCGAGATTTTGCGGCTTGAAGGCTACAACGACTGCGTCGGTGCCGGCGCAGAGGTCGACCACGTCGTTGGCGAGACGAATACCGGTGCGGGAGGAGAGGCGCTCCCCGGTGGGATCATTGCCACCGAGGCAGGCGAGGTCGGCAACCTGCGCGACCTTGCGGGCTAGGACGCCGTCGACGATGGCTGAGGCCATGTTGCCGGAACCGAGAAAGGAGATACGGGGCATGAGGGGAATGCGGATTGCAGAGTTCGGATTGCGGAAGGCGGAGTTCGGATTGCGGAATGCCGGAGGAAGGAGGGAGAAATGCGGAATGCCGCAGGAAGGAGGAAGGCTGAAGGGGGAACGGGGAGGGCGGAAGCCGGAAAAGACGGTGAGCACTTGCCAGTGAACCGTGAACTGTGGGCGAGGGCCGGCGGGCTGGCGCGCATTTCGCACCCTTCCTTCTGCCTTGGCGCGGCACGGGCGCCGCTCTCGTGGCAAACACAATCCCCAGACTATGAAGACAGAGCTGCAACCAGCCCGTTGTAGAAGCGAGCTTGCTCGCGATGGATTGGGGCGGCGGCGGCACCGCACGGTTCGCGTGGCAAGCACTGCGCCTACGGCGGAGTCGACGTGCGGTGCCGTTGTCGGCGGCAGACACTGGAGCTCTGGCATTGCCCCGCGCGCAAAGCGGGCGATTGCATGCCCGCGGCTAAGCCGGCCCCACGGAGGCGCGGACTACGTGGGTTGCTCGGCTTTGCGGGGGTGCAGGATCGTCGCGCAGACGCCGCCGTCGGGGCGGTCGAGCACCTCGACGTTGCCGCCCACGCTGCGTAGTGAATGGCGGGCGACGGTGAGCCCCATGCCCACCCCCACCGTGTGCTTGGTGCTGGTGAAGGGCTCGAACATGTGGTCGCGGATCTTGGGGTCGATGCCATGGCCCTTGTCCAGAACATGGATCTCGATCATCTCTCCCTCGGGATGGTCGGGATTGAGTTCGGTCTGGATGACGATGGGGCGGGGGCCCTTATGGTCGTCGCCGTAGGCTTCCCACGCGTTGACCAGAAGCTTGGAGAGGGCCTCCTCCATGACCTCGGCGCTGGTGTTGAATTCAAGGTCACCCAGCGGGTTGTCGATGGTGATGGGCTCGGTGATCTTGAACTCGGTCTGGTAACGTTTAACGACGTCATCCAGCAGCTTCTGAAGTGGGGTGGGCGAGAGCGAGAAGCGCGACTTGATGGCGACTGTGCTGAGTTGGCGCAGGATACCGACGATACGGTTGATCGCCTGGTCGACGGCCTCGGCGTTCTTTTTCACCAACTCAGGGCGGTCGTAATAGGTTTTGATCAGGTCGAGGTAGCCGATGACAACGCCCAGCAGGTTGTTGAGATTGTGCGAGATGCCCTGGGTGATGGCGCCCACGCTGGCGGCGCGGCGGGCCTCGGAAAGGCGGCGCTGGAGCACGAGCAGTTCGCGGTTCATCGTGACGAAACGCAACTGGGTCTGCACTCGGGCGACGGTCTCGTCGAGGTCGATGGGCTTGGTGATGTAGTCGACGGCGCCTACGTTGAGGCCCTCAAGCTTGCTCTCCTGGGAGGTGCGCGCGGTGATGAAGATCACGGGTATCGAACGGGTGACGACCGACTGTTTGAGGCGGTGGCAGACCTCGAAGCCGTTCATGTCGGGCATCGACACATCGAGCAGGATGAGGTCGGGCATGAGCTCCAGTGAGATCTGGAGTGCTTCGGTGCCTCGACTGGTGGAGAGGACCTCCATGCCTTCACGTTCCAGCTTGCGCCGGAGTAGCTGCACGTTGACGGGTTGGTCGTCGACGACGAGGATCTTGGGCTTCGACATTCGGGTTCGGGTACGAGGTGCGGAGTGAAGGGGATAAGCGGGGCGGCGGCAAGCGGTGAACCGTGGCCAGTTGTCAGGGAATCGTGAACTGTTGTGGCGATGGGTGAACGGTTGCCTTCTTCTGTTTGCCTTGGCCGTGTTCCTGTGATTGCGGCGGCGGCGGACCAAGCAGGCCGTACTGCGGGGACAAGAAGGCGGGCACCGTAAGCGAGAATCAGCGGAGCAAAGGAGGGCATCGCGCCGGTTGGCCAGCGGCTCTGCCGGACGTGTGGGGTAAGCGGTGGTCGGGGTTCTCAATTACAGCCAACCGACCACCAAAGGCCACCGGATACGGCCAACTGCAACCTATGTACCGGTCCACTGGCCCCGCCGGGCCGGTCAGGCGTTGGCCAGGCGCCACGCCTTGAAGGTGTTCTTCATGAGCATGGCCACCGTCATCGGGCCCACGCCGCCGGGCACGGGGGTGATTTTCGAGCAGAGCGGGGAGACGCTGGCGAAATGCACGTCGCCGGTGAGTCGGTATCCGGTCTTCTTGGTGGCGTCGGGCACCCGGTTGATGCCCACGTCGATGACCACGGCGCCGGGCTTGACCATGTCGGCAGTGACAAACTCGGGCCGGCCGATGGCCGCGATGAGCACATCGGCCTGGCGGGTGATGGCGGGCAGGTTGGCGGTCTGCGAATGGCAGACGGTGACGGTGGCGTTGGCCCAGGCCTTCTTCTGGAGGGCGAGCAGGGCGATGGGCTTGCCCACGATGAGGCTGCGGCCCAGCACGACGACATGCTTGCCGTTGAGCTTCACCCCGGAGCGTACGAGCAGTTCCATGATGCCGGCGGGCGTGCAGGCCACGAAGCCGGTATCGTCCTCCTGGGCGACCTTGCCGAGGTTGAGGGTGTGGAAGCCGTCCACATCCTTCTGCGGGGACACGCGGCGGAAGACGGTGAGCTCGTCGATGTGCTTGGGCAGCGGTGACTGTACAAGGATGCCGTCGACGGAGAGGTCGGCGTTGAGTTGGTCGATCATCGCGAGCAGATCGGCCTGGCTGGTGGTGACGGGCGGGAGTATCACGCGGCTGGTGATCCCTATCTCGGCGGCGGTGAGATCCTTCTTTTTAACGTAGGAGACCGAGGCGGGATCGTCGCCTAGGCGGACGAGTGCCAGGCAGGGCTTGCGGTCGGTGATGGCGGCCACCGAGGCCTTGAGTTCGGCGACGATTTGGGCGGCGATCTTGTTGCCGTCGATGATTTCCATGGGGTGGAGATGAGAAACCGGTCCGGGCACCCGAAGCAAGGAGGATGGCGCAGGGAAGCCAGAATACGGAACGAAGAGGGTTGAGGGAAAATGCGCAGGCGGCGGCGGATCCAAATGCGGCCGACTGAGGCGTAACCATGCAGTTCTACAGTAGGTCGGGCCCCTGTTTTTGCTCCGGTTTGATTGCGCGGTGGGGGAATAGGGACGGTCGAGGGGGTGATAGGGACAGGTCGAAAACACGGCCCAAGGGGGTGATAGGGGGGGGATAGGGACAGGTCGAAAACACGACCAAGAGGTTTGCCCGGCAAAAGGCAGAACGAAGCGGCTGAGTGCCAATTTTACAGGTTCACTGGCACAAGGGGGACGATAGGGACAGGTCGAAAACATAACTCAAGTGACGGAACCGTCAGCGGGTCCGCGGACCGGACAGTCGGGCCACCGGGTGGGGGATCGGGACAGTCGAAACCCTAGCGGGAGGTGCGCGGGCGGAGATAGGAGATAGGGACAGGTCGAAAACACGACCCGGAGGCGTGGCCAGCAAAAGGCAGAACGAAGCGGCGGAGTGCCAATTTTTCAGGTTCACTGGCACAAGGGGGACGATAGGGACAGGTCGAAAACACGACCCAGGTGACGGAACCGTCAGCGGGGGCGTGGGCGGGGGGCGGATCGAGCGGGTCCGCGGACCGGACCGTCGGGCCACCGGAGATCAGGTGGAGGTAGGGGAAGCGGGGTACTTGGGGGCAACCGCTCGCCACTTCACTCGCTCCGCTATTCGCAGCTTCGCGCTTCGCGCAGTTCGCTACCCCGCTGCGTTTTCGGGGTTTCTACCAAACTGAGCCTCGACGCGGTCTAATTGGCTGTGTAAGAGTCCGCTCGATGCCGCTTCCCGCTCATCATTCCTACCCCGTCCGCAGTAGCGGGCTGAGGCGGCTCCCTCGGCGGCGAGGCTGGCGGCGGTGGGTGTTTCTTGGCTGGATCGGGTTGTGTCTGGTAGTGGCCGGTCGACTGCTGCGGCAGGTGCCTTGGCGGGAGTTGCGACCGCGTTGCGTGAATTGGCCGGCGGTGTATGAACTGGGGGGCGTGGGGTATGCGCTTCTGGACCTGTGGGAGACTGGCGAGGCTCGCTGTACGGAGTTCAGGATACCGGCCGATTCGATGGCGTATCGGGCCTATCTGCTTGGCCTGGCGGAGCGGCGCCGACCTGTGCCTGCGGTGCTCCGGCCACGCAAGAATGTCATCTACGTCCAAATGGAGTCGGTGGACGGGTTGGTGCTCGGCGCGCGTTACCAAGGCCAGCCGTTGATGCCGTTTCTGGAATCTCTCGCGCGCAAGGAGGTGTATTTTGCCAACGCTATCGACAATACCTCCTGCGGGCGTACGACCGATGCGGGGATCTTGACCCTGACTTCGTTGGTGCCGCTACGCAGTGCGCCGGTCTATATGAGCCAACCGCTCGATCGGGTGCCTTCGTTGCCCAAGGCCCTCAATGCGGCCGGCTATCATACTTGGTCGATGCACGGCTCCGATGGGGAGTTTTGGCGAAGAAATTCAGCTCATGTGGCGCTGGGCTTCGATGAGACCCTATTCGGCGACGATCTCGATGCGAGCGAGCGGATCGGCTGGGGCATTTCGGATCGGTCGATATTGCATCAGGCGGCACAGCGCATCATCGAGGCGAAGGGGCCGACCTTTGCCCATGTGATATTGCTGACCAACCACCACCCGTACCAACATGTCCGCCAACACCGAGGGCTGCCGCAGGAGGGCATCGTGGCGGACTATGTGGAGTCGGTGCGCTATGTGGACGAGAGCATCGCCGGTTTCTTTGGCGAGCTGGCCGCTGCGGGGGTACTGCAAAATTGCATTATTGCCGTGTACGGCGACCACGACAGTTCGATCACCCCGCAGTTGGAGCGGGAGTTGCAGACGGTGCCGGAGCGGGCGATGGCGGACACCGTGCCGCTGTTCGTATGCGGACTTCCGGAGGCTCCGCGGCGGGTCGATGCGGTGGTGGGATTGCAGGATGTGCCCGTGATCGTGTTGGAGGCGTTGGGCTTGCCGGTGCCGCTGACGTTCACTGGTAATAGCCTTGATCGGCCCGGCCGTACGGTGGCGGCCTATTACGGGGCGCTAGAATCCACTCCTGCGGGACTGGTCGCCTCGCCCATGCCCGTGAATCAGGAAATACTCACGCTGCTGGCTCTGCGCCACCCGGAGAGACTGATGGAGCCATGAAACATTTGTTCATTTCCCTGTGGCTCGTGGCGGCGGGGCTCGGCCGGCTCGTTGCGGCCCATCCGCCGATCGCCGTGGATGCTCTTCCGGCCCAGTGGAAGCTCTCCCTGGATGCCTTTAGCAGCGAGCACCCGGATCAGGCTTTCCGCGCAGAGGCCGATGGGGTATATATTGAGGGGCGGTTCAGCTTTGATTCCGGCGTACAGATGTTGCGGCTGCAGGGAGTATATCGCACGAGGCAGGAGCTCGATCCTCGGGCGAAGCTTTCCTATCAGCTCTATTCCGACGAGGGGAAGGTGTTGCAGGCGGATGGCCGTCGCTTCGAATGGCGAGCGAGCGCCGCTGGCGGAGTCGAGGCGGATTTCCTCATCGAGAGTGTGCTCATTAAGCAGCCCAAGCTGCGCTCGGTGGTGCGCGTGCAGTTCAATTATGTGGTGGAGCATGAATACTGGTATCGTGACCGGCATCCAGAGCTGTTTCTGCCCGAGTTGGCGTTGAGCGCGGCCGTCCGATCGGCGCAATTGTCTGTGCGGTGGGCGTGGGTGCCTCCTGTATTGCCTAGTGAAACTGTTTGCATAATTCCAGCCTGGATCGGTGCGGAGTTCGCCGGCAAGCCGCCGCCCTATTCGGCGGCGTTGGATGTGCTCGCCTCGGGTGAAGGGGGGCGCGTTGAAGCACTACGACAACCGCTGCCCTTGCGGGCCGACGGAGAGTGCCTGGTGTTATATGGTTTGGAGGAAGCCTCCCGCCGCTCGGTCCAGTTGCGCCCTGGGTTCGTATGGGAAGGCGTCGAGTGGTTCGATTCGTACAGGAGCAATCCCTACCGGGAGGTGCGCGTGGTCGGACCACTGAGCTATGTATTTGGCCTTACGTTTGCGATGCTTGGCCTCGTGGGCGGTTGGTGTGGGCTGCAGCGGGTGCGGTCGCGCAGGTTGCGTTGGGCCGGCTATGGGGTCTGGGGCGTGGCGGGGCTGTGGCTGGTGGCAGTGGTGGCGGTCAGTTTCTATGCAGTGGTGGCCTTGGGCATTGCCTTGATTTGGTGGCTCCAACGGCGCATCGCCGCGCCTGGATCGCGAGCGTACTGGACACTCTGGTGTTTTCTCGTGATGCTGGAACTTTACTGGGGCCATGGGATCACCGGTAGTTGCGGGCACTGGACGGGCACATTCATCTCGGCCTGCCTTGCCGCACTGGTTTTGCTGCCGCTTCGCTGCTTGCAGCGACCGTGGTTGGCTGCCTCGGCGGGGACTGCTATCGGGCTGATTGCGGCCCTGGGGGCTACGGCCATGGCGGTATATTTCGGCTTCTTCCACGACTATCCCGGCCTCCGGGACCTGCTGTATGCCGGGCAGGTTGGAGCGGTGGGAGATTCCGTGGCGATTTTGGTCGGTCAGCGGCACCTGGTGCCGTGGTTGCTGTGTGCTTGCTCGGTATCCGGGCTCTGGAGGGGCACAGTGCGGGCGAAACGCCCGAACCGCTAGTGTAGTGTTCGCGAATTGTGTGGACATAATACAGGAATTCAATTGATTCGGGTGATGGCACGACCAATCCATGCATTAGCGGTGAGCGCAGAGCAAAAACACGCCTTGCGTCAGGTGATTAACGCACCCTCGACGCCTCAACGAGATGTGCGGCGAGCGTGGATCATCCTGAATCGTGCTGACGGATTGAGTCAGGAGGCGACTGCGCAACGCGTGGGTGTGCGGCGCCGTATTGTGAGCCAATGGGAAAAGCGCTTTGCAGCGAAAGGCTTGGCAGGTCTGCAGGAATTGCGTCGCAGTGGGCGCAAACCGCGCCTGTCCGAGGAGATCAAGGCGCGCATCATCGCCACGGCAACGCAGCCTCCGGCGGGACGTACGCGATGGAGCACTCGCACCATGGCACGAGCCCAAGGCGTTTCCAATTCAACAGTCCAGAATCTTTGGCACGCCAACGACATAAAGCCGCATTTGACTCGGACATTTAAATTGTCCACCGACCCGCAGTTCGAACCGAAGTTTTGGGATGTGATCGGTCTTTACCTCAATCCTCCGGATCGGGCTTTGGTGCTCTGCTGCGATGAAAAGAGCCAGTGCCAGGCGCTGGAGCGCACGCAACCGGGGCTACCTCTTGGTGTTGGGCATATACGCACCCGCACACACGACTATACCCGCCATGGCACAGTGACGCTGTTCGCGGCGCTAAACTATCTGGACGGGCACATCTTTCGCCAAGTCGGTGCCAGACATACCCACGTCGAGTGGCTAGCCTTCCTCAAGCAACTCGACCGCGAGACGCCCCAAGACCTGACGCTGCATCTGATCATCGACAACTACGCCACACACAAACACCCCAAGGTCCAAAGCTGGATTCGCTGGCGCAATCAGCGGCAGAGCAAAGCCCACGGACTCGCCCGCATCGCCCTGCATTTCACGCCGACCTCTTCATCTTGGATGAATCTTGTCGAGCGCTTCTTTCGCGATATTACCGAAGATGCTATTCGTGAAGGCAGCTTCACGCATGTGCGTGAACTGACCCAAGCGATAGAATCCTATATGACGGAACGTGATCTCAAGCCCAAGCGCTATGTTTGGAAGGCCCAAGGACAGGCCATACTCGAAAAAATCCACCGGGCTCGTGCCGCGGCGGCAAAA
>CAJCBL010000324.1 GCA_903960515.1 uncultured Verrucomicrobiota bacterium
AACGCTACGCAATGTTCGCTTCCGAGCGGCTGCCAGCCTTTCTCGGGTGGGCGTGGTTACCCACTGGGTATCGTCAACATGTTTCATTTTGTCTATTTGATCATCAATTCCTCATGTTTTGGTAGCTGGCGCGATGTGCTCCCTGATGTCCCCATTTTCCCTCGCTCCGACTCAACGCCCGGGCAGGCTCGTTCGCCACTTGGAACACCAAAGCGCCGGAATGAACTCAAATTCCTGTGCCATTCACCCCGTGGTCATTTCGGAGTGTCCCCCTCACGCCCCATGCCCGCAAAGCCATCCGCACCGCGCACCTTGCTCTGGATACTCTTGGCGTTGCTCGGGCTGCGTATCGCCACCCTCGGGCTGTACACGTTGCACGACACCACCGAGGCCCGCTACGCCAACATCGCCAGGGTGATGCTGGAGACGGGCAACTGGATCTCCCCGCAAAACGCCCCCGGAGACCCATTTTGGGCCAAGCCGCCTCTCTACGTTTGGTCCGCGGCGGCGTCGATGGCGGTGTGTGGCGTAAATGAATTCGGCGCCCGCCTGCCCTCGGTGTTGTTTGTCCTCGCAGCCTGCCTGATTGTCGCCGCCTGGGCGCGCGGCTCCGCCCGCACCCGAGGCGCACCGCCAGACGAGATCCGGCTCACCGGCCCGGTTGCCGCCCTGGTCTTCGGCACCAGTGCGGTCACTTTCGTGTCCGCCGGCTCGATCATGACCGAGGCCAGCCTGGTGCTGGCGACGGTGTGGATGAGCGCGGCCTTCTGGTTCGCCGTCGCGCGCCCCCCCACGGGAAAACCGGTATCCGCGTTGTGGCGCTGGGGTTTCTTCGCCGCCGCCGGCTTGGGCATGCTCGCCAAGGGACCGGTGGCGCTCGTCTATTCCGGCCTGCCGGCATTGGTTTGGACCTGCTGGCGGGGTGGCTGGAGGCGCCTATGGGCCCGGTTGCCCTGGGTCCGGGGCACGCTGCTGAGCGCCGCGCTCTGCGTTCCGTGGTATCTTGCTGCCGAACACCGCACGCCGGGCTTCCTGGAGTATTTCATCCTTGGGGAGCACTTCGGCCGCTTCCTCGTGCCCCACTGGCAGGGTGACAAATACGGCGGCGCCCATGCCAACCCAATCGGCATGATCTGGATATTCTGGCTGGCGGGAGCGCTGCCATGGTCGTTCGTGGCGCTTTCCCGCAGTTGGCGCTGGTTGCGCATGCGAAGGGCCGGCACGTCTACGCGCTTGGACGACTCCGGCGCCTACATCCTGCTCACCGCAGTGATGCCGATGCTCTTCTTCACTCCCGCCCGCAATACCATCTGGCCCTACCCGCTGCCGGCGCTTCCGGGCCTCGCCGTGCTGCTCGTGCCGGCCCTGCTCGCCGCCCCGGGGCAGGCCGCGATCGCCGGGCTGCGTCGTTGGGCATTCGGGACCTTTGCAGGCATGATCGCCGCCTACGCCATAGTCTTCGCGGGCATTGCACCATGGTTGAATGGCAACCACTGCGCCGGCCCGATCATTGCCGAATACCGCTTAGCCTCGGCGATCGCGAACGGGCCGCTCTACTTTGTAGCCCCCACGGTGCCTGCATCCGGGCTGTTCTATTCGCAGGGCACCGCCCGCTGCGTGTGGCCACCTGCGCGAGTTGCGGAGCTTCCAGTAGGGCCTCTCTACCTCGTATCCCGCAATAGCCTCCGGCTCGACGCCGCCCCGGCCCCGCTCGCCCCCGCTGTCACGGAGATCGCCCGACGCGGGGACTACCGCCTTTACCTGCGACACTAGCCCAATCCGGCCACTGGCGACGAAAGCTCCAAATGCTATCCCTGCCACCGATACCGCTGGCCCCCGATCCCTCCACCACCGCGCGCCCCGGAGCCAGCAAGCGCCCCCAAAATTCCGGCCCCGGCATGGCTGTTGTCCTGCCGGTCTACAACGCCGCGGGCCACATCGATGAAATTGTGGATCGGGTGGCCGCATTCGCCCTGACCTCGCCCCACTACCACTTCTACTTCGTCAACGACGGCTCCTCCGACTCCACCGGGCCGCGACTGCGCGCCGCCCTCAACCGCTGGGGCCACCCCCGGGTTATGGGCTTCGACCTCGCAACCAACCTCGGTAAAGGCGCCGCAGTAGGCCACGGTTTTGCCCGCGCCGTAGCGGAGGCCGAATACCTCGCCTTTCTCGACGGCGACCTGCCCTACGCCCTCACCGACCTGCACGCCTTGCACACGGCCCTCGCACATGCCGATGTCGCCATAGGCTGCCGTCAGCACCCCGCACAGGTGCACAGGGCGCCGCTGCGCCGCCATCTTCTCGGCCGGGTTTTCAACGCCTCCGTGCGACTGGGCTTCGGCTTTCCCTATCATGACACCCAGGCCGGGCTGAAGGCCTTCCGCCGGGCTGCGGCCCGGAGTATCTTCGCGAACATGGCCACCGCCGGGTTCAGTTTCGACGTCGAGATGCTCTTCCTCGCGCGCCGCCAGGGCTGGCGCATCGTCGAAGTGCCGGTGCATCTGCAATCCGGGCACGCCTTTGAAACACGCCCGCTGCGGCTCGCCCGCATCTCCCTGCACATGGCGTGGGATGTCCTGCGCATCCGTACAAACGCACTGCTCGGCCGCTATGATCCCCGCTGACCCGCCCGCCACCGACCGCCGGCCGGCGGTGCTGCTCTCCTTCGACGCCGAGGAGTTCGACCTGCCGCTCGAACTCGGCCGGGCACTGCCCGAGGACGAACAACTCGCCCTCACCCGCCAAGGCTGGCAGCGCGTCGTAGCCCTCGTGGATGAGCTCGCCGTGCCCACGACCTTCTTCACCACGGTGCGCTTCGCCGAGTCGGCGCCGGCCGCTATCCGCGAGCTGCATTCGCGCCACGAGATCGCCTCCCACGGCTGGAAGCATTCCGGTTTGGAAACTGGCGACGCCGCACACTCGCGACGCCGCCTGGGCGAGCTGCGTGCGGCGGAGGTGACCGGCTTCCGCGCCCCGCGTTTCCGGGCTCTGCCCACCGCGGAGCTGCGCGACGCCGGCTTCCGCTACGACTCGTCGCTCAACCCTACGTGGTTGCCCGGCCGGTACTGCAACCTGCGCGCCCCGCGCCGGCCGTTCATCCGCGACGGGCTCACGATCATTCCGGCAGCGGTGAGCCCGCGGCTGCGCGTGCCGTTGTTTTGGCTCGGGTTCAAACACCTGCCGCTGCCGCTCTATTTACGCTTCGCCCGGGCGGCGCTGCGCGACACCGGATTTCTCTCACTTGTATTCCACCCGTGGGAATATGCCGACCTTCCCGCCGGCATCGCCCCCAGGTACATCATCCGGCCGTGCGGTGAAGCGCTGCTGGCTCGGTTGCGCCGCATGCTGGTGGGCCTGAGCCCGCATGCCTGTTTCACCACGCATGCGGCGGCCGCACAATCCGTCACGCCCCGCTGAGCCGGGCGATCACCGCAGGCAAGAGCCGGTGCTCGGCCGCGTGGATCTTGGACGCCAGCGTTTCCAGAGTGTCGGTCTCCTCAATGCACACCGGCTCCTGTGCCAGGATACGCCCGCCGTCGACGGCGGCGTTGACCTCATGCACGGTGCAGCCGGTGACCTTCACGCCGTGGCGGAAGGCCTGGCCGATGCCGTCGAGTCCGGGGAAACTGGGGAGCAGGCTCGGGTGCAGGTTGATGATACGGCCGGCGAAGGCATCGAGGAAACCGGGCTTGAGCACTCGCATGAAGCCGGCGAGCACGAGCAAATCGGCCTGCGCGGCGCGGATGGCGGCGATGAAGCGCTCCTCGCCGGGGCCTTCGAGCTTGGTCTTGAAGGGCGCGGGGTCGACAAACTGAGCCGGCACCCCGAAACGCGGGCCCAGTTGGAGCATGGGTGCGTCCGGTTTGTCCGTAAAGATGGCGACCACTTGGGCGCGGCCCAGGCGGCCTTCGCGTTGGGCGTTGAGGATGGCCTCGGCATTGGAGCCGCGGCCGGAACCGAGTAGAACGACGCGCATAGAGTTAATCTTTCATTACCTCAACCACCCGCACCTCGCAGACGGCGTGATCGGTCCATACCACAATGGTGAACGGCCCGCAGAGGTGCGCCTGGTTTAGGCGTCCACTGGAGTCGCGGTGATTGGCATCACCCGCCCGGTCCGGGTTCGCTGCGAGCCAGCGCAGGAACGAGCAGGTCAAATCCTGTTCGTCCTCGACCAAGGCGAGGATGAACTCGGCAGCGCGCTGTTCCAGAACGTAACGATAAACTGCGGCCATCAGCGTGGTCCGCCGCCACGGCGAGCAGCGATGCGTTCATCCAATTGCTCAGCGGTGCACTTGTTGCCGGCCTCAAACGAAGAATGCGCCCGCTCAACCCGGGCCGGCATCTGTGGATCTTCCGACCAGCGCAGGGCACGCAGATAACGCTCAAGCTCGGCCCGCTCGGCGAGATTGAGCCGCTTGAGCTCGGTTTTAATTTCAGCAACGGACATGGTTGAAAACTTTTGACATGGACGTTGGAGGCGAGCCGGAGTCACCGCCCCACGCGCATCACTGGAAAAACTTCTTGGCCTTCTCGAAGAAACTCTTGGCGACGGGCTCGTCGGCGTCGCCGCAGGCCATGGCGAACTCCTCGAGCTTCTTGCGCTGGTCGGCTGTGAGAGCGGTAGGCACCTCGACGTGGAAGCGGATGAGCTCGTCGCCGGGATGGCCGCCGCGCAGGCTGGGCAGGCCGCGGCCCTTGAGCCGGAATGTGGTGCCTGATTGGGTACCCGGCGGGATCTTCAGCGAGGCCTTCCCGCTGAGCGTGGGCACCTCGATGGTGCCGCCGATGGTGGCCAGGGTGAACTTGATGGGGATCTCGCAGAAGAGATCGTCGCCCTGCCGCTCGAACACCTCGTGGGCGGCCACATGCAGTACGATGTAGAGGTCGCCGGCGGTGCCTTCCAGCGTGCCGGCCTCGCCGTTGCCCGAGGAGCGCAGTCGCGTGCCGGTATCCACACCGGCTGGAATGCGGACCTTGACCTTGGCGTCCTGCTGCACGCGGGCCTCGCCGCGGCATTTGGTGCAGGGGCGCTCGACGCGCGAACCGGTGCCACCGCAAGTCGGACACGTCTGCCGAAAAGTAAAGAAGCCGCGGGAAGTGGTTACCTGGCCATGGCCCTGGCAGGTGGCGCAGCGCACGCGCTTGGAGCCGGGTTCGGCCCCGGAGCCGTGGCAATGTTCACACGCGGCGAGCTTGCGGAACGTAATCTCTTTTTCCACGCCGCTGGCCGCTTCCTCGAGAGAAATCTCAAGGTCGTAGCGCAGATCGGCGCCTCGCTGCGGACCGCCGGCGGCACCGCCGCCACCGCCGAAGAACTCCTCGAAGATGCCCCCGCCTCCGCCTCCTCCGCCAAAGACCTCGCGGAAAACATCGAAGGGATCGTGAAAGCCCCCGCCGCCCGGGCCGCGCGGGCCGGCCGCCCCGCCTTGGGCAAACGCGGCGTGACCAAACCGGTCGTACGCAGCTCGCTTGTCGACATCGCGCAGCACGTCGTAGGCCTCGGAGAGCTTCTTGAAATGCTCCTCGGCGGCCTTGTCGCCCGGATTTTTGTCCGGGTGATATTTCACCGCGAGCTTGCGGTAGGCCTTCTTGAGGTCTTCAGCAGTCACGTCGCGGGCGACGCCAAGCAGTTCGTAGTAGTCTTCCTTGTGGCTGGCCATGTGGTCTCGGTTGCGGGTCCGGCAAAGGCGTTTTTCCACTCCGCGCGCCGGTGCGAAGAGGCCCGGCCTGGGGCCGGAATGGAACAGTTAGAGGGGGGCCGATGCGTTGTTCAAGCTCTGCGGCATCACCGACGGGCGGATCACGTAAAGTTTTCGGTGACCAGAACGAGCGAGTCCTCGGTGGCCACGAAGTTAAACGCGCCCGCGAAGGGCAGCAGGGCATTGTCGCCGGCCACAAACAGCGCCACATCCAGCCCGCGGGCGCAGAGCCGCCCGCGCACAACGGAGAACACTCGACACTGCTCGCCGGCGACGAACGACACCTCGCCCCCCTGCTTCACCGGTACGCGGCGGATACGGAACCCGGAGCAATCGGCGATCACTCCGGGGGTGTCGGCAGCGCGCACAATCGGAGGAGGTGCCTCCCCGAAGAGGATCGATTTCATCGCCTCCTCGATGTGGAGCGGCCGGGGCTTGCCGTCGAGCCCCACCCGGCCCCAGTCGTACACGCGGTAGGTGGTATCAGAATTCTGCTGAATCTCCAGGATGATGCAGCCGGCGTCGATGGCATGCACCGTGCCGCTGCGCACCAGCACGGAGTCGCCCGGCTTCACCGGGTAGCGGTTCACGCAGGGCTCCAGCGCATTGTCCTGAAGCGCGGCCTGGAAGCGCTCTCGGGTCACCCCGGGACGCAGCCCGAGGATGAGGTGAGCGTCGCTCTTGGTGCCGGCCAGATACCAGTTCTCCGTCTTGGGCTCGCCGTGCACCGCCGGAGCGACTTCGGCCGGTGGATGCACCTGCAAGCTGAGTCGCTCGCGGCAGTCGAGCCATTTGACCAGAATGGGGAACGGCCGGGTGACGGGCCAGTGCGGCCCCACCCAGTCGGCGCAGCGCAGATGCAGGGCCTCGCGCAGTGTCATGCCGGCGAGCGCACCGTCGCGAACCACCGACTGCGCCTCCGGGCGGTCTACGATCTCCCAGCTCTCGCCAATGGGCCCGTCTCCCGGCAGGGTGCGGGGGTAAATCTGCCCCAAGGACCGGCCACCCCAGACTCGAGATTGGTACAGCGGCTGAAATCGAACTGGTAAATGCATTGGGGGTACTGTTAACAATTCCATGAAAAATGGGAGGCTGAATTTACTTCGTGGATTGGTTCCCCTAGCCTCGTCATCACAAACCTAAGCCCCGTACCCGATGGCAAAAAGCGACAGCTCCTCCCCGCGCAATGGTCCTTCATTCAAGGCGCCCACCTACCGACCCCGGTGGGTGGCAGCCTGCCTTTGCCTCATGGTGGGCGTACTGCTCACCGTGGCATTGTACTACTACGCGCCCAATCAAGTCTCCCAGATGAGCGCCACCGGCGAGACTCTGCCCGACGGTACGCTCGTGCGTATCCCTCCCACAGGTATCAATCCGGTGGGTAAGATCGGGGCGGTGACGGCCTTCCACCTCTACCACGTGCTGGGCGGAGCGGCCTGGTTGATTGGCTTCTTCTTCTTCTGGCTGGCCTACATCTACACCCGCGGCATGCGCCGGCTGGCCACCGCTCGCACGACCATGATGCTCCTGTGCCTGATCTGCGCGTGCGGCTTGGCCGACATGCAGAAGGGTTGGACAGAGTTGTTTGTGCAACCGGCCAACGTCTACATCGGCGGCCCCGGCGGCATGGTCGGCCGCCTGCTCTACTCCCGCCTAATGGAGGACTCCATGGGCATCTTCGGCTCCGGAGTGATGCTACTGGTATTCTTCCTTCTGAGCCTGATGTTTGTGCTTACGAGCGACCTGGGCTCCCGGTTCGACGCCTTCTTCGCCTGGATCAAGAGCCTGCGCGACGGCTGGCGCCAGCGCCGGCTCGAGCGCGAGGAGATCAAGAAACTCCGCAACGAAGCCCGCGCCAAGCTCAAGGAACAGGCCCTTACCGAGTTGAAGAAACAGGCCGCCTCCGCCGTGCCGCCGCCCACCGACATCAAGCGCCTCACCCTGCCCAAGGGCGGCGAGGCCGCCCCCGGCCCGGCCCCCCGTGGAGCCACGCCCCCATCCTTTAAGAACTCGGACAAACCCCTCTCTCTGCGCAACGGGCAGGCCACCGAAGCCGCCCCGGCGGCCGCCGCACCTGCCTCGCCGCAACCGGCAGCTCAGACCAAGATTGTGGAGACTCCAGCAAATGGGCCCACCTCCTCGATCTCCGCCGTGCCCTCGGCCACTCCCGCCACCGCCTACGAGCCCAACAAGCTCAACCTCAAAATCGTAGCGCCCGAGACCACCCGCAAGGCCTCCACCCCCCAGCCCGTCCGTAGCGACGACTACATCTTCCCTCCGATGGAGTTGCTCAAGGAGCCCGTCAAAATCGACTCGGCCACCAACGAGGAAGAACATTTCAACAACGCCGAGACCCTCCTTCGCACCCTCGGTGAATTCGGTGTCGAGGTGAGCCTGGGCGAGATCCACACCGGCCCGGTCATCACCCGCTACGAACTCCTCCCCGCCCCTGGCGTGCGCGTGGAGAAGATCGCCAGCCTCGACAAGAACATCGCCTTGGGCATGAAAGCCCAGTCGGTGCGTATCCTTGCCCCGGTTCCCGGCAAGGGTGTGGTCGGTGTCGAGGTTCCCAACCGCCACCCCGCCCCTGTGGGCCTGCGCGAGATCCTCGAATCTGCCGACTGGGGCGAGACCAAGGCCGAGTTGCCCATCGCCTTGGGCAAGGACGTATCCGGTGCCCCAATCGTCGCCGACCTCGCCCGCATGCCCCACCTGCTCATCGCCGGCGCCACCGGCTCGGGCAAATCGGTATGCGTTAACAGCATCGTCGCCTCGCTCGTCTACCACGCCGGCCCCAAGAAGGTGCGCCTGCTCATGGTCGACCCCAAGATCGTAGAGCTGCAGGTCTACAATTCCCTGCCGCACATGCTCATCCCGGTGGTCACCGAGCCCAAGAAGGTCCCCGGCGCCCTCAAGTGGCTGCTCGCCGAGATGGAGCGCCGCTACCAGATGTTCGCCAAATGCGGAGTGCGCAATATCGCCTCCTTCAACACCCGCAAGTCCTCCGGCGCCCCCGCCACCCCGGCCGACAAGGACGGCTCCATCGCCGAGGTCACCACCCAGATCAACATCGATGTGCCCCGCGATGTGGAAATCGAGATACCGGAAAAGATCCCCTACATCGTCTGCCTCATCGACGAACTGGCCGACCTCATGATGATCGCCCCGGCCGAGATCGAGACCTCCATCGCCCGCCTCGCCCAACTCGCCCGCGCCGCCGGCATCCATCTCATCGTCGCCACCCAGCGCCCCTCGGTGAACATCATCACCGGATCCATCAAGGCCAACCTCCCCTCCCGTATCGCCTTCCAGGTCACATCGAAGGTCGACAGCCGAGTCATCCTCGACGAGGCCGGCGCGGACCAACTCATCGGCCGCGGCGACCTCCTCTTCATGCCCCCGGGTACCAGCCGCCTGGTACGCGCCCAGGGCGCCTTCATCTCCGACGAGGAAATCGCCCGCGTGGTCGAGCACCTCAAGAAGAACGGCCCGCCCGCCTACCGCCAGGAAGTGCAGGAACAGGTGGACCGCGTCGGCGACGACGGCGAGGACGGCAATGGCCTGGACGAACTCGAGGAAGGCAGCGACGACGACCTCCTGCCCCAGGCCATCGATGTGCTCAAAAGCACCAAGCGCGCCTCCACCTCCATGCTCCAGCGCAGGCTGCGCATCGGCTACAACCGCGCCGCCCGCCTTATGGAACTCATGGAGCAGAAGGGCATCGTGGGCCCCGAAAACGGCGCCCAACCCCGCGAGATCCTTGCCGACCTCGAACGGCTCTGAGCTCGACGCGTAGTGGATAGGGAGGGGTGAGTAGCGAGTATCCGTGTGCTCCTACTCACCGCCGAGCAGCGGATGATGGCCGCGCGGGTATCGAGCATCCCGCTTCTGCGCCCGCTGCCTACTCCCGCCCCTGCTCCCGCTCCGGCCCCTGAGCCTGCGCCGCCCCTGCTCCCGCGCCCGCTGCCGTTTCCAGTTTCCTCGCGCCGATTCCAACCTGGGGCGTCCCCATTTTGTCATCCCAGCAATCGCGCCACGGCAGCTTTCTTCAACTCCAAGTCGCGCTCAAGATGCGACAAATCCCCAGCCCGTGCAGTAGCCTGCGTGGGCGCGCTAGATCCTCATATTGAACGCGATCCGGAAAGCTCCCGGCGCTAAATCGTCCCGGTTCTCGTCTCCAGCTTAGCCTCACTTCAGCCTTCAGGGCTTGGCCTTCTGTCCCCCTCGTGCACACGCCCGACCAAAAGGGGCTTCCCCTCTGGCGAGCTTTCACCCACATTCCACCAATGCAGACCATCGGCGAACGTCTCGAAGAAGCGCGCAAACGGAAGGGCATCTCCATCCGCGAAGCCTCCGAGTCCACCAAGATCCGCAGCGACTACCTCCAGAAATTCGAGTCCAACTCGTTCGAGCTCAACCTGCCCGACATCTATGTGCGCGGCTTCCTGCGCTCCTACGCGCAGTATCTGAAGCTCAACACCGAGAAGTTGCTCACCGATTACGCCTCCCTCGGCTTGGGCTCGCCGCGCGATGCCCGCGACTCACGTCGCCACGAAACGAGAGAGAGCTTCGGCCGCATCGATCTGGCCGAAGCCGGCGGCAAATCCGCCCCATCCCCGGCCCCCTCGCAGGACAATGCTGGCGCCCGCAACCAGCCCCAGCAGGCCCGCTCGGTCCCCACTTCGGTGGTCACCGGTGCGCCCAGCGCCGATCGACGCCAGAAATTCAAGACAAGCTTCATCGTGGGCGGCGCGGCTCTGGCGCTGTTGCTGCTGATCATCATCCTGCGTGCTATCCTGCCCGGCACCTCCGACTCTCGCCCCACCCCCGCCTCATCCAGCACGCACAACACGCCCCTCCCCACCGTCGCTGCTGAGAACCCTGAGAACGTGCTGCGCCTGATCGCCATCGACAACGTCCGCGTGAAAGTCACCCAGCAGTCCGACAAAAAAGTCCTTTTTGACGGCGACTTGGTCAAAGGCGAAACCCGCGCCATCGAGCGCAACGGCAAGGTTAACGTCACTTACGACATCGGGAAGAATCTCCAAGTCGAGATCCGCGGAAAGATCTACCATATGACCATCGAAGGATGGGGCCGCAACTCCCTCGATTAGCCTATGCCCCCCGCTAATTCCGCTCTCGGCCCGGCTATTCCCGCTCTGATCTTCCCCGCCATCTCGCTGCTCTTCCTCGCCTACACCAACCGCTTTCTTGGGCTCACCGCCGTAGCCCGCAAGATCCTCGCCGAGCACCTCTCCTCGCCCCAGCCCCACTGGGAGATTCAGCTCATCAACATCCGCCGCCGCCTTCACCTCATCCGCAAGATGCAAATGATGGGGCTGGCCTCCATCATCCTCGCGGCCGTCTCGATGGGCGCCCTGGTCAACGAATTCCCCAAAATCGGCCAAGGCATCTTTGTCTGCTCGCTCGCCTGCTTCATCGCCTCAATGGGAATTTGCGTACACGAGATCAAACTATCGATCGACGCCATCGAGGTGGAGTTCAAACGCGCCAAAGTGCCCGGAGGCTGACCCAGCCCGCCTCCAATTGGCGTGCACTTGCCCAGGCGCGCCGCATCCTCGGAGCATGAGCCGCGACTTTGAGGAACTCGACTACCAGAATACGCCCTTGGGCGAACTGATCCTTCGGCGTCGCCGCATCCCCACCATGGGCGAACTCGACGTCTTCGAGGTGAAGCTCGGCGAGGCCTTCCTCATGTCCAGCCTCTTCCATGTCGTAGAGGAGGCGCTGGCCCAGCTGGGCCTGGCCGCCCTGGAGCCCGGCGCATGGGATGTCGTCGTGGGCGGGCTTGGACTAGGCTACACCGCGGTGGCTGCCCTCGACCACCCCGGCGTGCGCTCACTGGCGGTGGTCGACACGCTGGAGGCGGTGATCGGCTGGCACCGGCGCGGCCTGGTGCCGCTGGGGCGCCAGCTCACCGGCGACCCTCGCTGCCGCCTGGTGCATGCTGACTTCTTCGCACTGGCGGCGTCGCCAGAGGGCTTCGACGCCGGTCGCAAGTTCCACGCCGTGCTGCTGGATATCGACCACTCCCCCCGCAACCTCCTGCATCCCCGCAACGCGACCTTCTACACACCCGCCGGCCTCCGCGCCCTCGCCAGCCATCTGCATCCCGGCGGCGTATTCGCACTCTGGTCGGACGATTCCCCGGACGAAGAGTTTCTGGCGACACTGCGCACGGTCTTCTCCACCGCCGCCGCGCACATCGTCTCCTTCCCCAATCCCCTGCTCGACCGCGACTCAGCCAGCACTGTCTACGTCGCCCGCAAAGGCTGAGCGGCCACCGCCGCACCAGGGTCCACGAACGCGGCCCCGGCCCTGAGCTGTAACGCTTCAGTCCGATTGCAGGGCCGCACCTCGTGCCCATATCGTACCGACACGGGAGTCCAAGCCTTAGGCTCGGCCCTCTCGTGCGTACCGACTTTACGTGGCAAGCCGAGCCCAAGCCTTGGCCCTGACAATGCAGTCCGATTGTAGGGGCGGACCTTGTGTCCGTACCGGTTCGCTCACAGACGGTGCTTCGTGGCAGCGAGCAGCGTGCGCACCCCGGAGACCGGAAGGCAAAGACCGGATGTCGTGAATTCAGAAATCCAGAGCGCGGCGCCTCGGGTCATTGTCCGATATTCCATGACAACTCGCAAATCTGCGGCGCAGTTCTCATAGGAGAAAGTGGCGGAGAGGGTGGGAGTCGAACCCACGGTGCCCTTGCGAACACTCCTGATTTCGAGTCAGGTGCGATAGACCACTCTGCCACCTCTCCGGGTGCGAGGTCGGAGACGCTGGGCAATGCCCAACCAAAACGAAAGCCGAAAGTTTAGCGGTTTGCGGACCAATTTTCGCCGCTTTGGAAATAGTCTGGGAAAAGGCCTTGCACTCGACCCGGGCTCGGTTTTTATCCGCCCCACTTCCGGAGAGATGCCCGAGTGGCCGAAGGGGGCGGTTTGCTAAACCGTTATAGGTGTAACAGCCTATCGGGGGTTCGAATCCCCCTCTCTCCGCCAGTTTTCAAACTGGTTATCAGCGAGATAAGGAAGTTCGGGGAAAGTCGGTATCGATGATACCAGCAAAAAACCCCTGAGGACCCTGTTGGTCGGGCGGCGAGCGCAACATCTGGGGACACCTACGGAAAAAGCGCATCGCGATTTCTGCACCGGGTTGCGGGGGAGCTTCCGTTGGCGAACTGCGAAGCCGCGTTGTGCAGTCGGCGGTTCATTGCGCAGAAACAGCCTTTGGGTGCCGACACGCGTGTTTACCCGCTGGATTCGCGCCGGAGGAGGTGGCAGCCCATCGCGATGCGGTGGTCCATGCCGGGCGCCAGCACTCTGTTGCGGTTGCGCGCGCGGCTCCTGTCCACCCTCGCTGCGCCCTCAAGACACCGGTGCAGCGCGGCCTCAATTGCCCAATACCCCTGATCCACAGCCGCATGCCCGGCCCGTTGCCCGGGACTATGGGCAAGCTGCCCAGCGCTGCGGATGCTATCGTTCACGGCCGCGAACGATAGCATCCCCGCCTTCCTCCCTCATCGCATCCCAAAACGGGATGCGTGGCCGGGGGCCCGGCTGGCTCAGCCTCTCCGCAGGTAAGCGTCGCACGAGGGAAACCTACATCTGCCCCCCGAGCGCCCGCCGAATTGGCCGTTGCCCGCCCCTCTCCCACTCCTAGCTTTCGAACTCCTGCCATGCCCGCCGCCGACTCTCATCCGCCCAGCACACCTCGAGCCTCCAGCGGCGTGGCCACAGGAAACGACTACGCGTCCGCCCAAGCGGCCGCCCCGTTGCCCGCTGCGGCCGATCGTCTCCAGCCCACGCCCACCGCGCCGCGCCGCCCCGAGATCCTCGCACCGGCGGGCGACTGGGACTGCGTGCGCGCCGCCGTGGAAAACGGCGCCGACGCCGTCTACTTCGGCCTGGACCGCTTCAACGCCCGCATGCGGGCACACAACTTCACCGCCGCCGACCTGCCGGAGCTCATGCGCTTCCTCCACCGGCGCGGCGTGCGCGGCTACGTAACCTTCAACACCCTCGTCTTCTCCAACGAGCTGGCCGACGCCGCCGACTATATCCGCACCCTGGTCACCGCCGGGGTAGACGCCGCGATCGTGCAGGACGTGGGCATCTGCCGGATGATCCGCTCCCTGTCTCCGGATTTCCCCATCCACGTCTCCACACAGATGACGGTGACCAGCGCCGCCGGCGTGCACTTCGCCCGCGAACTGGGCGCCCAGCTCGTCGTGCTCGCCCGGGAGAACTCGATCGCCGAAATCGGCAAACTCCAGGCCACCCTCGCCTCGGCCACCGCTCCCGACGGTTCCCCGGCGCCGGCGCAGCTGCCCCTCGAGGTGTTCGTCCATGGCGCGCTTTGCGTCGCCTACTCCGGCCAGTGCCTGACCAGCGAATCGCTGGGCGGACGCTCGGCCAATCGAGGCGAGTGCGCCCAGGCCTGCCGCATGCCGTATGATCTTGTAGCCGACGGCCAGCCCGTGGACCTCGGCGGCCGCCGCTACCTGCTCAGCCCCCAGGACCTCTCGGGCCTCGACGTGTTGCCCGAGCTCGTACGACTGGGAGTCGCCTCGCTCAAAATCGAGGGCCGGCTCAAGAGCGCCGAGTATGTTGCCAACCTCACCCGGGTCTACCGGCAGGCAGTCGACCGCGTGGTGTCCGCACTCGGCGGCGACACCACACCGGCCCGAGAGCGCGCCATCGTGGCCGAGCTGTGGCATGCCCACCGCTACTCGCTGGAGATGGCGTTCTCCCGCGGCCTCTCCACCGGCTGGTTCCGGGGCCTCAACAACCAGGAGCTCGTCCACGCCCGCTACGGCACCAAGCGCGGCATGCTTCTGGGCAAGGTCACCCGCATCGAACGCGAGACCATCGCCATCCGCCTGGAATCCCCGGTGAAACCTGGCGACGGCGTCGTGTTCGACTTCGGCTCGCCCGAGGACGGCGAGGAGGGCGGTCGCATCTACACCGTGAACACCCGCGGGGCCGACACCCTGCTCGGCTTCGGGCAAGGCGACCTGAACTTCTCCCGTATCCACGTGGGCGACCGGGTGTGGAAAACCAACGACCCCGCTCTGGACCGCTCCCTGCGCGCCACCTTCGCCGGGGAGAAGCCCCGGGTGCTGCGCCCGCTCACCGCCGAGGTGCACGGCCAGCCCGGCACCCCGCTCACTCTCCTGCTGCGCGATGAGCTCGGGCGAGTCTCCCGCTCCGAGTCCGCCCTGCCGCTCGCGGCGGCGGACAACCAGCCGCTCACCCCCGAGCGCCTGCGCGAACAGTTCGGCCGCCTGGGAGGCACGCCCTTCGAGCTCGAAAAACTGGATTCGCACCTCGCGCCCGGTCTCATCCTGCCGCTGAGCGAACTCAACCGCATGCGCCGCGACGCCGTAGCGCAGATCGATGCTCTGCGCGCCGCCCCCCTGCGCTGGCAGCTCGTATCCGAAGCTGCCCACGCCGCCTGGCCACAGCGCAACGAGGCCGCGATCGCCGCCGCCGCCCAGTGCGCCCCCGAGCTCATCGCCGTGATCCGGCACCTGCGCCAGCTCGATGCCGTGCTCCCGCTCGCGGACATCCGCACCGTCTACTGCGAATTCGAGAATCCAAAACACTACCGCGAAGCCGTCGCCCGTTTCCACACCGACCGCTCCGCCCGCGGCACAGCCGGCGCCGACCGCACGATCTGGGTCGCCCCGCCGCGCATCTTCAAACCCGGCGATGAATGGATCCTCAAGCAGGTGCGCTCGTGCGAAGCCGACGGTTACCTCGTGCGCAACTTCGACCACCTGGGCTTCTTCGCCGACAGCCGCCGCCGCGGCGACTTCTCCCTCAACGTCGCCAACGAGTGGAGCGCCGACTATTTCCGCCGCCAGTTCGGGCTGGAGCGGGTCACCGCCTCCTACGATCTGAACATCCACCAGTTGGAGGCACTGCTCACTGCCGGCGACCCGACCGGGCTGGAGATCACGCTCCACCAGCACATGCCCATGTTTCACATGGAGCACTGCGTGTTCTGCGCCTTCCTCACCAAGGGCACCGACTACACCAACTGCGGCCGGCCCTGCGACCGGGTGAACCTGCGGCTGCGCGACCATGTGGGCGCCGAGCATCCGGTGAAAGCGGACGCGGGCTGCCGCAACACCGTCTTCAATTCCCGCGCTCAGACCGGCGCCGAGTTTGCCGGCCGTATGATCGAACTTGGGGCCCGGCACTTCCGGGTGGAGTTCCTCGACGAGGAGGCCGACGAGATTGCGCAAGTACTGGGCCGATACCGCCAACTCCTCGCCGGCGAGCTCTCGGGCGCGCAACTCTGGCGCGAGTTCAAGTTGATCAACCAGCTTGGCGTGACCCGAGGCCAGATGGACTCTCCCACGCGCAAGCTCGCGCCGAAGAAGTCGCCCCGATAACTGGCGACAGGTTGGGCCTTCCAGCGCTTGGCGACAGCCGCCGCCGGTCCAGCACGCGGTTTTACCGATTTACTCCGCCTCGTGCGTTGACTCGCCACCACCGGAGGCCCGAGTGGGATTTGCTTCCGCTCCCACTGTGATAACCGCCCCCATCCCATCGCGCCTCAGGCACTCCGCGCCACGCGCCCTTCTTCTCATTGGGCTTCTTCTCGCCCTGCCCGCGTGGGCCACGATCGATCGCAATAGCGACGGCATCTCCGACATCTGGGCCGGTCTCCATCCCACCGCCGGTTCGCCCGAGTCCGACCCCGATGGCGACGGCACCACCAACCGCTCCGAGGCCCTCGCCGGCACCAATCCGCTCTCCGCCAGCAGCCGTCTCACATCCACGCCCCAGCGCGACCCAGCCGGCAACCTCGTGCTCACGTGGCCGAGCGTCGCCGGAAAACACTACCAGATCGAATCCTCCGCCGATCTCATCGCCTGGGCAGCATTCTCCAACCAGCGCCCCGGCACCGGCGCCGACCTCAGCGAGATCGTCAGCCCGGCCGGCGTCGCCGCTCCAGCCCGGCAGTTTTGGCGCGTGTACGTCTCCGATACCGACACCGACTCCGACGACCTCAACAACTGGGAGGAGGCCCAACTCGGCACCTCGCCCACCGTGGCCGACACCGACTCCGATGGGCTCACCGACGGCTGGGAAGTCGCCAATGGCACCGATCCCAAAGTCGCCAACGTCACGCCCGTCTTCTCGACCCAGCCCCAAAACGCCTCCGTGTTCGTCGGGCAAACCGCCACCTTCACCGTGAGCGCCACCAGCGATGGCCCACTCAGCTACCAATGGCTGCGGAACGGCGCTCCTGTCGCCGGCGCCCGATTCACCAACTACACCACGCCCATCGCCTCGCTCACCGACGACAACACGACCTTCGGCGTCGTGGTCACCGATGGCGCGGGTGTTAGCATTCTCAGCACCACCGCGCGGTTGACCGTGACCGTCGGCGCCCGGCGTACGCAGCATTACGTGGATCCGGTGGCCGGCACCGCCGCCGGGGACGGCAGCGCGGCCCGTCCCTGGCTGTCGCTCCAGGACGTGATCGACCATCAAGTCGAGACTCGGACCTGGGAAGCCCCCCTGCCCTACACCGAAGGTAAGAACCTCGTCCCGGTGAACCCCGCCGCACCGGTGCGTGCCGGCGACACGATTTGGCTGCGGCCGGGCGACTACGGCGCGCTCGTCATTCGCAGCGCCTACAACTCCGCGCCCATCACCATCGCCGCAGAAGCCGGCGGGGTGCCACGGTTCAGCAATGTGCTGGTACAGTCCTCGCAATACTGGATCCTGCGCGGCTTCGCCGTGAGCCCCTCCTACGCCGCCACCTATAGCAGGAGCACCATCGTGACAGTGGAAAACCACAACTGGCGGGGCCCGGCCTACGACATTGTGATCGACGGCTTCGATATCTTCTCCGTCCCGGACGAAGCCGTTTGGCCACTCGCCTCGGATTGGGACACGAAGGCCGCCAACGGCCTCTCCACCTCCGCCGCCCGCACCCGAGTGAGCCACTGCCGCCTGCGCAACACCAACTTCGCTCTCGCCATGGAGGGCCGCGGATCCCGGGCCGAATACAACACGATCGACGGCTTCTCCGGCGACGGCCTGCGCGGACTCGGCGACGATGAAGTTTTTGAGTACAACCTCGTCAAGAACCGGCGCAACGTGAACACCAACCACCCCGACGGCTTCCAGTCCTGGTCGGTGGGCACCGGCGGCGTCGGCACCGGAGTGGTGCGCAACGTCACGCTGCGTGGCAATGTCTTCATCGCCTACGAATCCCCCTCCATCCCCTTCGCCGGAACGATCCAGGGCATCGGCTGCTTCGACGGCACCTACGAGGGCTGGATCGTGGAGAACAACGTCGTCATCACCACCCACTATCACGGCATCTCGCTCTACGGTGCCCGCCACTCCCGCATCGTGAACAACACCGTGGTCGACCTCGATCAGTCGGACATCATGACCCCGTGGATTCTCGTGACCGCGCACAAAACGGAACGCCGAGCACGGACTGCGTGATCCGCAACAACCTCACCCCCACGCTGAATGTGGCCGCCAACGCGGCCAACGGAATCGTGGTCGACCACAACCTCGTTCTTCCGAAACCGCCCGCCGGATACTTTGTGGCTCCCGCCCGCTTCGACTATCGCCTCGCGCCCGCTTCCCCCGCCATCGACCAGGGCAGCGCCACCCTCGCTCCTGCTCTCGACGCCGATGAAGCGCCCCGCCCGCAAGGCGCCGCGATCGACGTGGGGGCCTACGAGCTCACGCCATAGAATGCGGACTGCCACGGGGCGCTCCGTCCGAAAATCCAAGCTTTACGCCCGCGTTTCCACTCTACCCGGTGGGGCGGGCTTTATGCCCGCCATCCGGTCTGGCGCCAAACCGGCTCACACAAAGCCCGCCCCGCCGCCGAGCAGCGGACCTGCTCCCATGATTCCCCGCTCCGATCCGAGAATGAACCCAGACCGGAACCCATGCCTGTTTCGTCATGATCTACCCTTGCGGGCAACAACGCTTCGGCTAGTACCAAAGTCGCCATCACAAACTCTGTACCCGCCCCTGTGATCCAGCCCGCCCCCTTTGATCAAACCCAATCCGCCACGGCCTACTCCGATGGCGGGGAAGGTGACCGTGTCGCGGATCGTGCGTCGACCTACGCCTATGATAGGAACGGACGCCTGTCGGTAATCCACCCAACTGACCGCGCTCCGCTGCGATTCAACTATGGCCGCCCCACTCCCCCCACGAGTACGATTCCGCACGGCCACCGCCGCCTCAGCGCGGCCCCCGGTACAAGCGACAACGACCATAGCGCCACGAGTATCTCTGAGACCGCGAAACCGGGAATCTGCACCTACGACGCCCCCCCCCGGGCATGCGCCCCGCCGCGTTGCGCCGCGACCGATCCCCTTCCCTTCACGGGCCGAAACGCTGGAGCACTCGCCCCAAGGCATGACTATGGCGCCACGACCATAAGCCTTTGGCTATCCAGAGATCCGATTCAAGAAAGGGGTGGAGTGAACTTGTATGGGTTCGTGGGGAATTCGCCCACAGGACGTGTCGATTTGCTCGGGTTAAGTGATCAGACGTACAGCAATCAATGCCAGAAAGTGATCTGTGCTGAGCTTGAAAAAATGCTTATGCAGGCCGCGCGCGCTTTCGACAGTCAGCATAATATGTCACTAGTGAGGCGTGAGATCATGAATGAAATGGGCGGGGCCGGGAGTGTATTTGGCGCTGTAGCGATGTCTGTCGGCAAAGATGTTCTTGAAACGATTGCTATCGCCCCAGGCGCTGATCGATTGGCTAGATCCGCCGTAGTTGAGCTCAGTCAATTGGGTATGGGCGCCGGAATGGCTTACGGCGCTGTAAATTCACAATGGGAGATGGTTAATAACTACGGCGATGGAAATTACGTCAAGGGCACTGCCGAAGGTTTGAACAATGCTTGGTCTGCGGCGCAATATGCAGGGCGCTTGTCTGGAGCAACGGGGCGATGGGCAACAAAAGCCATTCCCCTGATGTGGGTATACGACATTGGGAAGATTGGCGCATTTGGCTTCATCGCATACAAGGGCCAGTCGTGGCATAACCAAGAATTTGACCGGATACTCCAGAGCTGGAAGAGTTCCGACTATAACGAGCTGCAAAGTCTCTTCGATATGGAGGACATTATGGCTCAGATGGAAAAGGAGGGATGCATATGAGACGTTCTTCGTTCCGAAGAATCGCCCAGGTTGCCACTGGGATAGCGGTTGCCTGCGGTGTGATCGCAGCGTATGATACTCCTGAAGAAGCCTATATTTTCCTAGGAGCTTCCGTTTTGCTAGCGATCGGTATTTGGTATAGCTACAGAGCAAAGGACGGGTATATTAATAGCGCCAAGGGTTATGACCCGGAGCCAGGCGAAGAACCTGAAAAGGGGACACGTCGCGAATTGTGACAATCCCAATCCCTAAACCCGCGGCACGTCTCGCGCCAGCGCTGCGTCGCGGACTCCTTGGCGCTGAGCACGAGCCCTGCATCCTCCTCCGCTTGCGCTCCGTCCGGTAAGCACCATCCCCGCCGGCAGCGGCCGGTGCGCGAGGAATCGCGCACGAGGCGGCGCTCCTGTAAACCCGCGCCGTCGCCCGTCGGGTCTCCACTTCGCTTGACGCTACATT
>CAJCBL010000325.1 GCA_903960515.1 uncultured Verrucomicrobiota bacterium
CGGCGGCGGCGGCGATCGCGGCGAGCGCCGTGGCGGCGGCGGCGGCTTCGGCGGCGGCGGCGGCGGCAATCGCCGTTACTGATCCCCTCCGGTCTCCATAGACCAACTTTCCAAGGCGGACCGCTACGGCGGCCCGCCTTTTTCGTGCCCATATTTCGAGCCTGCCCTCCTATTTCGAACCTGTCCCTCCTGCCCTCCTGTCCCTCCTGCCCTCCTGTCCCTCCTGCCCTCCTCTATTTCGAACCTGTCCCCTGCCCTCCGGCCCTCCATTTCGAACCTGTCCCTCCTGCCCTCCGGCCATATTTCGAGCCCTCGCTGCACGCCGACCAGTCGCCTACGGGCGAACCTCGCCCCCTGATCCGGAAATGTGAACCTCCATCCACGGGCTCGATCCAGTGATACGCCGCCTACCAGGCGCTTACTCCATTGGCCGCCAGCCAGTCCCCCAGCGCACCCACCGCCCGGTCGCGGTGGCTGAAGAGCAGGAAATGGTTCGCCCCCGGCACCACCTCGAGTGTGGGGATGGCACCGGCACCCGCGAGGATAGCCACAGCACTCTCCACATAGCCGAGCGGCACCCGGTCGTCCTCTGCCCCGGTGAGCACCAGCACCGGCTTGGCCATACACTGCAGCGCGAAACCGGCCGACCCGAGCCGTTCACCATCGAAAACCGGTGACAGAAAGATCACGGAGCGCAGCTGCGCCCCCCTCACGCTGGCCAGCTGGCTCACCGCCAGACCACCATTCGATAGCCCCACAACATGGATATTCTTCGACTCTATGGTTGTGGATTTGGCGGCCGCTTGCAGAGCGAAATCAAAGGCCGCCTCAGCCTGCGGCAAGCGCCAGTTCCCGGCACCGAAACTCGGAGACACAAGCACCATCCCGAGCCGGTCGGCCACCTTGGAGAGCACCCAGAGGTAACCCTTGAAGTTGCCGCCGCTGCCGTGGAAAAACACCAGCACCGGGGCCGGCATCGTCCGGTTCAAGCCCGGCGGAATGTAGACCCACGCGTGCCCCGGTTGCGGCGACATACCGAGCAACTCGCCGTAGACCGAGGGCATCGCCGAAGGCAGTCGTGCAAATGCGGAGTCCCCCTCCAGCTCGCTATAGAGTTGCGCGGTCCACGACTTGAGCTCGGCCGACTGCCGCCAGCCAAACAGCGGATCCACCAGCGCCATCACGGTGAAGCAGCACATGAGCTGATCGACCTCGGGCACCAGATTGGCGGGCGAAAGGCGCCGGAAACTTCCCACGGAGCCCGAGTGTACCGCACTCACCCTGCCGCCGATGCCTGTGTCACCCGGCGGTGCGCGCCGCACCAATTCGCCAACCAATACCAACACCAGCAAACCACACGCCACCCCGCCGCGCAGCCAGCGCCGATCCCGGCGAACCCACGCCTGGGTCAACAGCACCGGCCACGCCCCGGCTCCCAGCAAGGCGATAGCGGCGATGCGGCCGGCCGGCGTCACTGCCACCGAAACCAGTAGCACAAACCCCAGCACCGCGCACACCGCTGCGCCACGCGCCGCCAGCCAGCACAGCAGAGAAAGCGACGACGGTTCCGGTGACCGGCTCCGGTCTATGGTGACAGTTCCTGCGGGATGGCTCATTGGTGGCCGCCCTCGACTACCCCAGCAACGCCTCGCGCAGGGCGCGCATCTTGAGCTCGGTCTCCGCCAGCTCCGCCGCCGGATCGGAGCCCTCTACGATGCCCGCCCCGGCGTACAGCCGCGCGGTGTCGCCCTGCATCAGCGCCGAGCGGATACCAACGAAAAACTCCCCGTCCCCGCTGTGGTTCACCCAGCCAAGCGCTCCGGCGTACAGCCCCCGATCAAACGGCTCCAACTCGCGCAGGTGCGCCACCGCCGGTTCACGCGGAGTGCCGCCCACCGCCGGGGTCGGGTGCAGTTCGCCCACAATGCGCAACAGGTCCGATCCCTCCGGCAACGCGGCCGCCACCGGTGTGCAAAGGTGCTGGACGTTCGAAAACTGGCGCACTCGGGGCCGGCCGGGCACCGCACCCACCACGCCCACCCCCGCCAGTCGCCGCAAAATGGAGTCGAGCACCAGCGCCTGTTCGCGCCCGTCCTTCTCGCTGTGAAGCAACTGCCGGGCGAGCGCGGCATCCTCGGCGGCACTACTCCCGCGCGGGGCCGACCCCGCCAGCGCCTCGGTGAGCAGCCGTCCCTCGGCCACCGACACCAGGCGCTCGGGACTGGCCCCGATGAAGCTGGCCCCTGCCCCATTGCCCACGGAAAAGGAGTAGCAGTCCGAAAAACGCCCCCTCAGGCCGTTGAGCGCCCGCAACGGATGGAAACGCGCCTTGGCCCGCAGATCGCGGGCGCGGGCCAGCACGATCTTGCGGTAGCGGCCCGCCCGGATCGCCGCGACGCCGGCCTCGACGTTGGCCTCGTATTTGCCCTCTCCTCCCACCTCCCGCTCCTCGCCGATACCGCCCTCCGTCGCCCCTGCAAAGGCGGGCGCGGCGTAGTCGAAGGCGCCGAATTTCGCGTGCGCCCGCCAGATGCGCTCGGCGGCCGCGCGGATGTCGGCCCCGGGGCCAATCATCGTGTTGGCCACGGCCACCGAGCCGTCGCCGCTGCGGGCCACCTGCCAGCGTGGGACAAATACCCGGCCGGCCGGGAACGCAGCCGCCGGCCCCGCCTCGTCGGCAAACCCGAAGGTGGAGAAGAACAGCGGCCCGCCAAAGGGCATGCGCACAGCCCCCACAGCCACCGTGCGTGCGAGCATATCCCGCACAAACTCGCCCGCCTGCGCAAAGCGCCCCGGGCCGCTGCACTCGAGCGATGCCACCGCCTCGGCCCCGGCCAGGGCCACATCGGCGGACGGTCGCTCGGCGTAGAAATGCAGTTCGCCCGGTTCGAAGATCGATTCGAGCACCGCCAAGGGATCGAGGCGCTCGGCCTCTACGGAGATGCTCACCAGCCGCGCCCGACCGTCGGCGTCGGCCTGTGCGCGCACCCCGCCCAGGAAGGAGAGCAGGGCGTCGAGGGAGCGATTGGCAAGCGGGTCGAGAGGAAGGATCGTCATGGGAGACCGGGGATAAGCGCGGCGGGCGCAGGCGCCAGCGCATGGAAGCGGGTTGGCGCCCCCTTGGCCAGCCCGTTGGTTCCGCCACAGTCCACCTGCGGAGGTGAAAGTATGCGGGCACCCACTGGTATTCGGATGCTCAAACCGGTGTACCGCTCCGCCCACCACCGGGCGCGGGAACACTGAAGCAGGGTGCAACACTCTCGCTCGCCGCTCGACACCTATCACCGCATCGCCCCTCGCTCCCGTCCCCGCCTTCGGCCCTCAGCGGTTTTGCCAGCGCCCCCCCACGGCTGGAGACCTGAATAGAGCCAACGGCGCGGCCAAATGAATGCTTAAACGGAGACCGCTGACCTCAAGGCCTTCAGGCTGAGGAGGCGCGCGTTACGACCGACCTCGACCACTTCTGGCCCGAGGACTAGGCCCTCGAAAACAGTGCGAATCCACCCGCCCCGGCATCACTGGCGCCGGGCTCGGCACCGAACTCCAGACCTCGCTGAGCAGTTCGGAGTAAGCGAACCAGGCCTGAAGGAGCGGGGCCGCCCGAGCCGATTACTGCGCGGCTTACCGCGCCGGACCCCAGCGCTTGGTGAACGGATAATAGATAAACAGCGGCCGCCCGATGGCGTCCTTGGCGGGCACAAAGCCCCATACGCGACCGTCGGCGCTATTGTAGGAATTGTCGCCGAGGGCGAAAAACGAGTCCTTCGGTACCGTGAGGGCCTCGCCTTCCTGAAGCAGTCCAAGATTCTTCTCCCAAGGTCTGTCCCCGAACTTGTAGCCACGATAGAGCCCGTCGCGTTTCCCGTTCAGCTCAAAGGCTTCAGCTCCGGTAATCGGGTTGCCGTTGCGATAAAGCATAGGCTCCTTGACCTCGAGTTTATCACCGGGAGTGCCCACGAGGCGCTTGATATAGTATTCGTCTCGCCCGATACCGGGGATGTTGCCGGTGCGAAACACGAACCCCTGCCCTACTTCGGGCTTGAAGAAATTGTAGGTGAACCGGTCGACAAAGAGCTGGTCGCCGGTGAGCACATCGAAGCTGAGCGCGATCTCGCCGGCCCGAACGGTCTTGCCGGTGGAAAGCAGATTGGTACGCAGGTTCTTGCGGGTGCCACGGTCCTGGACGGTGTAGAACTTTTCGCTGAGCTTTCCGGCCTTCTGCAGGGCTTGCATGGTTTGGCTGCCGCGGAACTCGCCCCCGAAAAAGGCATCGATCACCAACGTGTCGAAGTCGAAGTCGGCCGGCACCCGGAAGCGCACAGGATCCTCGCCAACAAACAGCGTGTACTCGCGCAGCGTGGTGGGCATCACCAGCCATTTGCGCCCGGGCACAATCGTGTACGGAACCAAGATACGCGTGTCGTTTGAGTTGAAGGGGATCTTGAGTTCCCCAGCCGTAGGCGCCACCAGCTCGCGGCGAGTGGCACCAAAGGCGCCCAGGCGGAACACCTGGGCCACCGGCCCGGGGGCCTGCGCTGGATCGGCGAAGACCTCGTGCTTCATCCCGAAATAGCTCGGCCACATCGAGTTGGTCGGGATCTTGAAGGGCTGCACGAAGAACGCGCGGATGCCCAGGATGATGATCGAGGCGGCCAGGAAGAACTCTACATTGTCGGCCATCGCACCCTTCGGATACACGCGACCACCGGTGCGGTGCAGGATCTGCTCGAGCGCCTCGATGGCGAGCTTGAGCTGGGCGGCGTCGGCCTTGGAGCTGAGGCGGACCCGCAGCTCCTCGCGGCGCTGGTTGAGCGCCTGGAGGTCGGCATCGGGCAGCTCGTCGCGCCGGTAGTGGAAGACCTTGTCGGCAACCTCGAGCCAGTTCTTGGCATCGCGCCGCGCCCGGGCGGACTGTGTCATGAGGAAGCTGAACATGGGATGCTTTCGGTCAGGTATTCTTGAGCACTTGGATGAAGGCCTCGGGGGGAATCGAGACGGAGCCGATCTGCTTCATCTTCTTTTTGCCCTCCTTCTGCTTGTCCAGGAGCTTGCGCTTGCGGGAGATGTCGCCGCCGTAGCACTTCGCAGTCACGTCCTTGCGCATCGCGCGAACGGATTCGCGGGCCACGATCTTGCCGCCGATGGCCGCCTGCACGGCGATCTGGAACATCTGCGGGGGGATGATATCCTTGAGCTTCTCGCAGAGATTGCGGCCCTTGGCCTCGGCCTTGGTGCGATGCACGATCGAGGAAAAGGCGTCGACGGGCTCGGTGTTTACGAGGATGTCTAGCTTCACCAGATCGGAGACCACATAGCCGGTGAGCTCGTAGTCCATCGAGCCGTAGCCGCGGGTGACACTCTTGAGCCGGTCGTGGAAATCGACGAGGATTTCGTTGAGCGGCAGTGTGCAGGTGAGCATCACGCGGGTGTCGTCGAGGGTGTCGGTGTGGTCGCAGGACCCGCGTTTGTCCTGGATGATACCGAGCACGTCGCCCAGCGCCCAATTGGGGATGTGGATGGTGGCCTTGATCGTGGGCTCGAGGATCTCGGCGATGCTGGAGATGTCGGGCAGCTGCACGGGGTTGTCGATCTCGATGAGCTTGTCGGCGCCCTCGAGGCGCACCTGGTAAATGACGCTCGGATAGGTGGAGATGATGTCCACGTCGTACTCGCGGCGGATGCGCTCGAGGATGATCTCCATGTGGAGCAAGCCGAGGAAGCCGCAGCGGAAACCAAACCCGAGGGCTACGGAGCTCTCGGCCTGGTACTGAAAAGCGGAGTCGTTGAGCTGGAGCTTGCCCAGCCCGGTCCTGAGCCTTTCGAAGTCGGAGGTGTCGATGGGATAGACACCGCTGAAGACCATCGGCCGTACCTCCTTGAAGTCGGGCAACATGGCGGATGCCGGCTTGTTGACCAGGGTGATGGTGTCGCCGGTGTGGATATCGGCGACGGTCTTGATGTTGCAAACGACGTAACCCACGTCGCCGGCCTCAAGGATTCCGGACACCTCCATCTTCGGGTTGAAGGTGCCTACCTCCTTGACCTCGAATTTGATGCTGTTGCTCATCAACTGGGCGAAGTCGCCCGCCTTGATGGAGCCGGAGAACACCCGTACGTAGGCGATCACGCCGCGGTACGTGTCGTACATCGAATCGAAAACCAGGATGCGGGCGGCGGGATAGTCGGTCCAGCGCGGCGGCGGCACCCGGGCGACGACCGCCTCCAGGATGTCGACGATTCCGATACCGGACTTGCCGCTGGCCAGGATGGCCTCGTCGCCGGGGATGGTGAGGATGTCCTCCATCTGGCGTACGCACAGCGCGAGGTCGGCGCTGGGCAGGTCGATCTTGTTGATGACCGGGATGACCTTGAGCTTCTGGCTGAAGGCGAGATGGGCGTTGGCCACCGTCTGGGCCTCCACGCCCTGGCCGGCGTCGATGAGCAGCACGGCGCCTTCGCAGGCGGCCAGACTGCGAGACACCTCGTAGCTGAAATCCACATGCCCGGGTGTGTCCATCAACCCGAGCTGGTAGACGCGCCCATCCTTGGCGGGATAGAGCATCGTGACCGGATGGGACTTGATGGTGATGCCCCGCTCCCGCTCGAGATCCATCGAGTCGAGATGCTGGGCCTGCAGCACACGTTTGGAGACGGTGCTGGTGTATTCCAGGAGGCGATCGGAGAGCGTCGTCTTACCGTGATCGACGTGAGCGATGATGCAGAAATTGCGCTTGAGCGAGACGTCCATGCGGGCGGGGTGTCGGCCGAGGCGTCAGGCCGCGGAGAGATCGGGAAATTCGTTGAAGGTTTTAGAAGCCCAGTCGCGATTGATGCGACGGGCGAGGCCGACGAGCACGGCGCCGGGGCCGCACTCCCAAAATTCGGAGGTGCCGAGGACGGCGGCTTCGCGCATGCAGTCCTCCCAGCGCACGGGCGAGACTACCTGCTTGATGAGGGCCTCGCGGATCTCGGCCGGAGCCGAGACGGCCTTGCCGGTGGTGTTGGTAAGCACGGTGACGCGCGGGGCGTTGAAGTGCACCCCCTGCAGGAAATGGGCGAACTCGGCGCGGGCCGGCTCCATGAGGCGGCTGTGGTAGGCGCCGGCGACATTGAGCGGAATGACCTTGCGCATACCGCGCTCCTTGGCGGCGGCCACGCAGGCGTCGACCTTGATCTTGTCGCCGGATACGACCACCTGGCCCGGGCAGTTGAGATTGGCGATCTCGATGTCGAACTCCTGGCAGAGCTCGGAAATCTTGGACAACTCCTCACCGATGATGCTGGCCATGCCACCGCGGGTGGCCTCGCAGGCCACCTGCATGAGGCGTCCGCGTTCGGCTACGACACGCAGACCGGTGTCGAAATCAAAGACACCTGCAACGGTCAGGGCGGTGACCTCGCCCAGGCTCAGGCCCAGAACGGAGGTGAGGTTGCCCAGGCGGCCCTGCTCCTGGAGGAGCGAGTAGAGAGTGTAGCCGTGTACGAAGAGTGCCGGCTGGCAGACGCGCGTGGGCACGAGCAGTTCGTCGGGGCCTTCGAAGCAAGTCTTGGCCAGGTCCCAGCCGAGTACCTCATTGGCGCGAGCGTAGAGGCGCACTGCGGTGGGCGAATTGTCGGCGAGGCTTTTGCCCATGCCGACCTTCTGCGCTCCCTGACCGGAAAAAATAAGGGCGAGTGACATGTGTTAGAAAGGGTTGAGGAAAGGGGCCGCGCCCCAAAAACCAAGTCCGAACTTTGGGGCAGGGTTGGCCGAAGGCCGGGCCGGGGCCTGGGAGCGGGGCTTTTCCCGGGGGCTGTTTTCCCGCCGGAGCGAGGTAGGAGGCGGTCCACTACCCTGGTCGCGGCATCACCCCGGCGCCAGTGATTGATGGAGCGTTGGAGGCGGAATGCCCAGGAGGCGGGCTCCTCGGCGCGCAGCCAAGCGTAGGGGCGTACCCGCTGGCTACCTTCGCTAGGAAACGCCTTGCGGCCCGCTCCCCCAACTCCTGCGCCAGCGCGCCGTACACGCTCTCCCCCTACGACGAACCTTCGTTGAGGGGGGAGCGCGAAACCTCGCCCGAGTGGACCGGAGGCGGCTCAGGTCCGGATGAAGATGCCCTTGAGGTTCATCTCCAGCGATTGCGGGTTGGGCGAGTACTTGAGGCCGTCGCTCTTGGCGATCTTGCCCTCTTTGATCAGCCGGTAGATGTCCTTGTTGAAGGAGACCGAGTTGGACTCGGTGGTGGCCTCCAGCAGCGACTGCACCTTGTCGAAGTGTCCTTCCAAAATGAGGTTCTTCGCGGTCGAATCCACCATGAGCACTTCCTGGGCGGCATAGCGGCCGCCGCCCTCGAGGGCGGGAATCAGCTTTTGGCAGACCACCCCGCGCAGCACGGCCGAGAGCTGCCGGCGGATCTGCTCGTGATGGTCGTGAGGGAAGAATTCAAAGACGCGGTTGAGCGTCTGCTGCACGTTGGCCGAGTGCAGAGTGGTGACGACCAAGTGGCCGGTCTCGGCGGCGGAAAGGGCCGTCTCCAACGAGATGGCATCGCGCATCTCACCGATGAGGATGATGTCCGGGTTCTGGCGCAGCACCGCTCGCACCGCCAGGTTGAAGCTCGGGGTGTCGATGCCGATCTCGCGCTGGTTGAAAATGGATTTCCCGTCCTGGAAAGTGAATTCGATGGGGTCCTCCATCGTCACGATGTGCCGCTCCATGTTCTGGTTAATCCAGTTGAGCATTGAGGCCATCGTCGAGCTCTTGCCCGAGCCGGTCGGGCCGCAGACCAGCACCAGGCCGTCCTTGTAGTTGGCCAGCTTGATGAGGCGGTCGGGCTGGAGGTTGAGGTCGCTGAACTGCGGGATGTGGCTCTTGATGTGGCGGAACACCACCGAGATCGACCCGCGCTGCTGGAAGGCGTTTACGCGGAAACGCCCGATGGTCTCCGCCATGTAGGCGAAGTCGATCTGCCCGTCGGTGTCCCACTGCGGCTTGAATACGAAGGGCACATACTCGTCCACGAAGGCCTGGATGATGTGCCGGGGGATGGGCTCCATATCCACTGGCTTGAGGCGCCCGCTGATGCGCAGGTAGCCGACCTTGTTGGTCTTGATGATGCAATCGCTTGCACCTGTCTCCACTCCGAGCTTGAGCAACTCGTTAAAAATCTGGGTATGCATTAGGGCTGGGTCTTGTTTCCGCTCGGAAAAGCTCCGTTAGGGAAAATGGGATGGATTTTACCTACTGAACGCTGCATTGGTCCTCAAGGTCTTGTTTCGTAAACCGCCGATCAAAAATTCACTAGCATGAGTCAACTGCGCGAGTTCACCGGTGCCATCACCGCCCTTGTGACACCGTTCCGCAACGGCAAAGTCGCCTACGACGATCTCGATCGTCTCGTGGACGCCCAGATTGCCGCCGGTATCAAGGGCTTGGTGGCCATGGGCACCACCGGCGAATCGCCGACCCTCGACAACGATGAGCACCTGGAGGTCATCCGCCGGGTGGTGGTGCGCACCGCCGGTCGAGTGCCCGTGCTGGCCGGCACCGGTTCGAACTGCACCCGCGAGGCCGTGGAGCTCACCCAGAGGGCCGAGGCGGCCGGCGCCGACGCCATGCTCGTAGTTGCCCCCTACTACAACAAGCCCAGCCAGGAAGGCCTCTACCGGCACTTCAGCGCGATCGCTGAGGCGACCGCCAAGCCCATCGTTCTCTACTCCATCCCCGGCCGCTGCGGCATCGAGATCGCCGTACCCACCGTGGCCCGACTGCGTGCGAGTTTCCCGCACATCAACCACATCAAGGAAGCCGGCGGCTCCTGCGACCGGGTAGACCAGCTCAAGCAGATCTGCGGGGATTCGGTCACCATCCTGTGCGGCGACGACAGCCTCACCCTGCCCTTCATCTCCCTCGGAGCCAAGGGCGTGATCTCGGTGGCCTCCAACGTCCTGCCTGCCGACGTCGTGAAACTCTGCGATCTGGCCCTCGCCGGCGAACTCGCCCAGGCCAGCGCGCTCCACCAGCGCCTGTTGCCCCTCTTCAAGAACCTCTTTGTGGAGCCCAACCCGGTGCCGGCCAAGTACGCCATGGCTCGTCTCCGCATCATCGGCACGCCCGAGGTCCGCCTGCCCCTCTGCGAGCTCGCCGACTCCAGCCGCGCCCTGCTCGACAAGACCCTCGCCGGCCTCGGCCTCTGACCATGTCCTCCCCTCGTATCCTCATCAATGGGGCCAAGGGCCGCATGGGCCTCGCCCTGCTGGCCAGCGCCCAGGAACTGGGCCTCACCGTCTCGGCCGCCCTCGACCAGGGCGACGACCTCGCCGCCGCCCTGCCCTCCTGCGATGCCGTGGTCGACTTCAGTCACCACTCCGTCACTGCCGGCCTCATCGATCTGGCGATCCTTCACGGCAAGGCGTTGGTGATCGGCACCACCGGCCATTCCTCCGAGGAGAAGGCCAGACTCTGCGCCCGCGCCGCCGCCGCCATCCCCTGTGTCTGGACCGGCAACTACTCGGTGGGCGTCAACCTGCTCTACCATCTCACCGCCGAGGCCGCCCGGGTGCTCGACACCAGCTACGACGCCGAGGTGATCGAGATGCACCACCGCTTCAAAAAGGATGCCCCCAGCGGCACCGCCACCGGCCTGGTTGAAATCCTGATGCGCGCCCGCGGTCTCAACGAAGCGGATCTGCGCCATGGCCGCCAGGGTATCACCGGAGAGCGCACCAAGCGCGAGATCGGTGTGCACTCCCTGCGCGGGGGCGATGTGGTGGGCGATCACACCGTGGTATTCGCAGCCCTCGGCGAGCGGGTGGAGCTCACCCACAAGGCCTCCGACCGCGGCATCTTCGCCCGCGGAGCGCTGCACGCCGCCCGCTGGGCCGCCGGCCGCCCGGCCGGCCTCTACGACATGCAGGACGTGCTCGGCTTCCGCTCCCCCGCCCAATGATCGCCAGCCTGCGGGGTACCCTGCTTTCCACCACGCCGCTGCGCGCCGTGCTCGAGGTCGCCGGAGTCGGCTACGAGGTCAACGTGCCGGTGACCACCGCCGAGAAGCTGCCCGCAGCCGGGCAGCCGGCCTTCGTGCACACCCTGGTCGTGTACCGCGAGGACTCGCAGGCGATCTACGGCTTCGCCAGCGCTGCTGAGCGCGATTTCTTCCGGATGCTCATCGAGAAGGTCAGCGGCGTAGGGCCGAAGGTGGGACTGGCGTTGATGAGCCACCTCTCCCTGCCCTCGTTGCAGGCAGCCATCGTAGCCGCCGACGCCGACCTGCTCTCCAAGTGCCCGGGCATAGGCCGCAAGACGGCCGAGCGCATCATCCTGGATTTGAAGGACAAGATGGGCCCGATCTCCCATATCGTAGCTGCCGGTACAATCGCCGGCGGCCCCGGTGCTGGCACCGCCTCCGAGCCGTCGGTCCTCGGCGATGCGCTGGCCGCGCTAGTGGCGCTGGGCTACCGCCCGCCGGATGCCGACAAGGCATTGCGCAAGGCGCTCGCGGCCCTGGGCGGCGCGGCCACGACTGAAGCGCTGATCAAAAAAGCGCTCTCCTGAACGGGGAGCGCAGCGTGTGATCCACGTTTGGTATCCGGGTTACGGTGCCTGCGGTGAATCGCCGGGGGTCGTGCGGTACGAGGCAAACGGGCACCCCTCCCCTGCCCCGCTTCGAGCCGCCCCTTGCACCAGCTCGCCCGAACTCGCCTCCGGTTTCCGGTGGCGGCTAAGGCCGGACCTCCACGGCCGTGCCTTTGGAAACCAGGTTGAAGAGCTCCTTCATATCCGCGTCGTCGAGGGCGATGCAGCCCAGGGTCCAGTCGGAGCCTGAGCCGTGGCCATGGATGAAAATCTCGCCCCCCAGCGCGGTGTTCCAGGGCGGAGTGGAACGGTTGCTATTGGCCCGGGCGATGGCGGTGGACTCGCCCTGGGTGATGGCTCCGGCGGCCACCGCGCGCGCTGCGTCGCCTGAGCTTGGATAGCTCAGCCCGAGCGAGAGGTAGTACTGGCTGTGTGCGTTCTTCACACAGACGTAGTAGATGCCCTCCGGCGTGCGACCGTCGCCCTGCCGGAGCTTGTGTCCGGCCGGGTGGGTCCCCAAGCCCACGCGACAGGTCTTCACGATCCTGCCATCCTGTTGAAACTCCAGGCGCCGCTCCGCCTTGAATACCACGATGCGAGGAGCGGCGGCGGGGGCGGCCGGCGCGAGCGCTGCCACAAACAGCAGCACCGCGAGCAGCGGCTTGTTCATGGGCAGTGCAGCTGGCCGCGGTATCGCCGGCTGGCCGTGTCCTATTTCTGGACCTTGCCCACCTGCTCCGGTGTCATCTCGTCGGCCGGGATGCCTTCGCCGTCGCCGGGCATGGGCTGGTTGAAGGGGACGGTGTAGGACTCGGCTACGCCCTCCTGTCCTTCCTTCATGAGCACAACCGGGAGGGCGGGGAAGATGTACGGCCGGTCCACAGGCAGCGGCGAGCGCAGGGATTTGCCGTCGCCAGCGAGCGTCAGGATGAACTGAAAGTTCTTGAGATGCCTGCGATAGCGGATGATCGCGCGGAAAAGGTCCCCCTTGATCGCCTTCTTGTCCTTGTCGAGGAAGAGGATCACGAAGTTGCCACCATCAACCTTGAGGTTGAGGAAGCCGCCGCTGCCGTCCTTGCGCTCGACCAGCGCTCCTACAAGGGGCTCTTCCGGCGCGGCCTTTGCGGCAGTGATAACCTTCGCCTTGGGATCGGTTTTGGCTGCCGCCTGCGCAGCCGGCTGGGGCGCGGGTTTGAGTACCACCTTCTTGTCGGCAGCGGGCAGCGCCGGGGTGATGCACAGGCTGAGGGCGAGTAACAACGGGGCGGAAAGCGTCTTCATCGGCACCTACGCTGCCGCCGCCCTCGGCGCTAGGCAAGCCCGGGGGCGTAGGAGAATTGTGCGTTTACTCCGGTTTCACCGGGGCCGGGAGGGCGGCGGTGGTTTACCGGCGGATGCGGCCCCTGGGTGACGCCCCGCGGCCGCAAGCCGAGCCGGGCGGCATGGCAGGGTGGTTACCCCGAAGGGGGCGGCGGCGCCGCGCCGCCGTCGCCGCCTAGCGGACGCGGTTTCCCCGAGGCGGGTTTGGCGGACGCCTTGGCCTGTATCTGCCGCTTGAGCTCCCTCCAGCGCGCGAGCCGTTCGGCGGTCTTGGCCTCGAAGCCCACGGCCTTGGGCTCGAACAGCCGCAGCGGCTTATCGAGGTAGTCCTGGCCGCTGATGTTCTCCGGGAAGTCGTGGCTGTAGAGGTAGCCTTCGCCGTGGCCCATGCGCTTGGAGGCCTGGCCGCCCTTGTCGCGCAGGGCCATCGGCACCGACTGCACAGGGGCTTGGGCGAGCGCGGCCTTGGCGGCGGCAAGGGCTAGGGTGGCCGAGTTGCTCTTGGGGGCGCAGGCGAGGTGGAGGGTGGCGTGGGCCAGCGCGTATTCGGCCTCCGGTAGGCCCACGAAGTCGCAGGCCTGGTGGGCGGCCACGGCCAGCGGCAGCCCGAGCGGGTCGGCCAGCCCCACATCCTCCGAGGCGCTGATCACCAGGCGCCGGGCGATGAAGCGAGGGTCCTCGCCGCCAGCCAGCATCTTGGCCAGCCAATACATCGCGGCGTCCGGGTCGCTGCCGCGCACGCATTTGATGAAGGCGGAGACGGTGTCGTAGTGCTCGTCCTCGTCGGCGTCGTAGCGGATACGGCGCTCCTTGGCGAAGACCGCAAGCTGGTCGGAGGTGAGCTCGCCCTTGAGCGGCAGGCCCAGGATGAGTGTCTCCAGTGCGTTGAGGGCGCGGCGCAGGTCGCCGTCGCACAGCGACGCGAGGTCGCGCAGCACCGCATCGGTGGTGGTGCAGCCGGTCAGGCCGAGGCCGCGCTCGGGGTCGTCGAGGGCGCGGCGCAGCACCGCGGTGGCGTCGTCTACGGATACCGGGTCGAGACGGAAGAGGTGGCTGCGGCTGAGCAGGGGCGGATTGACGTAGAAACCCGGATTGTGGGTGGTGGCGCCGATGAGGCGTATGTTGCCCTGCTCGACATCGGGCAGGAGCAGGTCCTGCTGCGACTTGTTGAAGCGGTGCAGCTCGTCGATGAAGAGGATTGTCGTCTCCCGGCGGTGACGGGCGATGGCGAGCACCTCGCGCAACTCGGCCACGTTGGACATCACCGCGTTGATGCGCACGAAGCGGCAGCCGGTCTCGCGGGCGATGGCCTCGGCGAGGCTGGTCTTCCCGCAGCCCGGCGGCCCGTAGAAGATGAGGCTGCCAAACTGGTTGCTCCTCACCAGCCGGGGCAGGAGCGAATCCGGCTCCAGGATATGGCGCTGGCCGGCGATTTCGGCCAGGGAGCGCGGGCGCATGCGGGCGGCCAGCGGCTGCTTGCGCGGTGCGGCCGGCCACTCGGCGCCGGGCGCGGCGGCGGAGTCTCCGGGGGCGGCAAACAGATCGGGCTGGTCGGAGGCGGGCATGGCGAACCGATGGCAGGATTTCGCGGCCAAGGGAAGCGCGTGATGCACTCTCGACAGGTTCGGCCGCGCGCCCTTCAGTCACGGCCATGCTGCTGGTAAACGACTCCGAGGAGCGCTGGCGTTTCCCCTTGATGACCACCCTGATCATCCTGGGCTGCTGCGTGGTGTTTTGGTGGGAACAGCGGCTGGGCGACGCGGGGCTCACTCGGGCGTTCCGCGAGTGGGGTTTCGTGCCGGCCGACGCCCGCGCGGCGTTGGATCATCGCGACAAGCTCGCGCTGCGCCACTCGGTGGCCACTCTCTTCACCTGTCAGTTTCTGCACTCCGGCTGGCTGCACATCATCGGCAACCTGTGGGCGTTGTGGATCTTTGGCGACAACGTGGAGGACCGGCTCGGCCGCTTCCTGTACCTCGGCTTCTATCTGTTCTGCGGTATGGCTGCGGCGGTGGCGCAGGGGCTGGCCTCCGGCGGGGCGAGCGTGCTGCCGATGGTCGGCGCCTCCGGCGCGATCGCCGGTGTCATGGGCGCCTACCTCATCTGGTGCTGGCGCTCCCGGGTCACCCTGCTGGTGCCAATCATCATTATCCCACTACCCGTAAAGGTTCCGGCGGTGCTCTACCTTCTGGTGTGGATCGGCTGGCAATGGCTGGCGGCGGGGGCCGCCTCCTCGCGCTCCGTCAACCTTGGCGGAGTGGCCTGGTGGGCGCACATCGGCGGCTTCACCTGCGGGGTGCTCGCGGCCTTCCTCATCCGGCCCCTGAGCGAGCGCGAGGCAAAGCTGTCGTAGCACATTTCTGGTTCGCGGCGCGCGGCCGGGCGGCTATGCCGGTGTAACGATGAACGCACTTCCCGTGGCCCTCTCCATCGCCGGCTCCGACAGCGGGGGCGGGGCGGGCGTGCAGGCCGACCTGCTCACCTTCGCAGCCAATGGCGTGTTTGGCACCACGGCGATCACCTGCCTGACCGCCCAAAACCCCGACGGCGTGAGCGGAGTGGTGGCTATCGCACCCGAATTTGTCGCCGTGCAGGCGCTACAGGTGTTCCGCTTCTTCGAGGTGCGTGCGGTGAAAACCGGCATGCTCTTCAACGCGCCCATCATCGCTGCCGTCGCCGGCCTGCTGCGCGAGCGCCGCGAACTCCCACTGGTTGTCGACCCGGTGATGGTGGCCACCAGCGGGGCCACGCTGCTGCAGCCCGATGCCGTGGAGGCCGTTTGCGACCAACTCTTCCCCCTGGCCGCGCTGGTGACACCCAACCTCGACGAGGCAGCGGTGATGCTGGGGCGCAGACCCGGCGACGAGGCCGAGATGCGCATTGCCGCCCTGGAGTTGGCGCGGCGTTTCGCGGTGCCCTTTCTGCTCAAGGGAGGACACCTGGGAGGCGAAGCGCTCGTAGATGTGCTCGGGCTGCCCGACGGGAGCACCGAGCACTGGGTGGGTTCGCGCATCGCAGGCGTGGACACGCATGGCAGCGGTTGCACACTCAGCGCGGCGATTGCAGCGCACCTGGCGCTGGGCAGGCCGCTGGTGGAGGCGGTGGGCGCCGGGCGCGACTACCTGAGGCGCGGCCTGGAGCGAGGCGTGGCCCTGCGGGGGCGGAAGTTCATCGCCCATCTGGTGTAGGCGCAGGCCGGGGATGATCCGACCGATCCGACCGATCGGCCCGATCCGACCGATCCGACTGATCCGAAACGAAACCGATAATCATGGAGCGCAGTATCGGGCATCGGGCACCTCTGTTGTGGCTGCTGCTACCTACGATGGGCGGCTTCGCCTTGGCGCGCGCACTGCCCCCCGGCTGCGGTGGCGGCTGGTGGCTGGTGGGTGCGGCGGTAGGCGCCGGAGTGGCGGCGCTTGGAGCGTGGCGCGAAGGCTGGGCGGCTCGCCTCTGCTGGGGAGCGGGGCTTGTGGTGGCCGTACTTGGAGCGGCGGCCGCCTATTTCCAATACCGGGAACACCACCTGGCGGTGTGGGAACGGCTCCCTGCGCGCGAGGCGGAACTGGTGCTGGAGGTCGAGCGGGTGTTCCCCTCCTCGCCCGGGCGCGTGACCACCACCGGGCTGGCGCGGATCGCCCTGGCCCCGGAGCTGGTGAAGGAGACCGTGGGCCAGCGTGTTTACTTTTCGGTGCAGGTGCCGGCTGGTGGAGAGATACTGGCCTCGGCACGGGTGCGCGCCCTGGGGGTGTTGAATCCGCTGGCACGGCGCCCGGCGGGCGGGTTCGACAGCTACCTCGCCAGCTCGGGGGCGTCCTTCAAGTTCAACCGCGCCCGCTGGCTGGCGCAGGAGCGCGGGCCGGGCCCCTACCAGCGCATGTGCGCCCGGGCGGCGAAACGCTTCGAGCGTATCCTCAGCGCGGGGCTAGCCGACCGGCCGGCGCTGCGCTCGATCCACGTGGCGATGATGCTGGGGAGCAAGGCGGAGCTCTCCGAGGAGCAGCGGGAGCTCTTCATGAACTCGGGCACGATGCATCTCTTTGCGATCTCCGGGCTGCACATCGCGGTGATCTGGGCGGCGCTGGCCGGGTTGATGGCCGCGCTGCGGGTGCCGCGCCTGGCGGGGATAGCAGCAGGGCTGCTGGCACTGCTGCTGTATGTGGAAATCACGGGCGGGGCGCCGTCGGCCATGCGGGCGTGGTGGATGATCGCACTGGTGCTGGTCGCCGAGGCGATGCGCTGGACCCGCAACCCGCTGGCGGGAATCACCGCCTCAGCCCTTGTTGTGCTGTGGTGGGAGCCGTGGCAGCTCTTCGGCGCAAGCTTCCAGCTCTCCTACGGCGTGGTCGCCTCGCTGCTGCTCTACGGGCTTGTCCTGGATGAACGGTTGCAAAAGCGCTGGAATCCCTGGGTGGCGCTGCCCGAGCCGCACTGGAGATGGTGGCACCACAGCGCCCTCTGGGTGGGCCGGGAGGCGATCTCGGGCTTCGCTCTGGCGGTGGCGGCCACGCTGGTGAGCCTGCCCATGACGGTGGCGCTGTTCGGCCTGTTCACCCCCGGTTCGCTGCTGGTGAACCTTGTGTGCGTACCGATCTCGGCACTCTCGATCGTGGCGGGGTTCGGCTCGCTGCTGGCGGGGCTGGTCGGGTTGGAGCCGGTGAGTGTGCTATTCAACCACGCCAGTGTGCTGGTGATACTGGCGATGGAGCGTGGCCTGAGGGTCTTCATGATGCTGCCGGCGATGCACTGGCCGGCGCAGTTTCGCGCGGAATGGCTCGGCGCCGCGGTGGTGGTGGCCCTGCTGGCGGCACTGGCCGCAGGATACGCTCTGCGTTGGCGGCGGGTGGTAGGTGGCTTGTGGGCGCCACTCGCCCTGCTGGCTGTGCTGTTGGCGGTGGCCGTGCACCACGGCGCCGCACCCACCGGCCCGGTTGCGGGAAACTTGCCAGCGGCGGCACCGCCCGCTATCGCCCCTCATCCATGAAAAGCGCCTACGAACTTGCGATGGAGCGGCTGAAAGGCTCCGAACCCGATGCCGCCCCCCTTTCCTCCGAGCAGAAGGAGCGGCTGGCCGAGCTCGACGCCCGCTACAAGGCGAAGATCGCCGAGCGGGAGATCTTCCTGCGCAAGGCCTTCGACGAGGCGGCGGAGGGTAACCAGCATGCGGAGCTTGAGCAGATCCGCCACCAGATGCTCAACGAACGCTCGCGCCTCGAGGACGAGCGGGAGACCGAGAAGGAGCGAGTGCGCCGCGGCTCGCGTTGATCGGAGTTTCAGTGCGCTCGGCGACCGGACCGGGCGGCGGTGGGCATCCGCCTGTCGTTTAGCCGGCGAATTCGTTGGCTGGCAGCCCGACCACGCCGGGTTGCGAGGCGAATACCGCGCCGGCCAGCGGCTGGCGGGCCAGTTGCGCCTCGGCCAGATCGATACGCGCCGAGGTGATGTAGAGCGTGTCCAGCGCTGGCCCACCGAAAGCGCAGGACGTGGGGCGTTGCACGGGCAGGGTGATCTCGGCCAGCGTGGCTCCGCTTGCGGTATCGATGCGCACCACGCGCCAGCCGTCCCAGAGTGCTACCCACAGTTGGCCTTCGGAGTCGAGGGTCATGCCGTCGGGGTAACCGTCGGCAGCGGTGAATTCGCGCAGCAGGCGCGGGTGGGCGATGCCCCCGCCGAAGGGATCGAAGTCGAACGCCTCCACCCGGCGGGTGGGCGAATCAATATGGTAGAGCGTGCGCCCGTCGCGGCTCCACGCGATGCCGTTGGGGATGGTCAACCCGGTGCGGCGCGATTCCGCACGCAGTTCTGGATGCAGACACCAGAGGGCGCCTACAGCTGGCTCGGCAGCGGGCGACATCGCCCCCACCCAGAGGCGGCCGGCGGAGTCGCATTTGCCGTCGTTGAACCGATGTGTGGCCGGCAGCAGCGGCTCAACCGGAAACGGCGTGAGGCGGGCGCGGGCCAGATCGAGGAAGGCGAAGCCCCGCTGTAGGGCCACCAGCACCTCGCGGCGGCGGGTGGGCACCACCGTGCCGGCGGATTCACCCACCAGCGCGGTGAGTGTGCGCCCGGTGGCCGGTTCGTACCCGTGGACCGAATGCCCAGCAATGTCCACCCAGAGCAGCCGCGCGGCGCGCGCGTGCCAGATCGCGCCCTCGCCTAGGAGGTTGGAAGGGAATGGCAGCGGGGTGACAACGTGCGGGCTCATGGAAAAACACCGGGATTCCGAAAGCGGGCCGAAGGTAGGCCCGCGAGTGCGGTGCGGCAACCATAGTACCCTGGGTCGGTGGACTGGTGATGCGTACGGATCGCAACGCTACTTGCCGGCGGCGGCCATCGCCCTGCCCGCGTGCCAGCCGGTGGTCCAGGCGGCTTGAAAATTGAAGCCCCCGGTGAGCCCGTCGATGTCGAGCACTTCCCCGGCAAAGAACAGCCCGGGGCATCGCCGGCTTTCCATCGTTTGGAAATCGACCTCGCGCAGGCTCACTCCCCCGCAGGTGACAAATTCCTCGCGGTTGGTGCTCTTGCCGGAGACGGGAAACTCGCTGGCGGTGGCCAGGCGCGCGAGCGACTGCACGACGGAGGCCGGCGCCTCGGCCCAGGCGAGGCCGGGCCGTGCTCCGGAGGCGGCGACAAGCTGTTCCCAGAGCCGCTGCGGCAGCTCGAGCGGGCTCCAGGTATGGAGTTGCTTGCGACCGTGGGTGGCGCGCAGCGCGTTCAACTTTTCCACGACCGCGGCCGTGGTGAGCGGAGGCACCAGGTTGAGCGCCACGCTGAAGCGATAGTCGCGCCCTGCCAGCTCGCGGGCGCCCCAGGCGGAGAGGCGCAGGATCGCCGGGCCGCTGAGCCCCTCGTGGGTGAAGAGCAGCGGGCCGGCCCCCTGCAGGCGCGTACCGGGCACACTGGCCACCGCCTCCTCAATCACGATACCTGCAAGCTGGGCGCAGCGCGCATCGGCTACGCGGAAGGTGAACAGCGACGGCACCGGCGGCTCGATACGGTGACCCAGGGCGGCGGCGAGCTCGAGGCCCTTGCCTCCGCCGGTGGCCAGGAGCACGCGGTCGGCGGCAAAGGTTTCGCCGGAGGCGAGGGTCAGCGAAAATCCAGCACCGTGGTGGACAATGTGTTTCACTCCGCAGTGCGTGCGCAGTTCCACACCGGCGGCGCGCGCCGCTCCCAACAGGCATTCGATCACACTCGCCGAATCGTCGCTGACCGGGAACAGGCACAGGTCAGGCTGGGTGACGAGCGGCACACCGCGCGACTCGTACCAGGCGATGGTTTCGCGGGGGCCGAAACGGTGGAAGGGCCCGAGGAGTTCGCGGCCGCCCCGCGGGTAGTGGGCCACGAGCTCGCGGGGGTCGGTGCGGGCGTTGGTCACATTGCAGCGGCCGCCCCCGGAGATGCGCACTTTCGCCAGCGGCTTGGGTGAGGATTCGAATACCGTAACCCTGCCGCGAGCGCCGAGCGTCTCGGCGCAGGCGATGGCGGCAAAGCAGCCCGCGGCGCCGCCGCCAACAATTGCGATCTGAAGTGAGTCCGGCATGTGCGCGCAGTTTGTTTCACGCCGGGGCGGGTTTGGAAACGATGGAAACAGGCGATGCTGCGCCACCCGACCAGCGCCGGCCCGGCGCGCCGCTGCAACCCAGCGTCCTCGCAGCCCGCGCACCGGCCGGAAGGCATGGATACCGCCCCCAAGTCGCCGGGCAGGCCCCTGCCCCGCCCCGCACCCGGCGGGCCGTTCACGCCGCCATCTGCATGGCGGGCTGAGCCACTGCGCCGGGGCGATGGGGCTCCATCCGCGCAAGGTGGGGCGGCAGAGGAATGAGTCCCACGTTCTCCACTTCGGTCGAGGCCGGGAGTTCCTGGAACGAAAGCACGGACAGGCGCGGCAGCGACGACTCGAAGAAGCGCTTGATCGCCAACCTCGTCTCCGCCCCGACCACGAGCACCGGCGACAGGCTCTGCAGGGCCATCTCGGTGGTGCGCCGGTTGAGTTCGTCGAGCAGGTGCTGGGCGGTGGCCGGGTCGAGGGCCAGACCGATCTCGGTGGGCGTGCGTTGCACGCGGCCGGCCAGCCATTGCTCCAGGCGTGGATCGAGGGTGAGCCCCTTCACCTTGCCGGGCTCCGCCTCGAACTCGGTTACGAAATACAGCCCCAGGCGCCGGCGCACCAACTCGGAGAGCTCGTCGGCATTCTTGGTGATGCCAGCGTAGTCGGCTATGCCTTCCAGGATGACCGGCAGATTCAGGATGTTGACACCCTCGCGCAGCAGATTTTGCAGCACTCGCTGGATCAGGCCGAGGTTGGCCAGGTCGGGAATGAGCTCGGTGACCAGTGCGGGGTGCTTCTCCTTGACGTGCTCTACGAGGGCCTGCACGTCCTGGCGGCCGAGCATGAGCCAGATGCTGTTCTTGAGCGTCTCCGAAAGATGGGTGATGAGCACCGAGGCGGGGTCGACCACGGTGAAGCCGTTGACCTCGGCGGTGGTCTTCTCGTCGTTGCCAATCCAGTTGGCCTCCAGGCCGAATACCGGCTCGCGCGTGGGGATGCCCTTGAGACGCACAACGCTGCCGTTGACGTTCATCGCCAGCCAGCGCCCCGGCATCACCTGCCCGCGGGCCACGGACTTGCCGCGCAGCAGGAAGCGGTAGTCGTTGGCATCGAGCTCAAGGTTGTCGCGCACCGAGATCGGAGGAACCATCACACCCTTCTCGCGCGAGACCGAGCGCCGCAGGCCGGTGATGCGCTGCAGCAGATCGCCACCCTGCTTCTCGTCGGCGAGCGGGAGCAGGCCGTAGCCGATCTCTATGGCAAAGACATCCAGGTCGATCGCACGCGCCATGTCCTCCTCGGTGGTGGTGCGCGAGGGCGCACCGCCTCTGGCCCCCGCCTCGCCGGGGCCCGCCCCGCCTGCGGCGCCAGCAGCAGCACCGCGCCGGCCGGCTGCGGGCGGCGCCTTGGCTTCGTCTTCAGTCTGCTGGCGGTGCAAGCGGGTGGCGTAGTAGCCACCCAACCCCGACAGGGTGAGGAAAGGGATGATGGGCATGCCGGGCAGCAGGCCGAAAACGCCCAGCATCACCGAGCCTATCGCCAACGCCCGCGGATAGCGGGTGAGCTGCGCAGTGACCTGCACACCGAGAGTCTCGCTGTCGGCGGTACGAGTCACGAGGATACCCGCGGCCACCGACACCAGCAGCGCCGGGATCTGCGACACCAGGCCGTCGCCGATGGACAGCAGGGTGAACTTCTTTGCCGCCTCCGCGAAGGAGAGATCCATCTGGAGCACGCCGATGGCGAAGCCGCCGATGATGTTAATGAAGGTGATCAGGATACCGGCAATGGCGTCGCCTCGTACGAACTTGTTGGCGCCGTCCATCGAACCGTAGAAATCGATCTCCTTCTGGAGCTTCTGGCGGCGCAGCATCGCCTGGGTCTCGTCGATGGTGCCGGAGTTGAGCTCGGCATCGATGGCCATCTGCTTGCCGGGCAACGCATCCAAGGTGAACCGGGCGGCCACCTCGGCGATACGGCCGGCGCCCTTGGTGATGACGATGAAATTGATGACCACCAGGATGGCGAACACCACGGTGCCCACCACGTAGTTGCCCTGCACCACAAACTTGCCGAACGACTCGATGACGTGGCCGGCATAGCCGTCGATGAGGATCAGGCGAGTGGAGGTGATGTTGAGGGCGAGGCGAAAGAGCGTGATGCCCAACAGCAGAGTGGGGAATACGGAGAACTCCGCCGGCTCCTTCACATAGGCGATCAGGAGCAGGATCAGCAGCGAGATGCCGATGCTCAGCGCCAGCAGCGCATCGAGCATGAAGGACGGCAGCGGCAGGATCAGCATCAGCACCACGCCGAAGAGCGCGAGGGTGAACGCGAGGTCGGCGCTGCGGATACCGCCAAGGGCGGGCAAGGGTATGGTATTGGATTCGGCCATGGGCGGTGGGGCGAAAGGCGAAGAGCGAAGGCTGAAAGCGGAGGGCGGAAGTGCGGACAGCAGGCGGCGGGCGAGGGCGGTCAGGGGGCTGTCGGCAGTGGGCTGTTGGCCTTCGGCGGTGGCGTTGTGCGGTGAAGAGGGTGCAAAGGGCGGGACTGGAAGCAGGAGTGGACGGCGGGGCGGCGTGCTCAGTCTTTAAGGGCAGCCGACTCGGCTGCGGCACGGCGGGCGCGCAGGCTGTGGAAGTAGTAGCGGTGGGTGCGGTACACGAAGGCGAGGATCTCGGCCACGGCCTGGTAGAGGGCGTTGGGCACCGCCTCCCCCACCTCGCCGATCTTGTAGAGCAGGCGGGCCACCGGCTTGTTCTCGATCATGGGCACGCCGTGTTCGAGTGCGATGGCCTTGATACGCATGGCCATGCGCCCTTCGCCCTTGGCCAGCACCACCGGGGCGGAGTCCTTGCCGCGCTCGTACTTGAGAGCCACCGCGTAGTGGGTCGGGTTGGTCACCACTACATCGGCGGTGGGCACTGCCGAGAGCATCTGCTTGCGCAGGAGCCGCAGGGCGAGGCGGCGGCGCTGGCCCTTCACCTGAGGGTCCCCCTCCGACTGCTTGAACTCGTCCTTCACCTCCTGCTTGGTCATACGCAGGCGCTTCGCGGTCTTATGGAGCTGGTAGGAGTAGGTGCCGATGGCGATGGCTGTCATCGCCCCGCACACCCAGGTGAGGAATACCAAGGTGGCGTGGTTGAGAAACCGAGCCAGATGCGAGACCTCCATGGGCACATAGAAAAGAGGGTCCTGCATCACCCGCTTGATCGCCAGCCAGAGGGCCAGGCCGATGGCTCCCATTTTCAGCAGGTCGAAGGGCAGGGTCATCAGGGCCTCCACCTTGAAGAGGTTCTTGAAGCCGTTTACGAAGTTGAGCTTGTCGAACTTGAACCCGATCACATCGGGAGTGACCCGGAAATGCGACTGCAGCCCGCCGGCGAGCACGGCGGCGATGAAGCAGGCTACGAGCAGCGGCGCCACCATTCCTATGAAACAGTGCATCGCCTCCAAACCGCGGGCCACCAGCGCCTCGTTGTTCAGCGAACCGGTACCCAGGTTGCGGAAACAGGCGCCGCAGAAATCGCGCGCCTCCCGCGCGATATCGGGTACCGAAAAGGTCATCACCAGCAGGGCGGCGATGAGAATGAAGGCCACCTGCACATCGCCGCTCTTGGCGAACTCGCCGCGCCCATAGGCCTCGCCCAGGCGCTTGCCGGTGGCGGGTTCTGTCTTCTGGTCCTGGTCTTCGTCGGACATGGGGTGGGGTCAGGGGCGCGGAAGATACACGAGCATGTCGCTGGGCATCCGCTCGAAGGCGGAAAGCAGATACCGGGCAAAGAGCGTGGCCGCCCCTCCCAGCATGCCCAACCCGAGCAGCGAGCGCGCGCCCATGCTGAGCATGTTTACGCTCACCTTGGGCGCCGCCCGCCCAAGCAGGGCGAAGGCGAGCGTGAGCAGAAAGTTCATCGCGATGAACGGGGCGGCCAACTGCACGCCCACCGCAAAGGTCCTGGCGGTGATCATGATCAACTGGTCGGCGGCGGCCGGGTTGAGCCCGGCCAGTCCCGGCGGGGCAAAATGAAAACTGCGGGTGAAGGTGCCGATCGCCAGCAAGTGCGCCCCCACCCCGAAATACAACACCACCCCAAAGCGGTGAAGCAAAGCGGCGAACGGTTCGCTCGACGCAGTGGGGGCGTCCACGCCGGGAGTGGAGGTTAAACCGATTTCGGTGGCGATGATGCGCCCTCCCATATCGGTCGCCGAAAAGGCCATGCGGCCCACAAAGCCCATGAGCAGCCCCACCACCGTCTCGGCAGCCACCGCCCCACCCAACCCCAGCAGCGTGGTGGGCACCTGCACCGGCATCGGAATCAGCGGGGCGAGCAGGGTTGCCAGTGTCAGCGAAAGCCCCAGACGCAGCACCACCGGCATCGGCTGGCCCGTGAGCCCGGGCATCAGCATCAAAAATGCGGAGGCTCGAATCGCAATCAGCAACCAGGCGATGAGTACAGCGACAGGCATTGGGCGGGGGGGCGAGTACCAGGAATCAGGAGGCGAGGGGCTGGGCCGGCGAAAGACTGGGCCTTTGCGTTGGGACAACCGGCCCCCGGCGAAGGAGGCCTGGCGGACGCGCCGCACTTGCTGCCGCTGCCCGGTTCCCTGGAACCCTGCGATTGTTGGTCTTCAGCGTTTGGATATTCAGCGCGTTGTGCTTTGCCCGGTTGTGAAGGGTGGAGGAGCGCACTCGCACCTAGTGCGCCATGTCCGCCATGCGGGCGATGCAGGTGATGGTGAACTCCGAAAGCTCCCTCAACAGCCAGGGGGCGATGACCAGAAACAGCCCCACCACGGAGAGCAGCTTCGGGATGAACACCAGCGTGGCCTCCTGCAGGCTGGTGACCGACTGCAGCAGACTGATCACCAGGCCCACCACCAGGGCCACGACGAGAAACGGGGCCACCACCGTCAGGGCCTCAAACATGGTGAGCTTGAACAGCTCGATGGCGTAGTCGGGATTCATTGGTTGAAACTCTGTACGAGGGATCGCACCACCAGCTCCCAGCCGTCGACCAGGACGAACAACAGCAGCTTGCACGGCAGCGCCACCACGGTGGGCGGCATCATCATCATGCCCAGCGCCATGAGCACCGTGGATACGAGGAAATCGATCACCAGAAACGGCAGAAAGATCAGGAAACCCATCTGGAAGGCGGTCTGCAGCTCGCTGAGCACAAAGGCCGGGATCACGATGCGCATGGGCAACTGCTTGACCGGCGTGGGCCCGTAGCCGCCCAACTCCAGGAAGAACTCCAGGTCGCGCGTGCGCGTCTGGCGCAGCATGAAGCCCTTCAGCGGCACCTGCGCCCGCTCGAGGGCCTCCACCGACTTGATCTTGCCGTCGAAATACGGCTGCAAGGCATCGGTGTGGATACGGTCGATCACCGGAGTCATCACAAAGAACGTCAGGAAGAGCGAGAGGCCGGTGATGATCTGGTTGGAGGGGGCCGAGGGCACGCCGATGGCCTGTCGCACGAAGCCCAGCACAATCACGATGCGGGTGAAGCTGGTCATCAGCATCACGATGGAGGGAGCCAGCGTGAGCAGAGTCATCAGCAACACGATCTGCACCGCCACGCTCATGTCGCCGATCCCGCCGGCGCCCCCGGAGAGATCGATGTTGAGCTTCATCGGCTGCACCGTGCCTTGAGCCTGTACTGCGACCGCCGCCAACAGTGGCAGCAGCGCCAGCAGACGGCACCAGCGACTCCGGCGGGGTTTGGACGTGGAGAACATCGCGGGCCTTTGAGCAATGCCGATGCCAAGAGTAGCGGCGGCTCCCTTAGTCGCTGGCAGGCAAGGGATCACAAGACGATTGAGTGCCACCACTCCCCCACCCGCCCTGGCCACGCCCCGGCAAAACCTGCCGGTGGCATTTGCCGCCAGCAGCGCCCCAAGAAGAACGGTCAGCCGGAGGGCGCCATGCCGTGAACCCTGCCCAAGCAGCCGCCCCGCCCCCTGAGGGCAAATGCAGGCCAACTCTCGTTGAAGCCCTCGACCAAGAATAGGACAGTTCAGGGCACAGAGAAAGCTGGGAGGAGGAAGGAGTACGCCAAGGCGGAGCGAGTGCCCGTCGCTCTCCGCATCTTCGGAAACCGGCAAGCCCCCCCCCTTCGCAACGAATGCTCAGCCCACCGCAGAGCCTTCGCCCCAGTGCGCTCACTCCATGTCTCGGTGTAGAACCGCCGTGTATATAGGCTCAACTGCCCTGGGAAATGAAGCCAGATGAGAATTCCCGCAACTGCTGTAGGGTCGCCGTCCCCGCATTCTTCGCAGCGAAGAACGCTGGCACGACGCAGCGCTCCGCTATGGAATCGCCCAACCACAGAGGGTTCGATCCAGTGATCCCGAGAACGCAAAGACCAATCCGAATTTCACCACAGAGCACACGGAGGGGAGAAAAGGCTGAAGGCTGAAACCCGAAGGCGGAATGAGGAAGATATTAATCACAAACAACGCAAAGAGCGTAGAGATCGGGTAAGGTCGATGATCCGTCTATTCCCGCTACTCGCTAGTCC
>CAJCBL010000326.1 GCA_903960515.1 uncultured Verrucomicrobiota bacterium
AAAGAGCAAATCGAGAGGCGAACCATGCAATCTGCTTGGCCTTCATCAAGAACTTTTCGCAAGAGCTCATCCACAATAGCGCTTCCATCTGCACGCTAGGCTCTTACGAAGATATTTGCGCAGGCAAATATCGCTCTGTATCGGGCTCTTCCCCTGCGTATCAAACAGCGGCCGACGACAAATCGGCGTTGGCCGCTCTGCCGGGCTGCGGCTGGCCTGCAGCAGCGGCGGCTGTGTCGCTCGGGGACCTGGCCGCACTGTCCCCCGGGGATTCCTGGGTTCGGCTGGCGATCACCGGATCCACTGAATGAGGGGCAATGCTCCATTCGGCCGTACGCCGAACCTCCCGTAGCGAGTTGCGCGGATAATACCGGCGACCGATCGCCCCCACAATCATAGGTGACCACGCAGTCCGCCGATGCTTTCGCTCTGGGCTGTTCTCCAGAGGTGGTGCTGGGCCGGGGCGGCTCTTCGCTAACGCAGCGCGATGATGAACACAGCACTCGAAAGGAAGTAGTGGGTGGTGGGTAGCCTGCCTGACTGCGCCACGCACAGTGGCCACGCACAGGCAGGCGATGAGTGCGCATCCCTCCGGTCTCGGCCTTCCGCACTCTGCCTTCTGCTCCCATCAGTCTTCGTGCGCCCTACGCGAAGGCTGAACCCGGGAAGACCGAATGGCTCGCGGTGCATCGGTTCCCAAGCGCAGAACACGGCGTTGCCGAAGCAAGGTCCGTCCCTAGAGCGGAACTGAGTCGTTACGGCTGGGGTGTGCCCGTGCAGTCCGCCCGCATTATCGCTCGGCATTGTTCACCAGCGGTGCAGTAGGGCCGCTTGCACAAAGGCTGAACGGGACGGCTGAACACTCGAAGACCGAGGGGCTCGCGGTGCACCGGTTTCCACGCGCAGTACACGGAGGTGCCGACGCAAGCTCCGCCCCAGGAGCCAGATTCCAGGGAAACAGGCACTGGATCTGCCCATCCCAGGCAAAACCCGTGATGCGGCGGAGACTAAATCGTCGCGGCTCAGAAACCGAGATGCGCCTGATCGGGGCCGCCCACGGCGGATTTGCTTCGCCGCAACCTCTCCCATGGGAACAATCGCCTACTCCCGACCGCAATGAACTTCCCCTCACAACTGCAAGTTTTCAGAGCCGAAGCCGAGCAAGCCCTCGACCATTTCGTTCCTGCGGCGCAGACGCGCCCCTCGCGCCTTCACTCCGCGATGCGCTACAGCCTGGAAGCGGGAGGCAAACGTATCCGCCCCGTGCTCGTACTGGCCGCCGCCCAGCTCTACGGCTGCAGCAAGGAGGCGCACGCAGCGGCGGTCGCCATCGAGTGCGTACACACCTATTCGCTCATCCACGACGACCTGCCCGCCCTCGACAACGACGACCTGCGCCGAGGCCGGCCCACCTGCCACAGGGCCTTCGACGAGCCCACCGCCATTCTCGCCGGCGACGCACTGCTTACTCACGCCTTCGCGCTACTATCCTCCCACTACGCCGAGCGCCCCACCCTGGCGGTCGCCCTCGTGCGTGAACTCGGCAAAGCAGCAGGGAGCACCGAACTGATCGGCGGCCAGATGGAGGATATCGAAGCCGAGCGCACGCCGGCCACCCGCGACCAGGTCGAATTCATCCACAACGGCAAAACCGCCGCGATGATCGCCGTCAGCCTGGTGTGCGGGGGCCTTGTAGGCGGTGCCAGTCACGATGAATTGGAGTCGTTGCGGCGCCTGGGCCGCGCTCTGGGACTGGCCTTCCAAGTCGTCGACGATGTACTCGATGCCACCGCGACGTCCCCCGAGCTGGGCAAGACCGCCGGCAAGGACGCCGCCGCACAGAAAGCCACCATGGTCCGCGTGCTCGGTCTGGACGGCGCCCGCGAATGCGCTCGCGTCCACACCGCCGCCGCGCTGGCCCAACTGCAAAAGCTTCCCGGAGACACCGCCTTTCTTCAGTCGCTGATCGCCTCGCTTGAAACCAGGGGCAAGTGAACGTTGATAGGGATACATCCAGTCAAAGAAAGAGCCGGGACTGCTCTTCCACTCTTCGAACGATCACTCGATTCAGGAGGGACTTAGCCGTAACCAGGCAACCGTGCAGCTTTGCGCTCTGGCAGCGCATGAACTCCGGTGTCCGCAGTAGGAGCGCGCTCGAACGCGATCTGCGCTCTGAATCGCGTGCAAGCACGCTCCTACGAATGAATGGTTACGGCTTAGTGGGAACGCGGCCTCCGTTCCTCGACCCCCCTGCTGATCTTCCCGCAAAGAGCTCCCTCGCGCCGTGCCGGAATCTGCCTCCGACGCTGCCCGCATTGAGCTTCCGGGATTGTTTGGATACTCAGTTTCGCTCGTCCCCCACCCCACCGCACAAATCCGCATTGACCCCTTTCCCTCCCCGTCGAAGTTAAACTCGCCCATGAGCTTCACCGCAGCTTCCGACGCGCAATTCTATCTGCCGGCCGACGAGTTCTTCGCCGCCAATCGCCCGATGGCCCTGACGTACGACGACGTCTCCTTGGCCACGCTCTACTCGGAAATCCTGCCCAAGGACGCCGATCTCTCCGCCTCCCTCTCCGAAACGCTGCGACTCCAGGTCCCCGTGGTCTCCGCAGACATGGATACCGTAACCGAGTCGCGTATGGCGATCTCCATGGCACTCAACGGCGGCATCGGGCTGATCCACTACAACATGCCGGCCAAGGAGCAGATCAAGGAAGTGGCCCGAGTGAAGCGCCATGTGCACGGCATGATCCAGGATCCCATCACCGTGCAGTCCGGCCAGCTCATCGGCGACATCCTCGCCCTCGTTGAGCAGAAACGTTTCGATTTCCGCGCCTTTCCCGTAGTAGACGACGCCGGGCGCCTCGCCGGTCTCCTAGGGGGCAACGTCGTCAAGGAACGTTACCGCGCCAAAACTGTCGCCGAGGCGATGACACCCCGCGACCGCCTGGTCACCGTCAACCTGCGCGACGTAGGCCCCGATCCCATCCGCGCCGCCGATCGCTTCTTCAACGAGCACCTGGGCTTGAACAAGATGCTCGTAGTCGACGACTCCGGGAAACTCCGAGGCCTGGTCACCAGCTCCGACGTCGAGCACATCCTCGCCGAAGCCAAGACCAACCGGAAGCCCGCCCGCGATGCCGATTTCCGCCTCGTAGTGGGCGCCGCAGTATCCCCCGTGCGCCTGCCCGACGGCTCGCTCGACCGCGACAAGATCATCGCCCACATCGGCGCCCTCGTGGCCGAGCATGTCGACTGCATCGCCGTCTCCACCGCACACGGCCACACCAAGGGCGTGGGCGAGACGGTGAAACTCATCCGCTCCGCCTTCCCCGGGCTCACCATCATCGCCGGCAACGTCACCAGCGGCTCCGGGGTCGAATACCTCGCCGACTGCGGCGCCAACGCGATCAAGATTGGTCAGGGTCCCGGTTCGATCTGCACCACCCGTGTCGTAGCCGGCGTGGGCATACCGCAGCTCACTGCCCTCTACGTCTGCAGCAAGGCAGCCGCCGCCAAGGGCGTGCGCCTCATCGCCGACGGCGGCATCGTAAAGTCTGGCGACATGGTGAAGGCCCTCACCCTAGCCGACGTCGTCATGTGCGGCGGCCTGCTGGCCGGCTGCCGTGAAGCCCCCGGCGAAATCGTCGAGATCGACGGCAAGCTCTACAAGCAGTACCGCGGCATGGGCTCCCTCGCGGCGATGAAGGCCGGCTCCGCCGCCCGCTACGGCCACGACAAAAACGATACCACCCGCAAGGTCGCCGCCGAAGGCATCGAGGCGCTCAAGGAAGTGTCCGGTTCGATCGACGACGTGCTCGGCCAGCTCATCGGCGGCGTGCAAAGCGGCCTGGGCTACCTCGGCGCGCCCAATCTCGCGGCCCATCGCCAGCGCGCCCGCTACATCCGCGTGAGCCCCGCCGGCCAGCGCGAAGCCGCCCCCCACGACGTGATCGAGATCAAGACCCACAAAGCGCATAGCTGAGCCGGTGCGTCCTCCGGCCCCGACAGATCGGTCGGATCGGTCCGATCACTTGTCACTTGATCCTTGTGACTTGGCCCCGGTTCCCCGCTTTCAGCCTTCTCCGTTCCGCCTTCAGCCTTCAGTTTTCAACCTTCCGCCCTTCCACTTCCGCCTTCAGCCTTCTCCGTTCTGCCTTCCTCCTCCCATGCTCACTCCCATCACCAGCCAACTCATCGCCGACGTCGGCATCAGCTTCGGCGACGAAGGTAAAGGTCGCCTCATCTCCGAGGTGGTCGAGGAACTGCGCGCCACTCCCGGCGGCAAGCCCGTATCCGTTGTGTTGAAGGTCAACGGCGGCGCCAACAGCGGCCACACCGCCGGTGGCATCAAGCTCAACCTCCTGCCCGCCGGCATCATCGAGTCGAGCGTGCCCCACTTGGCCATCGGCAGCGGCGTGGTGGCCGACCCGCGCAAATTCTGGTGGGAGATCAAGCCCCTTGAGCAGAAGGGCTTCAAGGTCGTCGAGCGCCTGGCCATCGACGAGCGCACCCTCGTATCCGACCTCACCCATCGCCTGCTCGATCTTGCCTGGGAAGAGTACCGCGTGCACATCCTCGCCGAGGAGCCCCGAGGCTCCACCGGCCGCGGCATCACCCCGTCCTACAACGACGAGACCGGGCAGTGGCAGATCTACTACGCCGACTTCCGCGGCTCCCGCGAGTCCTTCGCCCGCAAGTTCTCCGGCCGCGCCGACCGCGCCCTGCGCACCATCGAGCACGTCTGCCGCGTGAGCGCGGAAACTTGGGACGGCTTCTTCGCCAAGCTCACCGTGGCCGAGCAGCGCGCCAACTCCGAGGCCATCGAGGCCGGAGTATTCCCCGCCGCCGAGTTCGACTTTCTGCGCTTCAAGGGTGCCACGCCCTTCACCCTCAACCTGGAGGCGCTCACCGAGGTGTATTGGAAGGCCGGTTCCGCCTTGGCCCATCGCGTGGTAGAGGTGCGCGAGCTCGTGTTGCAAGAAGTCCGCTCGGGGCACTCCATCGTAGGCGAGTTCGGCCAATCCTACTGGCTCGACAAGCGCCGCGGCTTCTCGCCCAACGTCACCGCCTCCCACACCTACACGCCCGAGTTCTTCGAATCCATCGGCATCCCGCTGCAGCCGCTGCATGTCTTCGGTGTGGCCAAGGGCTACGACACCAAGGTGGGTACGCACACCTTCCTTACGCAGATGGACGACGCCCATCCGCTCGCCACCAAGCTCAAGCAGATCGAGTTCGGCACCTCCACCGGCCGCCAGCGCATGGTCGGCTGGTTCGACGCCGTGGAGAAAGGCGACGCCCTGCGCTACGGCGGCTATCACGACGTGATGATCAACAAAATCGATGCGCTCACCTGGGCCGGCGACTGGAACGAGGATCTGCTCATCTGCACCGGCTACCGCACGACCGACGGCAAGATTCTCCGCCACGTGCCGCGCCACGAGGAAGTCCGCAAAACACTTACCCCGGTCTACGAACGCCACTTGGGCTGGGCCGAGGACATCTCCACCGCCCGCCAGTGGGCCGATCTGCCCGGCGCCGCACAGCGCTACGTGGCGGCGATGATGAAGGCCATAGTGAGCTGTGCCTACGCCGGAGAGCCGCTGCCCGCCGCATTGCCGAATCTTCGTTACGTGGGCGTGGGGCCCCTGCCATCACAGATCATCAAGGACGTGCCCACCACCGCCGAACTGCTCAAGCTGGCGTGAAGTAGTTGGCCGATCCGGCCCGCCCACGCCGCCCGTTCGAAGTAGGGCCGGTCTCGGACCGGCCCATCTTCCCCACCTCGCCTCTCGCTGCTTTCCGCGTTCAGCATTCAGCCTTCTCCGTTCTGCCTTCCATCCCCATGCCTCTCGTTTTCTTCCACGGTCCCTACGAAGCAGGGGTGTTCACAGGCGAAACGTATCCCCAGGAACCTGGAATCTACGCCTACGAGCCGATCGAGGGCGTAGGGCATGAGGAGATGCAAGCGGCCCGCCGCCTCTGCGCCGATCCTCGCTGCCACTACGATGCCGACGGCATCCGCACCTCGTTTACGGTGCACAGCAGTCCGCGCTACGGCCGGATCGAGCTCACCGACTTCGAGCGCAGTCCGGTACCCGCAAGCTAGGCGTCGGCAATACTTCTGCCGTTTGTCATCGAGCCGTGGCGATACGGCGAAGGGCCGAGCTGCAAGCCATTCCTCGTTACGGCAAACCCAACTGAGGCGGATCGCGGCGGTTGTCCCAAACGCGAACAAACTCCACCGGCCACGCCGATTCGCTGACACGGTCGATCACCGCGGGGATCGACCCAATTTTGCCGCACTTCGGTCGCTCGCCCCCCGATCACTTCAATCCCCCTGGCTCTCCGCGTGAGCAAGCAAGGTGCGGCGACTGCACCAATGGTGCGCACGGGAAAGGGCCGTTACGGTTGGGGAAACCCCGCCCAGGGCCGTGAGCTCTTGTTCTCGCGAGGGAGAATCGTTCGGCAAAGAGCCGGGACGGCTCTTCTACTATTTGTCGGATCTCCGGCGAAGAGGGCCTCGGCTGAGCCGTAACCATTCAGTCATAGGAGCGTGCTTGCACGCGAATCAGAGCCCAGATCGCGTGCAAGTACGCTCCTACGGCGGGCACCGGAGTTTGGGGCACTGTCCGAGCGAAAGGCGGTACGATTGCATGGTTACGGCTGAGCGCACCTCAGGGCGGAAGTGAAACGCCTCAATACGGAAGCGAAGCGCTTCCGCTACGGCGACCTCCCCGCTAAAGGCCGCGTCTTCGCAACGCCGCACTCGGTGATCGGACGCTTGTCGCTCGACTCAGAGCGCTCGACTGCCCCGCCCCCTCAGCTCAGGCTCATCGGGTCTACATCGAAGGTCTGGCTCACGCCGTCGGGCCAGGGGAATTCGCGCTGCAGCTTCACCAACTCGCCCACGACCTGGGTCACCTGCGTGGTGAAATACCAGATCTGAAAACGGTATTCGTTCTTCACCCGCTCGATGGGTGAGGGCGACGGGCCGCGAATCTCCGCACGCCCGCCCAGAGCGGCCTCCGCGCGCTTGGCCCACTGCTCGGCCACCCAAAGCACCTTCTCGGCGTTTTCCCCGCGGAAGACATGGTGCACCAGATGCCGGAATGGCGGATACCGGAACTGCTCGCGCGTCTTGAGCTCGCCCTCGATGAAGCCGTCGAAGTCGCTCTTCTTGGCGAACTGGATCGCATCGGCCTGCGGGGTGAAGGTTTGCACCACCACCTCGCCGGCGCGATCCCCGCGCCCGGCGCGCCCGGCCACCTGCACGAGCAACTGGAAGGTGCGCTCGTTGGCGCGGAAATCCGGCACGTGCATCGAGATGTCGGCGTCGACCAACGCCACGAGCGTCACGTTCGGGAAGTCCAGCCCCTTGGCGATCATCTGGGTGCCCACCAGGATGTCGATTTTCCCGGTACGAAACTCGCCCAAGATCTCCCGGAAGAGGTTCTTCTTGCCCATCGTGTCGGTATCGATCCGCACGACCTTCGCCCGCGGCAGTATCCGGGTGACATGCTCCTCGATCTTCTGCGTACCCGAACCTCGCATGCGCACCTTCGGCGAGCGGCACTGCGGGCAGACCAGCGGCGCAGGCTTCACCTCGCCGCAGAGGTGGCACTTCAGGGTCTCGTCGGCGCGGTGATAGGTGAGCCCCACGCTGCAGTGGGTGCACATCGCCACATAACCGCATTCCTGGCACAACAGGCTGCTCGAGTAGCCCCGCCGGTTGATGAAAAGGATCGACTGCTCCTTCTTCGCGAAACGGTCGTGCAGCTTGTCCACCAGCACCCGCGAGAGCACCGCCGGTGCGCGCTTCGACATGTACTCGTGGCGCATATCCACGATGTACATCTGCGGCATCTTGCGGTTGTCGATGCGGATGGGCAGCCGATCCAGCTTGTAGCGGCCGCGCCGTACGTTGTTGACCGACTCCACCGAGGGAGTGGCCGAGCCGAGCACGCACACCGCGCCGGCGAGCTTCGCGCGGTAGACGGCCACATCGCGCCCGTGGTAGCGGGGCGTCTCGTCCTGCTTGTAGGCGGGCTCGTGCTCCTCGTCCACGATCACCAGGCGCAGATCGCGCACCGGGGCGAACACAGCGGAGCGCGCTCCTACCACCACCCGAGCCTCGCCCGAGGCGAGCGCGAGCCAGCCGTCGAGCCTCTCACCTTCGCTCAGCGAGCTGTGCCACACCACTACGCGCTGCCCGAGTTGCTGCTCCAGGCGTCCGCGCAACCGGGCGACAGTCTGCGGGGTGAGCGCCACCTCCGGCACGAGGTAGGCGGCGCCGCCGCCGGCCTTGAGCGTATCGGCCAGAGCATGCAAATAGACCTCCGTCTTCCCGGAGCCGGTCACGCCCTGCAACAGGTGCACCGCGAAACCGCCCTTTTCCCCGCTAAGCCGCAGCGACTCCACCGCAGCGAGCTGGTCGGAGTTGAGCTGGGGCGGGATCACCGCCACCGCCTCGGCACTACCGAGGTCGTCATTGTAGGCCACGCGCTCGATGCGCTGATCCACCTCGCGCAGCACCCCGCTCTGCACCAGCGAAGCGGCGCTGGAGGGGCCCACAGCGAGGCGCTCCAGCACCAAGGACTTGGTTACGGGGTGCAGTTGCAGCTTGAGGAAGGCGTAGAGCTTGGCCTGCTGCGGGGCGCGGCGGTTGAGCGTCTCAAGTTCGTCTACCGAGAGCTCGCGCGCCACGGCGAGACGTTTCTCGATCTTGAGCGCGAGGCCCTTGCGCACGGACACCGGTATCATCGCCTCGATCACCATGTCCAGCGGCGCCGCATAGTAGGCTGCGATCCAGCGTGCGAGCGAGAGCAGCTCCGGAGTGAGTGCAGGAAACGGGTACACGAGCTGCGCCACGTTCTTGAGCTTCTCCACCGGGCAGTCGGGCACCGGGTTGAGCTGCGAGACCACCGCGAGCGTCACGCGGTTGAGCATCGGCACGCGCACCAGGGAGCCCACGGCGATGCCCGCCTGCAACGCCACCGGTGCGCGGTAGTGCAGCACCTTGTCGAACCCGGCGAGCGGATGGACGGCCACGATCATCGCCGCGAGTGGAGACGTTAAACCCCGCAGCGGAAAGAACGGAGTGCGAGGACAGCCCGGTCTCGCTGCCGGTTGGTGGAGCCCTTCAGCCTGCTCCGATTCCCCCATACCGCGCAGTTCAATCGCCTAGGCGTGCTCGCAGAATGGGCCCACTAGTTCGCGGGTTTCCGATGGGGGCTGGATGATTAGTGCAGCGGTGTAGCCATGAGTCCCTCCTAAAAACGGGATGGGAGCTTTGCCGGAGTGCTTGGTGATCGAGGCTGCGCATTAGCGAGCACGTTCCTCGCGCCGCGCTGGGCACCCTGTTGCGCGGCTCCCTAGCTGTCAGGCGGAATCCGATCCGTAGATCGCCGCAGGCGAGGCGCCCCGGCGCGGTTGCTATCTTCCGCGGCCGCGGACGGGAACGGCAACGCTCAAGCGCCTCCTCCCGCTCGGAGGACCAACCGCGCCGGATGCTATCGTTCGCGGGCGCGAACGATAGCA
>CAJCBL010000327.1 GCA_903960515.1 uncultured Verrucomicrobiota bacterium
ACCTGGTGGGCTTTCGTCTCACCGTTGAGGAGGCGATGGGTGACTTCGCACAGGCCAGCATTGAGGGCGAAGACCAGGTTGGTCTGATTGTGCCAGCGCGAAGGAGGCACCCCATCCGGGTGCATATCCCCAAGGTAGAGACTTCCGTACCGGCCGGCAGAGGACAAGCAACCGGGAGCAGGCGGAGGACCCCGCACCGCATCCGACGGACCCTGAGGGGAAGATATCCCCGACTTCGCTGGAGGCTGGGCTTTGTGGGGCATGCAACGGAACCTCCGCTGCAACCCGATTGCGGATGTTCGGGCGCAAGCCTAGCGGCCGCTCGTTGCGCCTTCTTGGATGATCCTGCTCAATATCAGAACAATTCGGGCATAACGGCAGTATCCCTCGCTGGCCGAGGCACAGGGCGCCCCCACCGCAGGCGGTGGCCGCTCCCGGCTTGTCCATGGTACTTCCGCCCTCCCCGTACCGGGCAAACTCGAGTCGCACATCTTCGCCCGGCTCCCCCGAGTCCGGCCCCTGGGGCCGTCACGAACAAATCCTCTCAACCAGATAAGGGTCGGGCGGCCATTGTCCGAGGCCCCATGCTAAGATCCGCGCCGAAACCCGCAGTCTTCGGCCTCGCAGGCTGCGACTCCTCTTCCGCCCCTCAATCATTGCCTCCACCAGATGAAGCCCTCCCCCGAGGAAATCAAAGACGAGATTGCTGCCCTCAAGCACCTGCGGCGCGATGTCGCCCGCAAAGACAAGACCGATATTCTGGCACCTGCCTTCCTATTTCAGTTCGATATCCAGATCCATGTCCTGGAGAACGGACTAACAGAGTCGCAGGCCTACGAACATTTCCAGGACAGTGTTTCCTTCGGCTCGGCCAAAGACGCCTGCTGCTGGCTGTCCGGCGAAGAACCGACGCCACTTTCGAAGATCTGGGCGGTAATCTTTGTGGCGCCTGCATGATCACGTTTTCTCCCCACTCCTCTCTGCGGTTGGGCTTGCTTGGCGTTAGGCCGGTTTTGCCGATTCGGCGGAAAAGTATCGCTCATCGGCCTTGGACGGCAGTGTCAACGCGGTTCCTTCGTTCTCATATCCGAAATCATAGGATCGAATCTGAACAAATGCTCGCGGTTTGAACGGCGGAACCTACAGAATTCATCGTCCTGATGCCCCCATTTCTGCGAAACCTCTCTTGGTCTGGCCAGTTGGTCCATGCGTGGACCAGTTATTGGCTTATTGGCGAGGTTTGCGTTCTAGCGCACCGCTGTAGTACCGTTGTGGTGGTTTTTCCCGTACGGCTTTCGACGCTACGCAGGAGGTCGGACGCATGAGTGCCCCCCGTACCACTCCCGATTTCCTCCTCGCCGCACCGACCGCTTCCCGGCGGGAAGCCTTGGGCTTCCGGTGCAAAATCAGCGGGGGGCTCCTCTCCCGCACGATGATGCTTGAGGAGTTGTCGTTGGTCTTGGCTCAAACGCCTCCCACCGCTTCCCCCGGCGAAATCGGCACTGCGATCACCGACGGGAATCTCTTGGGCAAGCCCACTAGGGCCAGCCGTATCAAGAGCTACAGGCATTTGGCTGAGCTCTACGGCTTGGATCCGCAGAAGGCCCTCTTCCGGGTGCTTCGCCACTTGGCTGCTCTCGATCCGGCGTCGCTCCCGGTTCTCGCGTTGATCTGCGTCTACTGCCGCGATCCCCAGTTGCGCGCTACGTTCTCCCTCATTCGTGCGCTCCCGCTCGGCGGGCAGCTTCATCGTGCAGATGTGGAGGCGTTTCTCGTCTCCGCTTTCCCAGACCGCTTCAGCCCGGTGCTGATCCGGGCGCTGGCGCAAAATACGTCCGCCTCGTGGACGGTATCGGGTCATCTCGTCGGCCGATTGAAAAAGCATCGCACCCATCCGCCCGTCCGACCCGTTGCGGTCGCCTTCGCTATGCTCGCTGGATACTTGGCCGGACTGCGGGGTCAGCGCCTGCTCCAATCAGAATTTGGGGAACTTGCGACTGCCCAACCGGCGCTGATTCCCAGCCAGCTCTCAATCGCCGCCGCCCGTGGCTTGCTTGGCTTCAAGCAGGCCGGCGGTGTCGTTGAGTTCGATTTTTCGCCGCTTCTCACGCCTACAGAACTCGCCCTCGCCGATGTCACGGATTGATCAGCTTCTCCACAACTATCGCCGCCACGTCTCGCTTCCGTTGCGACCGAACGCTGCGGCCGCCCAGCGTATCTGGTTTGCCGTCTATCCGCCCGAGGACGAACGCCGCCTGCAATACCGCTTGCAGGAGTTCGAGTTGGCCACGCGCGAGGTCGCATTGGGGTGGCAATTGATCGACCTGCACGGGCGCCTCCGCGAATGGTTCGAGTCCGAAGACCCGGAGGAGTTGGCCGCATGGTTCGCATTTCCGCAGGACATCGACCTCTACGCCCGCTCTCAGTGGAAGGAGCGCCTCGCGACCCTCATCAAAGCGGAGGTCGCTAAGCTCCCGGATCCCGCCCGCACCGTCGTAGCGCTTTCCGGCCTCATGGAGTTGTTCGATTTCCTCGAAGTGTCGGAGCTGCTCGAAACCCTCGAGCGCGCCATCCCCGGTTACCTCCTGCTCTTCTTCCCCGGCGAGCGGGAGAACAACGTCTATCAGTTCCTCTGCGCTCGCGCCGGGTGGGACTACCTCGCCGTCCCCATCGTCTCCAATCGCTGATTTCCCCAAGCCATGTCCCTCAAGACCCGCGACATCTTCCACAAGGACCCCCTCGGTTGGCAGCTCCTCAACGAGGGCGTCTCCAGCAACAACACCACCGACCCCACGACGCTTCGCTATGAGTTGCAGTCGTTCGTGTGCGACGGCGAGTACCGCACCGGCTTGGTTCGCATCATCGAGGGCTACCTCGCGAATTTCACCTCACCCGAGCAGAAGGCGGTTTGGGTCAGCGGCTTCTACGGCTCTGGTAAGTCCCACCTCGTGAAGGTGCTTCGTTATCTGTGGACGGACTACGACTTTCGCGACGGCAACACCGCCCGCAGCATTGCCAATCTTCCCGACGACGTCGTCGCACTCCTCAAGGAGGTTTCCACTCTCGGGAAGAAGTACCATGGCCTGCACGCCGCCGGCGGCACACTCAAGGCGGATAAGGGCAGTGTGCGGATGCGCGTCCTTTCCATCATTTTTGCATCCATCGGATTCCGCCGCGAATATCCCTACGCCAAGTTCTGCCTGCATCTTCGCCGCGACGGCAAACTCGACGAGATGCGCGCTGCGGTGAAGGAGCTCGGCAAGGACTTCGACGAGGAAGTCGCCAAGCTCTACTCCTCCGCGGCCATCGCCAAGGCCTACTTCAAGGTTTATCCGCACATCGGAGACGTTTCCAAGGTCGGTCCGACCCTGCGCGCTGAGTACCCGAACGTGGACGATGTTGGCATCGACGAGATGCTCGATCTCATCCGTCTCGCGCTTGGCAATGGCGGCAAGCTTCCCTGCACCCTGGTCGTCCTCGATGAGGTGCAACAATTCGTGGACAACCGTCCCGACCTTGCCCTCGACATCCAAGAGGTCACCGAGGCGTGCAGCAAGCAGCTTGGCAGCCGTGTCATGTTCATCGGCACCGGCCAAAGCGCGCTCAGCGATAGCGTGCAGGCGCTGCAGAAGCTCATGGGCCGCTATAGCATCAAGGTTCACCTGCGTGACAACGACGTCGAAAAGGTCGTGCGGACTGTTGTGCTGCAGAAGAAGGAAGGTTCCAAGGCCGCCGTTCAGGATCTTGTTTCCAAATACGAGGGCGAGATCACCCGCCAGCTCAAGGGGTCCAAGATTGGCACCCAATCCGACGATCATTCCGCCTACGTCGCTGATTTTCCCCTGCTGCCCGTTCGGCGCCGCTTTTGGGAACGCCTGCTCCATAGTATTGATCCTACCGGCACTACCGCGCAGATGCGCACCCAGTTGCGGGTCGTTCACGAGGCCTGTCGTGCCTACGCAGAACGTCCGCTTGGGGCCGTCGTCCCCGCCGATTTCATCTACGAACAGCTCGCTACCGACCTCGTGCAGACCGGCGAGATGCAGAAGCGCTTCCAGGAGATCATCGACGAGCAGATCAAGAAGCCCGAGGGCGCGCTCCGCCGTCGCCTCTGCGCCCTGGTCTTCCTCATCAACAAGCTGCCGCGCGAGGCCGGCACCGACATTGGTGTCCGCGCCGAAGCCGAGCACCTCGCCGATCTCCTCGTGGATGATCTCGCGACTGGGAGCACTCAGCTTCGTCAACAGATCCCCAGCCTGCTCAAGACCTTGGTCGAGGATGGCGTGTTGATGGAGGTCGATGCCGAGTATCGGCTTCAAACCACCGAGGGCGCGGCGTGGGAGGGCGAGTTCCGCAAGCGCCGCTCCGCCGTCCTCAATGATCTTCCCCTCCTTGATTCCCAGCGTAGCCAGCTCTTCACCCAGGTCCTCAACGGCCTGTTCTCCGGGTTGATGATCAAGCACGGTGCGTGCAACGAGCGCCGCCGGGTGAATGCGCATATCGGCTCCGAGAATCCTCCCGCAGCCGATGGCATCACGCTCTGGATTCGCGATGAGTTCACCGACACCCAGGCCAGTGTCCTCAACGATATCCGGCAACGCAGCACGGACGACGCCACCCTGCATCTCTTCATCCCCAAGTCGCACGCCGACGAGCTCAAGCAGGCCATCGCCTCCGCCCAGGCCGCCGACCAGACCATTCACGCCAAAGGCAATCCCACCACCACCGAAGGCCAGGAAGCCAAGCGGGCGATCGCGACGCGCCTGAGCAACGAGTCACAGAAAAACACGGACATTGCCGCCCAGATCGTCCGCCAGGCCCGGCTCTTCCTCTCCGGTGGACAAGAGCAGTCCGTCACCGATCTGGCCACGGCGGTCGAAGCGGCCGGCGAGGAGGTGCTCGCCCGGCTTTATCCGAAGTTCGGTTTGGCCGATTCCCCGAACTGGCCGATCGTTCGCAAGAAGGCACAGGAGGGCGCTCCCAATGCGCTTCAAGCGGTCGGCTACACCGGCGATGTGCAGACGCATCCGGTCGCCGATCTGCTGCTCAAGTTCATCGGTGCCGGGAAGAAGGGTACCGACCTGCGCAAGCATTTTACTGGAGGGACCTTTGGCTGGCCGCAGGATGCGGTCGATGCGATGCTCACCGTTTTGCTGGTCAGCAATCATCTGAGTGCTCGCCTGCAGGGCGCGCCGCTCACCGCCGCCGACTCGGATATCAAGAAACTCGGGCTCGCGGAGTATCGCGTCGAGCAACCCGTCCTCGGTGCCGCCGCGAAGATCGCCCTGCGCAAGCTCTATGCCGCCGCCGGGCTCTCCGCCAAGCCCGGCTCCGAGCTCGCCGATGCCGGACTCTTCCTCACGGCCGCCCTTGCGCTCGCTCGCTCTGTGGGCGGCGACGCTCCGGCTCCCACCATCCCCTCGCTCGCAACCTTGCAGGCGCTCGAAGGCAAGTCGGGCAATGAGCTCCTCCATGCGCTCCATGAGCAGCGCGACGCCATCACCGCCGCTCTCGCCACCTGGAAGAAGACCTCCGAGGCCATCGGCAAACGCCGCCCCGTATTCGACCGCACCGAGCGCCTCCTCGGTTGCGCCGCCGGCAGCATCAACACCCATGACTGGGCCAATACCCTCGCGGCCATTCGCGCCAATCGCTCCCTCCTCGACGAGCCCGATTCAGTCGCGCCGGTCGCCAAGGCCTTGGGGGAAGCGCTCCGCACGAGTCTTGCCTCCACCGTGGCCGCCTACGCCAGCGCCTTGGCTTCGGGCCGTGCGCGCCTGTCAGCCGATCCCACCTGGTCCAAGATTGCGCCGCCCAAGCAGGAATCCCTGCTCGCCTCCGCCGGTATCCAGGTGCGCCCGGCCCCTACGGGCGGCTCTGACGACGAACTCCTATCCGCGCTCACCCTTTGCCCCTTGGCCACCTGGCGGGCGCACACCGATGCGTTGTCCGCTCAGTTTGATCGCGCCCTGTCCGAGGCGGTGAAGGAGCTGGAGCCCAAGGCCCGACGCATCTCCCTGCCCGGCGCGACCCTGCGCACGACCGCCGACCTCGACGCCTGGCTCGCCCAAGTGCGCACCACGATTGAGGCAAACCTCAAGGACGGGCCGGTCATCCTCTGAGTGGGTGCCCGAAAACCTTCTCTTCCCGCCATGCCGCTCCCGATAAACATCTCCGACCTGCTCCACGGTCACGCAGTGGAATGGGAGCGGCTGGAGTTTAAGGCCGGTTGGAACCCCCAGGTCGTTCTCCATGCCATCTGCGCCTTCGCCAACGATTTCCACAATCTCGGCGGCGGCTACATCGTCATCGGCGTCGCCGAGGCCGGCGGCCTTCCCGTCTTGCCTCCGGTCGGATTGGCCCCGGCCACCCTCGACGTCATCCAGAAGGAGTTGCTCCATCTCGGGCATAACTGTCTCCAGCCTGCCTACCACCCCGTCTCCGCCCCCTACGTCATCGACGGTCGCACGATCCTCGTGATCTGGGCCCCTGGCGGCGAAACCCGCCCCTACAAAGCCCGCGCATCCCTTTCCGCCGACAAATCCGACTGGGCCTACTTCATCCGCAAAGGCTCCAGCACCGTCCGCGCACGCGGTACCGACGAGCGTGAACTCATCTCCCTCGCCGCCACCGTCCCTTTCGACGACCGAGTCAACCAACTGGCCCGCGTCGAAGACCTCTCGCGCGACCTGATCCGCGATTTTCTTGTCGAGGTCGGCAGCGATCTTGCCGCCCAAGCCGACTCCCTGCCGCTGCCCGATCTCGCCCGCCAACTCCAAGTTGCACGCGGCGTCCCTGAAGCACTCTTCCCGCTCAACGTCGGCTTGCTCTTTTTCCATCCCGCGCCCCACCGCTTCTTCCCTGCCACTCAGATCGATGTCGTCTGGTTTCCCGACGGCCCCGGCGGCGACCAATTCACCGAGAAAACCTTCCAAGGTCCGCTGCACCACCAACTCCGCGACGCCCTCGCCTATATCGAGCGCAATTTCATCACCGAGATAGTCATCAAACATCCCGACCGGGCTGAGGCCACCCGGGTGAACAACTACCCGCTCGCCGCCATTGAGGAAGCCCTTGCCAACGCCGTTTATCATCGCAGCTACGAGGAGCGTGAACCCATCGAGGTGCGCATCACCCGCGAGGAACTCGTCATCGTCAGCTACCCCGGCCCGGATCGCTCCCTCCGCCTCGCCGATCTCCAGGCGGGGCGCGCGGTTTCGCGCCGCTACCGCAACCGTCGCATCGGTGAATTTTTGAAAGAACTCGATCTCACCGAGGGGCGCTCCACTGGCATTCCCAAGATGCTGCGCGTCCTTCGGGAAAATGGTTCGCCTGCCCCCGTTTTTGAAACCGACGACGACCGCGCCGCCTTGGTTCTCCGCATCCCGATCCACACCGAGGCTCTGGCGCTCACGATACCGGCCCCCGGAGCTTTGAATTCATCTCTACCTGTGACTGGTGCCCTCGGGGTGGCACCAGTCACGGCACCAGTCACGGCACCAGTCGCTGCCTCCAGCGATAAACAGGCCCTAGTTGGGACTAAGTCGGGACTAAGTCAGGACCAAGTCGCGATTCTGTCGCAATGCCTTTTAGCAAAGAGCTTAATGGAATTACTCGTCTTCGTTGGCCGCACCAACCGCACCAAATTTAGGGACCAAGTCGTCGCGCCCCTGATCCAGGACGGTCTGATTGAGCTCACCATTCCCGACAAACCCACCAGTCGCCTGCAAAAATACCGACTCACCGCCAAAGGGCGGACCTTGGTTTCGGAGTAGCGCCCTGCGCCCCCAGTTGATTCGCTCTCCGCCTATCATTTGGCGGAAAAGGCCGCCAAATAACCCACTTCCATTGGCACTTCTATTGGCAAAAATTGGCCGCCAGCCCCCGAATACCGGAATAACCACCTAATGATCAGGATCTTCTAATAGACAAAATCCTGCCAAATAACGTTCCCCCATTAGCGAATTACCCCCGCCTCCTTCCTTCAACCTAAACCTTCCCGCTTCAACTCTTCCTCCGTTCCGCCTTCCGCCTTCAGTTTTCAGCCTTCAGCACTGATCCGCCTCCGTCTTCCGTCTTCAGCCTTCAGCGTTCAGCGTTCAGCCTTTTCTTCCCCCATGTCCTCCCTTTCCCGCGAACTTCGCAACGACCTCGCCAAAGTCACCCAGGCGGCCCGCTCCCGCGCCGAGGATGCCGCGCGGGCGGCGTTGGAGAACCTTGCCGTGCATGAACGGCAGGCACGCACACATATGGACGAGGCGAAGAAAAAACTTCGCGCCAATCTCCGTGCCCGCGGCAAGGCCTTGGGCGATGCCCGCCAGTTGGACGGCACGCAGGAACTCACGCGCCTGGTCGAGCACACCGCTTACGAGCACTGGCACCGGCTGCTCTTCACCCGTTTTCTCACGGAGAATCACCTGTTGCTCATGCCTGATGAGGCCGGTGGCGCGCCGACGCCTGTCACGGTCGCGGAATGCGAAGAGCTTTCGTCCGAGATGGGCGCCAAGGACGGCTTCGACCTCGCGTGTCGCTTTGCGGGCAGGACTTTGCCCGGTGTCTTTCGCGCCGACGATCCGGTGCTCGATCTCACCTTTGCGCCCGAAGGGCAGGTCGCCCTGCGCAAGCTGCTCGATAGCCTGCCCGGCAGCGTCTTCACCGCCGCCGATGCCCTCGGCTGGACGTATCAGTTCTGGCAGGCGCAGCGCAAAGACGACGTCAACAAGTCCGGAGTGAAGATCGGCGCGGCCGAGATTTCGCCTGTCACCCAGCTCTTCACCGAAGACTATATGGTGGAGTTTTTGCTCCATAACACCCTCGGCGCCTGGTGGGCGGGAAGAAGGCTGAAGGCTGAAGGCGGAAGGCTGAATGGGGAGACGGAAGCCGATGCGCGCCGTCTCGTTTCCCTGCCCGAAAAAGACGGTATCCCCGGCATCGACTGGACCTA
>CAJCBL010000328.1 GCA_903960515.1 uncultured Verrucomicrobiota bacterium
ACCACTTCCTGAAACCGTATTCCTTCCGCCGTGCCATCCGCTCCGCCAACCTCCCCCGTCTCCCCTGGGCCCGTCCCGCTCATCCTCGTCGGCTGTGGAGCCGTCTCGCGCCTGTTCTACCTGCCGGCACTGCGTGAACTCGAACGCCACGGGCTGCTACGCACCCTCGCCGTCGTCGATCCCACCCCCGCCGCGCGGGAGGCGCTCGCCCGCGAGCTCGGCGCCCGAGCCTGCGCCACACTGCCCGAAGCGCTATCCCTCGGGGCCCGCCTAGCCGTACTCGCCACCCCACCACGCTTCCATCGCGAGCAGGCCCAGGCCGCCTTCGCCGCCGGCCTCGATGTGCTCTGCGAAAAGCCCCTCGCGGCCTCTGCGGCTGAAGCCGACGCGATGATAGCGGCCGCATCGCTCACCGGCCGCATGCTCGCGGCCGGCCACTACAAGCGCTTCATGCCCGCCCATCGAGCCATCAAGCATTTCCTGGAGCGCGGCACCTTCGGGGCGCTGCGCAGCGTGGATGTGGCCGAGGGCGGCAAGTTCGGCTGGCCCGCCGCCACCGACTCCTTTTTCCGGCGCGAACAGACCCCCGGCGGCGTGCTTCTCGACATCGGAGTCCACGTACTTGACCTCATTCTTTGGTGGCTCGGAGAACCGACTACCTTCACCTATGCCGATGACGCCCGCGACGGCCTTGAGGCCAATTGCCGCCTCTCCGCCACCTTCGCTGCCGGCGCCCGCCTGAGCCTGCGCCTGAGCCGCGACTGGAAGACGGCCAACATCTACGTCTTCCATTTCGAGCGCGCCACCATTCACAGCCGAGTCAACGCCTCCAACCAGCTTGAGCTTTCCTTCGAAGGTGTGCCCATGACCTTCGCAGCCGAGCTGCGCGACCCGCTCCCCTCGCCCGCCGCGCCGCCTACCGCCGCGCTCGAGACCAATCCCCAGGCCTTCATCGCACAGCTTGTCGACGTGTGCGCCGCGCTACGCGAAGGCCGAGCCCCCTTTGTCACCGGCGCCTCCGCCGCCGGCGCCGTGCGCTGGATCGAGAGCTGCTACGCCGTCCGCACCGCCCTCCCCGAAGAATGGATTCATCCATGAGCTCCGCTGCCACTCCTCCTGCCATCGCCCTCATAGGCGCCTCCGGCTTCGTGGGCCTGCGCACCGTTGAGCTGCTCTCCGCCCGCACCGACTGCTCGCTGGTGCCGGTCGTGCGCTCCGCCGCCAGCCTGGCCGTAGTCTCCCGGCAACGCCTCGCCTGGCGTATTGCCGATTTCCTCTCCGCCGAACTCCTCGCCGGCGCCCTGCGCGACTGCTCCGTATGTATCCACGCAGCCATCGGCGACGCCGGCCAGATCGTGCGCATGGCCGAGGTCGCCTACCGCGCCTGCGCCGCCGCCGGAGTGCGCCGGCTGGTCTGGTTGAGCAGCGCCTCGGTGCACGGCCAGGACTGCGCCCCGGGCACCGAGGAGTCCTCGCCACTCCACGACCACCATCCCATCGTCTACAACAACGCAAAGGTCCGCGCCGAGCGCCGCCTCGCCCGCCTCGCCCGTGACCGGCGCGTAGAGGTCGTAATCCTTCGCCCCGGCGTCGTCTTCGGCCCTCGCTCGCGCTGGCTGGCGGATACAGCCGCCGACCTGCGCGCCGGTCGTGCAGCCTGGCTCGACGAGGGCCGCGGCGTATGCAATTCCATCTACGTCGACAATCTGGTGGAGGCCATCCGCCTTGCCGCCACCGTGGCGGCCGCCGCCGGAGAAACCTTTCTTGTTGGAGACGCCGAGAGCGTCACCTGGGCCGACTTCCTCCAGCCCATCGCCGGCCACCTCGGGTTCGCCGCCTCCGCTTTCCACAACCTGCCGCCGCCGCGCGTGGTCCCCGAGCGCGAGAGCCGGTGGGACGCATTTACCCTCACCCCCGCCTACGCCCGGCTCTCCAACTTCGTACCCAGCCGCGCCAAGCGCCTCGCCAAGGCGCTCGCCGCCGCGTGGCCCGCCCAGCGTACCCGAAGCGCTTGGGCATTGCGTCCCGGCCCCGCCGCGCCCCGGCTCACCGCCGAGCTCGCCCTGCTCCAGCTCTGCCGCTGGAAGCTCACCAACACCAAGGCCGAGCGCCTCCTCGGATACCGCCCACCGGTGGCCTTCGCCGAGGGGCTGCGCCGCAGCCTAGCCTGGCTCGACTTCGCCGGCCTCGGCCGCCCCTCTCCATGAAACCGGATAACCATCGCAACGCCCGCATCGACGTCGTCCGCGCCATGGCGATCACCTGGGTGCTCCTCCACCACTATTGGTCCAACGCGGTGCATCGCTTCCCGGCCGTCACCGAGCTTGCCGCAGCGAACGCAGGCCCGGGCTACCACCCCTTCGGCCACTTCATCCGACTGCTCGAAGGCTCAAGCCTCGGGATAAAGCTGTTCTGGTTTGTCTCCGGTTTCTGCATCCACACAGCCTTCCTCTCCTGGTGGGACCGCCGCGCCGCCGATCCCGCCCGCAGCCTCAGTGCCTACTGGCGAGGTTTCTTCATCGTACGTTTTTGGCGCATCTACCCGCCCTACCTCCTGGCCCTGCTGGTGATCTTCGTCGTCGAATACCGGGGGCACCTCGGTGAACTGCGCTCCTACATGCACCTGTCGCTCCACCTCGCCTGCATCCACAACTATTTCGCGGCCTTCATCTTCAACATCAACTACTCGTTCTGGAGCATCGCCATCGAGAGCCAGCGCTATCTGCTCTATCCCATCCTGCTGCTGCTATGGCTGCGCTGGGGCGCCGCCCGAGCCCTGCTCGCTTGCATGACGCTCTCCTTGGCTGTGCGCTTCGTGGCCCCGGAACTCACCGACGCCTTCTGGGCGGACCACAACCCCGTGGGCTTCTGGTTCGACTGGCTCATCGGCGCCACTATCGCCGAGCACTGGCGTGCGCGGAAGATGTTATTCCGAGCCCATGGTACCCTAATCGTGGTTGTCGGAGGCACCTACCTGGCGTGCTTCGCCCTGCCGTTGCCGGCCTTCCTGTGCCCGCTGCTCCAACCTATCGTTTATGCGGTGGCCTTCGAGTGGTTCATCCACCGCCAATCCCCGCTGGGCCGCTTCGAACGCTGGATCGCCCCCCTGGGCACCATCAGCTTCTCAGTTTTCCTCCTACACGAACCCATTTTCCGCTGGGGGATTCCCGCCTTTGCCAAACACCTGCCTTTGCTCCCTGCCTGGGCCGTGCTCGTCCCGGGCTTCCTGCTGGCGCTCGTCCCTGTTGTCGCGGCGAGTTGGATCTACAACCGCCTCGTCGAAATTCCCTCCAACAATTGCGGCAAACGGCTCGCGAGCCCCCGCCTCCCGGCCCTGCCAAAGCTGGCCACCGTCGCCTGAGCTTCCGCCATGCCCGCCACCGTCAGCGTACTGATCGCCGCCTACAACGCCGCCGCCTTCCTGCCGGCGGCGCTGCAGAGCGTGCGCGCACAGAGCCACAGCGACTGGGAGCTGATCGTGGTCGAGGACGGTTCGCGCGACGGCACCGAGCAGATCGTGCGCGAGTTCGCCGCACAGGTGTCGCAACCGGTTCGGTACGACAACCTTGGCACCAACCGCGGCGTGGCAGCCGCCCGCAACCGCCTCCTTGAGCTGGCCTCCGGCGAGGCCGTCGCCTTCCTCGACGCCGACGATCTCTGGCAACCCGAACACCTAGCCACCCTTTCGGCCTGCCTCGCCCGCGGCCACGCCCTAGCCTTCTCCGGCATCGAGCTCTGGAACGGCTCCGCGGGCCACAGCATGGGAATCTACCGACCGTATGCCCAGTGGCTGGTTACTCCGCGCCACTGGCTCTTCACCCGCTCCTTCATCCAGACCTCCTCCTGCGTGGCGCTCCCCCGGACCACCGTGGCACGGGTGGGCCTCTTCGACGAAACCCTGCGCATCGGCGAGGACCGCGACTACTGGTTTCGCGCCCTGGCCGACGGCGGCACCCTCGCCTGCACGGGCCAGGACACCTGCCGCTACAACAAACACGAGGGCAGCAGCATGACGCGCACCCTGCGCGTAGCCGAGGACTGCGTACGATTCTACGAAAAACACTCCGGTGCCGCCGGTGTGACTGCGCTGCTGCGCCGCCGCCTCTTGGCCGACAGCCGCTGGACCCTGGCGCGCCTGCTCCGCGCCTCGCAACCTGCCAGCGCCCGGCGCCTGGGCTGGCGGGCCTGGCGGGCCGTGCCCTGGCGCACCGACCTGCTCGCCTGGTGCCTGTTCGCCAGCCTGCCCCGTACCGGCGCCACATGAAGCTGCACTATTTCGCCGACGCTCCCAACTTTGGAGACGCCCTCAACCCTTGGCTGTGGCCGCAACTGCTGGGCCCGCGGCTCGACGAAGACGCGTCACGGCTTTTCCTGGGCATCGGCACCATCCTGAAGGCGTCGATGCCCTCCGCGCAGGAGTATCATGTCCTCGGATCCGGCACCGGCTATGGCGAGCTCCCGGTGCCCGACGCCCGCTGGCGCGTCTATGCGGTGCGGGGCCCGCTCACCGCCGCCGCCCTGGGCCTGCCCCCGGAGCTGGCGGCCACCGACGGCGCCGCCTTGCTGCGCACCGTGCCGCTGCCGGATCCGCTACCCGGCCCAGCTATCGGCTTCATGCCCCATTTTCGTGGCTTGCGCCAGATCCCGTGGCGCCGGCTATGCGACCAGCTCGACCTGCGCTACCTCGCCCCCCTGGCCTCCGTACCGGATACGCTGGCTGCCATCCGCGGCTGCACTTGCGTGATTGCCGAGGCCATGCACGGCGCCATTGTCGCCGATGCCTGCCGTGTACCGTGGGTGCCGGTGGTCACCGGCAATCATGTACTCGCATTCAAATGGCGCGACTGGATGGAATCACTGGAATTGCAATACCCGAGCAGACGCATCGCCTCGTTTTCCCGGGCGACCAGCCACCGCGCCGGCGACGCCCCCGCCACCGCCTTCGCCCGCCGTAGCCTCAACGCTCTGTCCATCGCGGCCCGCCTGCTGCCTCTGGCCCACAACCTCCGCAGCCTCCGCAGCCAGCTTCAGCGCAGACAACTCCAGCCCTGCCTAAGTCGCGAATCAGTCCTCCAAGACCGCACCGACCATTTGCGCCGCCAACTCGACAATTTTCATCGCGATTTCGACGCCTCGCGTTGAACCGCTCCCGCCCCCCAACCCGTCCGAGCCTCGGCGCCCCGATCCCGCATTTGCCCGCAAAGGCCGCCCTCGCCCGCCGAGCACCCGGACCGATCCCTGCCCTCGCCTCCTTGATTGGGGGGCGTCGCCCACTTCCCGGCCCCCCTGCTCTAGACCAACCCCAACTGGGCCGTGCCAATGGGGCCCCGAGCTGGGCGACACGCGCTATGGCGAATACATGTTGCAACCCGCCGCCGCGGCCCGCTTCCCTCGCTAAACAGCCATGCACCTCGATTTTCTCCGCCGCTCCGCCGGTCTCCCCCGCCGCTACTCATGGCTGAACGGCACCCGCTGTCGGCGCACCGGCCAAGGGCACCGCATCGC
>CAJCBL010000329.1 GCA_903960515.1 uncultured Verrucomicrobiota bacterium
CAGACCAGAAGAAGTTCTACAACGTGACCTTCGCCCGCACCTACATGGACGAGGCCCGTGTATTCCACGACACCGACAGCTTCGGGCGCGACGACCTCCCTCTCGTCGCCACCCTGGCCGATCGGGCCCACTCATTCATCTATGAGCGGCTCGCGGAGCTGAGGACATCATCCAGCGAATAGGACTCGCGCCTACGGGCGGCCGGCATCGCCGGCCGCCTTTCTCGTGCCCTCCGCCGCAAACAACGGGCAATCGGCACACAGGCGCAATCGGGGGAAGGGAAATCTAGAGGGGATTCAGCGCCGTTTCTTCAGGAACGCGCGAGGGGCTCGGCGGGAACAGGCCCACGCTGCGCGTCGTATCGGACTGTTTGTCACCGGGTCGGGCCCGAGCCTCAGCGGCACCACCATCGCCCCGAAGGCTTTCACGGTGCACCGAAGGGCCGCGGCAAAAGGACCAACTCCCTCTCTCCACGGTGCCGCGTTGCCGGGTGCGCTAACCGATCCGGCGGTGCTGGGCTCGCAGGCCGTGGGCAGCCCGGATCTGGTTATGTATCGCCGCCGCTGTGGCGCCGGCCTGCGGTCCTCCCAACCATGGACATTGGTCAGCGATGTCGCTGTGTAGGGATGGGGCGTTGGAATTGTATTGTAGGCCCGGATTTGTATCTGGTTTGTGGGCCTATCAAGGGCATTGGTCTGTCGACAAACTAAATCCTGATCGCAGGCCGCCGGTTCGGGTATTGTGGCGCCATGGCAAATTCACGTCAGTACCTCGTCTCGTATCGCCTCCTCAAAGGCAGTTCCCCGCAGCAGCAGATCTGCATCAACGCCACCGATTTGGGCACGGCTCGCAGGATCTTCGCCCAGCAAATCCCCGCAGCCAATATTTTGATGGTACGGGAAATGCCCGCTTCCCGGTAGTTCAACCCCGCAACGCGAAGGCAACCGCCCACTACAACCTCATGCTCAGCACGCACAACGCCCCTGTTGGACATGTTCGCGCCCCCGGTGCCCGGGTACAGCGCGAGCCCATGGTGCTCGAAGTTCAGGCGCGGTGCGTGGTCGGCCGCAACGCTGCGGCGATGATTTTTGAGGCCGCCGTAGTGCATTATCTTACTCACCACGATGGCTGGGCATTTGTGGGACTGCGAATCCACGCCCAGCGGCTGGAATGTGATAGTGGTTACGGTGAGGCGTCGGTCTCGCTGACGCTTGCCGAAGCCAAGCGGGTGCGGGACTCGCTGGAGGCGTCCATCGCCGCCGCCGAAAATGGCGAGGCGCCCAGCGTCGTAGCCCGTTGATGGGCCTAGCTCCGGTACTCCCCAGCAATATTCTCCTATGAACCCCAAAATCATGCCCAACGGCGATATCCCGCCCATCACCTCCGAGATTGGCTATTTCAAGATCGCCGGTGCCCGCGACGACAATACGGCCATGTTGATCCAGGTGCAGCCGTTCGGCGAATTCGCCGCGAAGTCCGCGCCCTCGTACTTTCGCAACCTGGCCGAACCCTATGCCGTGTATCCCGGCAATCATGCCGCAGTGATCCTCCGGCTTAGGCCCCGGGCCAAGACCCCTTTTACGGAGCTTAGTGAGGCGTCGCTCACTCTATCGCTGGACGCAGCCGAGCAGCTGCGCGACGCGCTCGCCCAGGCCATTGCGCGGGCGAGGTCTATGGCCGAAGAGATCGAGAAGATCAGGTAGCCTGCTCCCGCCATGACTAGTGGTCAGTATTTCAGTACTCCCGATCACTCTTGTGGACGCGCCGATTCGTGAGCCCTCCCACGCTATTCCCAACCATTGCCGAAGCCCCATTCCTCCCATGACCACCGAACAGGAAGATCGAGTATGTGAAGTCGCCCGCAGGCTCGCTGCGCGCAGCGGCACAGCAGTGTTGGAGTCCCTGCCGTGGATTGCCGATTTGGCGGATGCTCGAGCTGCGCTGGCGATGCTTGGTTTTCCCCCAGGGCAACTGACTTTGGAGTTTCTGGCGCTGGTATGCATTGACGAGGTCTCCGATCGCGACTGCGTCGGCAGACTCCGCGAGATCACCAGCGACGAGCTCTTCGCTGCGCGCATGGTCATGGCGGCAGAGTGGATCGATGAGCACACGTTTGACATGCTCGCCTTTGAGAACGTGAGCCGGCGGCTGAGTGTAGATTCCTGGCGTCAGTTCCGTGAGCTTGTGGCTGCGGGGGCGGCGCGTGGGGCTTATGGGGCGTGCGAAATCGTCGAGCCCGCGCTCGCCCTCGGGCTGCTCAAGGGTGGGCGAATCGACAGCATGCTTTGCCTGCAGGAGCTATCGGTCGACGCGCAGGCGCTGCTTGAGAGCGAGGCCAACGTCTATCCGGCCGGGCCTTTCCCTCTGCCGGAGGGCATGCACTGGGTGCGAGACGGCGGCGAGGCTGCCCAGCTCATGCGCTCGCACCAGGGCCGCTTGTCTTTCGATTATGAGAACATGCCGGGGAGCTATCACGCCTGCTTCACCGGCAAGTCCCAATATCTTGGCGTGAATTCGGACGGGGTCTTGTTCAGTTTCACTTGGTTCCGGTGCCCCACAGAGCCGCTACAACGCTCGCCCTCATCCCCCGCAGCCTAGCCCTAGTCATGACAATCCCCGACAAAACAGCAGCTGCTTCCTTTCGCGCTCGTTGGCTGAAGACCTTCGGTCTGCCTCCGCGCGGTTGGCGGGCGCAACTTCGCCGCGACGCGCAACTGCGTCCGTTCGCGGAGGCCTCGGTCTTGGCGGAGCTGGTCGTCTATCTCATCGACAAATTGCCCGCTACTCTGGCTGCGGCCGCTCCAGAGCGTGCCCGTGTGGCCGAAGCTTACGGCTGGCTCTGTTTTCAAGGGTGGCAGTCCGGTTCCCACTTCCCGGCGTTCGCTGAAAACTATGCGCAGTTCCTGCGCGAGGGGTTGGCCAGCGACGGCATCGATGCGAGCCATTGCGCGGTGGCGGATCTCCTGCTCGACGGGTTGAAGGCTAGTGGCTCCTGCGGGTTTCAGCGCCTGATTCTGTCCGATCCTGCCCTGGTGCGAGAGTCGGAGCAATCGCTGCTGAGCGGCGATTTCGCGGCCTTCCTTAAGGCCGGAGTGAAATACGATGAGTTTGAGGAGAAACTGGGCGTGCCCGACGCTTTCCCGCAGGATTGGCGAAAACTGTCGGCTGCATTTCCCAAGGAGACTTCCAGCAAGCAGATCCTGCATCGTTCGCTGCTGCCCGAGCGCCACTGGGTGCGCGATGGCGGCGCCAGTTTTAGCACCTGCGCCGGGCGTTTCCAGGCTGCCCTCGACTTGCTCTGTTGGAAATATTGCCTGTGGGGTGTGGCCCGCGGCCAACCCCTGTTGTTGAAACCCTCCGTAGTCTTTACTCCGCACGGCACCCAAATATTTATCCCGGCCTATCTCAGCTTCGATGCCAGGCGTGACCTCGATTTCAGCTTGATCAACAAGCTCCACCGAGCGCGAGGGGTACAGCGACAAGGCGAGGGGTTTTCGGGCGCACGCGCCGCAACCAAGCGCCTGCGTGAGCGGGCCAAGGAGGCGGACCGCGACGCGCGCAAGCTCGGTTTACGCGGTGATAAACGCTACGACTATGTCGCCAAGCATATCGGACGAATAGACTCGGGCGATTACCGCGCGACCCGCAAACTGCTCGGGCGGGCAACCGAAACCGCTGCATCAGCGCATCTACGAGCAAAATAGCCCTAAATGTCCTCTTTTGAACAGCATTGCGCGGAAGCGACTGCACGTTTCGGAAACCCGCATGAGGAAGTGCATCGCTGGCTCGATGAATTTGCCGGCGTCGCTCCTTATGGAATGCGCCACCGCAAAAAGCGTCATCATCTCTCCGGCATCGATGAGGTTCGTCGCCTGTGGGGCGATGAGGCCGCCGAAGTGGCCCGCCAGCATATTATTGCCGATCTGAGAGTGGAGGGATGGCGAGAGGCCGATCCTTTCCCCAAGGACGAAGCGCACTATCAACGCATGGGACTGTTCTGACTATACCCCAAAATATCATGCCCCCGCTCAAGCCAAAGAAACCGAAGCCTGTCTCGCGCCCAAGTAGCGGAATCTATTTCATCGTGCCCAACCGAGATGGCACCTGGCGAGTTCGCGCTTTTCGCGCGGACTCCGATGGCGAAATGGACCATGTAGATGCATGGCGGTGCATTGTCGTCGGAGAACTCTATTCAGAGTGGGCAGACGCAATCCATGCCCCGCGTTCCGTGCTCGCCATGGTTATGGGTAAGTCTCTGGCGGAATATTACGACGGATTTCCTCGCGGGCGTGTTGTCGTCGGCGATAGCTCTCCACGCGGCAAACGCGAAGCCGCCGTCTACCACGGCGATAACATCGTCTCGGCGATGGGAATCACACGCAGGCAGATCGAGCGCTGTTTTAGCCTTGTGCGCCCCAAGTGGGTATTCGACGAGCACGAGCAATGCACCTACCTCAGCGCCCGCGCCTTGCGCACGGCTTAAAATGGCCGCGCCTAGTGCCCTTCGTATCAGAGCCTTATTGGGGAAGGGCTTGGCGGGGTTGGCCGAATATAGCCGCTAGGCGGCCGCCCAAGCGCGGGCCAATGCCGGGCATCGAGCGGTAGATAGCGGCATCGGGCAGGGCGGCGAAGATCAGGTCGATGGGTGCCGTCACCGCCGCAAGATCGATATATAGCACCGCTAAGATGCGCACTTGGGTGCGTACTTGCTCGAGCAGACCCTGAAATTGCCGATCGCTTCCCAGAGGCCTCGATTCCTAAACCATGTCAACTAGACGCTCTACTGCATCCTGCCCGCGCACTGTTGAACGTCTTGAGCGAGGCTGAGGCGCGTTCCAGAAACGGCAGGAGTCGCTGGGCTGTGACCTCGGCAACCATCATCTTTGCGAAGCAATTAGCGAAGGCGCCGAGTTCCCAGCCGATCTGCTATTTCATCGGAGCGGAGAGCAACCCGCGCTGGTTGTCTTTCTCTCGGACTGCGAGGTAGGCGGCAACGGCCTCGGGGACAGACTTTCCGCAATCAGGCTCCCGGTAGTTGGCCAGCGCGTAATCGAGATAGAATGACAACGAGCGTGGGCGTTCAATGAGCCGTCGAAAGACCGATTCCGCTTCGCGTAGTTGGTCGGCAGTCAAGAACGTGGCCTCGGACCGGAGGCCCGAAGCGGCTTGCAACGACTTTAGTTCCAGCTCGGCCTTCTCAACGGCGGCCTCTTCGCGGGTCTTCAGGTTCTTTCGAATACGAACACCGTGGAGCCAACCGGCTACGCGCCATGACGTGACACCGTTGCGGTTCTCGTAACGACTGACCACGAATTCTGAGTGATCCATGCTTAGGTTGCCACGTAAACTGGCAACCTAACTTCACCGTCCAGCACCTCATAGGTAAAAACTGGCTGCCCGACTAGGGATCGAACCTAGACAAACAGATTCAGAATCTGTTGTGCTACCATTACACCATCGGGCAGTATTCGTCGAAACGAGATGACGACCTTAGGGGGTGCCGCATTGGGCTCAAGCGGAATTTTGCGCAACTTTCATCCCGGCCTAGAGCGAGGGCCTTCGCCTGGAGTTGATGGATTCCTCAGGCGAGCCCGGGCCAGCGATATTCAGTTTCTTGAACACGTGGAAGTGTTTGGATTCCGGTTGTTTACATCTGAAACGCTCCAAACAGAAATGCGCTGCAGTGATTCCGTAGTTCGAGGACATCCAACCTAAATGCGTCGGAATTGGGCCTCGGAAACACGGGGTGTTCGATCCGCCTCGGTAAGAATAATCCGGAGATGGGCTGCAATGCGCCCGAGCAGTCGGGCAAAGCCGAGGCACTCGAAGCTCCCCGCAGTGAGTGCGCGACCTGCTTAAGGAGCAGATCCAAGTGTGGATTGGCCGGTGACGAGGCGGACTTGAAGACTTTTCAAGAGGCGAAGCAGGGCAAGAAGCGGTGGTGGGGCTCTTCCGATACGAGCGTCCTGCTTGCCGCGGCCGAGTCGGCAACGGGGGCCTCGCTTTGCTTGATCCTTGAGGCAGCCTCGCACGGAGGGGAACCGCTGTCGGCCGACTATCGCGGTGCGGAGACCCGGCACAACCTGCCCAAACTCGGGCAGTCCGCCGCCGCTAGGAGCCTGTCGGACTTCGGCCTCCAGTCTCAATAAGCGCGAATTGAAGCCTCGTATTCTCATTTCGTTGCCAAAAAACCGCGCCGCGAACTCGTATACGTTCCTGTAGCCGCTTTGGGTGCTCAAAGTCCGACAGGC
>CAJCBL010000330.1 GCA_903960515.1 uncultured Verrucomicrobiota bacterium
ACCCTCAGAAATGGCCCTAGAACCGATTGTTCGGTAGTGGTTGGATAGATCCGATGGTCTGGAAATCGCGAAATATGCCCAAAGCAGCCGAAGTCCGACAGGCTGCTAGACTAGGATCGCAGTCTCCCTCGCACCATAACGCGAAACGGCCCACCCGGGCTCCGAGCGGGCGACACCAGTCGCTTCGCGGGCCAATCCATAGCCCACGCATGCATAGACCAAACACGCCGATTCCCGCTGGCCTGGCCCGCCCCCCCCTGCCGACATAGCATTGATCCCCAATATGACCGGACTTCACTGTTCCCGATTCTGGAATTCGCCGGCCCATGTCAGCAGGCACGCGCCGGTTCGGTTTGTCACCCGATGCTGCTACGAGAGACAAGCGTCGAGGAAGAAGCGCCATACCAGCAGTGCTCGCTGCGGCGAAGATACCAGGGCGGTGATTGTCCTCGAAGAGGCGTGCTTCGTCACTCGACTCTGGAGGCTCGCCCGAATGCCCACGGACCGAGAGACTACAAGCGTATGACGCGACCCGACGAGCGTCGCCTGATTGAAAGCCTTGCGCACTCGTCCGCCGCGCCAATCATTAGGAACTCTACCATTCCATTTACCCAACTCCCATGAGCTTCTTTGACATTGGTTTTCACGGTGACCGCTACCTCCTGAAACTGGTGGACCATCTGCTGCGCGGCCCCGCTACGCGCTTCGTCGAGACCGGTACCAATGTCGGCAGTACGCTCGCCTACGTTGCCCGCACCTACCCGAGCATCCCCTGCTGGTCGTGCGAGCCCAATGCCCCAGCCTGCGAACAGGCGCGAACCAACATCGGCCCGTGCGATCACGTTCGTTTGTTTTCCGAATCCTCCCAGAGTTTCATGCAGCGCCTCGACCGTGAACCGGTGTTTGACAAAACAAACACGCTCTTCTGGCTCGACGCCCACGGCCAAGGATTCGCTTGGCCCTTGCGCGAGGAGATCGCCTGGATCACCGGTACGTTTCGCTCCTCTTACGTTCTGATCGACGACTTCCGTATCCCCGGGCGTCCAGAATTCGGATTCGACACCTACGACGGCCAGGAATGTTCGCTCGACTACATCGGACCATTTCTCGCGCACCGCGAACGCCTCCGCCTCCACCTACCCACCTATTCCGAGAAAACCTCGCAGCACCATCCGCTGCGCGGTTGGGCCCTATTAACCATCGATGGCCCCGCCCAGTTCCCGCCGCCGCTTTCCGACTTCATAGTCGAATCGCCGCTGCCCGAAGCCTGAGCCAACCATCCGGTCGAGAGTCCAGCGTTAAATGCCGAGTGCCGGATCACCAAGCACGATCACGCAAGCCCAGCTTAGGTCCGGCCACTTACCGTTTCGCTCTGGTCACTCGACATTCGGCTCTCGTCGGCCTCACCTCGCCGTCGGGCAGGCCCCGGAGGAGTGCGGGTTTCACGCCGCAAAATCATAGATGCCCACAGGGGTGCCGCTCAATACGGACAGCAAACGTTCCGCGCGCTGTCGATAGGTGTGGCACTTCATAACGTGCTGGCGGCCTTGCTTGGCAATCGCGCGCCGGCGTTCTGGCTGCGCCAGCATCGTCTCCGCCAGAGCCACCATTTCCGCACCGCTGCGGGCGATGACCAAGTGCTCGCCCTCGCGGAAGAAGGACTGGAACGCCGCACACGGATCGGAGATCACAAACGCCCCCATAGACAGCAATTTGAACACTCGCTCGTTGGCCGAAGCAGGCCGGTCGACGAGAACTTGCGACGGCTCATGCAACCCGAGGTTGATCCGCGCCCGCGCTGCCATCTCCGACAATCGACCATCATCCAACGGACCGAGCGAAATCCCCTCGGGCCAGCCGGAACCATAGATCTGAAACCCATTGCCAAACCGCTCCTTTAACGGCTGCACATACTGCCGCATATTCTCCCATTTGAACGACCAGCAATTGCCAATATAGAGCAGATCAATATCCTGCTCCACCACCGGGACCGAATCGTAATATCGTGCTTCCGCCGCCTGCGGTTGCACTAGGACCGGGGTGCCCAGCTCTAGGAAATTCCGGTACGCCCCCGGCACAGCTCCGATCGACCACCGCGTGGTCACAAGGTCGATCAACCCATCCGCCAAGGCCTCGCGTTCAACTGCGTTGGGCCGCGGCGGTTGCCCATAAAAAGAGGCGACCCCCGCCTGCTTGTGAACGGTGGCATTCGTCAACCAATCCCCAAAGTATTCCGCCAGATTCCCCGGTGCAGAACAGGCCGCCACGCGCAGGCCGGTCCTCTTCTTGTACTCCAACAGCACCGCTCGAATAGGCTCGGCCATCCACACGGAATTCGTTCGGGCAACCGTCTGCATATGCCCGACAAAATGGGTCGGACGAAATGAGGCCAGCGCTTGGATAAATTCAGGGGTGTTGGAGTCTCCGTCCCACACCAAAACCTCCGCTCCCGCCTCGGCAAAGCCGCTGGCGAAGCCGTGCTCGATGAGCCCGACCGCTCCCTTCAACACGAACGGATGATAGAGCACCCGGGTGGCCATCGGTTTCATATGCACATGCCCCTGCACACAGAGGAAGCGATGCTGCGGCGGCAGTTCGCCGGCTCACCCGTCAACCACTTCGTCGGGAATCGTATCATTTGTAACATATAACAGAGATCGCAGTATCACTCAAACCCACAACCTCGACCTTGGAGAATCCACTGCTGCCAAGCATGTCCAGAAAAGCAGCCGGGGTTGGCACAAACCAGTTGGAATACGCACCGCGCCATTTCTCGTTGAAGAAATGTAGACCCGAGGGATCCCGCCCAGTCCCAATAATCTGGTTGTTCAAAAATACCTTTTCCCGGGCCACGGCCGCAATCCGATCGAGGGCCAGCAGTGGGTGCCGGAGATGATAGAGCAGCCCGAAGCAATAGACGATGTCGAAAGTTCCATGAACCGTCGGATCGAGGTCGTATATCGAGCCGCTGATTCGGTGTACCTTTGAACGTCGCGCCCCTTTGCAAAACTGGAACCCCACGTTCTTGCAGTTGCGAAACAACCATTCCGCTTCAGGTCCTGCCCGCCGCGCTTCCTCGTATAGCCCGAAGAAATGATCCCAGGCCTCATTGCGCCCAAGGTCGTATTCCAACGGGCAGTCCACATCGTACGCTGTCACGACGGCCCCCATTTCCTCCGCGAAAAAGGAATCGCCGCCCTCCATCGCGCCAAGGTCGAGCACGGTCTTCCCCCGCACCTGCCCGGCCACATCGAAAATCTTCGCCCGCGCATCCCAGCCACGGGCACCAGGGGTCGCCAAGCCGAGGGGAAGGTCGATGCTGTGATACCAGCCCAAGCCCTGCTGAATCCAAGCGATCATCCGCTCAAGCTCCTCCCGGGATGCGTACGCGAATCGCCCGAAATCAGGCGGCGAATATCCAGGAGCGAGCGGCTCGGCCATGCGTTCGCGATAGCGAACCGGGAATTCCCGTGTGAGGCCAACTCGCACTTCGGGGGCTGCCGGGGCATCGTCATTCATCACGTATCCATGTGGGATCGCGAAACCCCGAATGTCAACACGATCATGATCAGTGAAGTGCGAAGTTGGTGGAGGCCGCCCCAATCACGAAGAATCAATTGACCATCCGCTCGCTGCCCCCATCATCGGGGCAGTGTCCATGCGACCTTACCTCGCTATGAATTCGGGTCCCAGGTTTTCTGCAGCGTCCCTTTCGCCGAAGAGAACATGCCCCCTCATCGTTCGCCCTCCCGCCACCTCTCCCAGTAGCCCCTATGAACCTGCTTGAATATCGATCCAACGTGTTTTCCCAAAAAGGGGAGGATGGAATCCTCACTCAAATGCTGGAGGTCCTTGGTTTGGCGTCGACTTGGTGCGTCGAGTTCGGCGCTGGCGACGGTTGCCACCTGAGCAACACCCGCAATCTCATCCTGAGCCGCGGATGGTCCGCCGTCCTAATCGAGGCCAACCCGGCTCGATTCGCCGGGCTGCGCGCCACCTACGCGGAGCGACCAGATATAGTCTGCCTGGAGCGCATCGTCGGCTTAGATCCGGCGACTAATCTCGACGCTATCATCGCCACCACCCCGATACCTAAGGAATTTGCGCTCCTCTCGATAGACATCGACGGCAACGACTACCATGTATGGGAGGATCTCACGGTCTATCGACCATCAATCGTGGTGATCGAATTCAACCCTACAATTCCGAACGCTGTCGACTACGTCCAGCCTCGCGATCCTGAGGTCTACCACGGCAACTCGCTGCGCGCACTCGTCCGCTTGGGACGCCAGAAGGGCTACGAACTGGTGTGCAGCACAGGCCTCAACGGCATCTTCGTCCGCTCGAAGCTATTTCCGCGTTTCGCTATCGCCGACAACTCGATCGAGACCCTCAACCAGGATCAGCCGCTTGTGACCCATCTTTTCGTCTGCTACGACGGCACAATCAAACTGGCCGGTAACCGGACGCTGGTGTGGCACCGGGTGGCAATGCACGAGGAAAAAATGCAAGCCCTCCCTTCCGCGGAAAGAGTATTTCGAGGACGTCTCCCAAATTCGCCTCAGTCCGGCAACGCCACCGAAACTGCTTAGCTGCCCATCCGGCGACAAAGCAAAGCCACGCCTCGATTTGCCTCCGCCCTTTCAAACGCCAAACCCACCAGCCGTATCCCCTGATGCGAAACCTCATCTTCATCACTTTCGACTCGCTGCGCTGGGATACGTTCTGTGCAGCGGACGCTCCCTTTCTCAAGAGCCTCGGCTCTTGGAAAAAAGCTTGGACCCAGGCGACGTATACGTTTCCGGCCCACATGTCGTTCTTTGTCGGCAAGCTCCCACAGACTTTCGACGATGCCCCCGCCTACGATTGCGTGGCGGCGAAGACTAGGCCGCAGGGCGGCATTCCGCAGCGCGGCCGCCCTTGGCTTCGCCTCGAAAACCCGGAAGCGCCGCGCGCCGCCGACTTTGTGTTGAGAGGCAAGAATCTGGCCGAAGGCTTTCGCAACGCCGGCTATGCTACCTTCTGCACGGGTGCCGTGAACTGGTTCAACCCCACCCTACCCGCCGGCCGCTACCTGACTGAATCGTTCGACGAGGTCGCGTTTTTCGATGGCCCCGATTACGCAAGCCACAAGTCGGCGCGAAAGCAGCTCGCTTGGGCCAACGAGCGGATCGCTGCAACGACAAAGCCCTATTTCCTCTTCATCAACTTTGGAGAGACCCATCTGCGCTTCGCTTATGAAGGCTGCCCTTGGGAACACGAAAAGTTCAACTACGGTGATGCCACCGAATGCAAACGCCGCCAGCGCGCCTGCTTCGAATTTCTGGACACCCAATTGCGTGATTTCACCTATTTGCACGACGCCGACCTCATCCTTTGCGCCGACCACGGCGAGGCGCTCGGCGAGGACGGCCTATGGGGCCATGGGTTCTATCATCCTTCCGTGATGGAGGTGCCTATGTTGCTCCGGGCCGAAGGGCTGACGGAGTGATTACATAGCCCGTCCGCCCCTCCATTTCGCCTGTAGTCCCCACCGAATGACTCCCTTCGACCCGGCCCGCCCCTGCGTCCTGATTCACGCCCGCGGGCGGATGATCCCCCAGGAAACGCTATTCTGGGAGGCCTTAAGAAGCAGCCTGCGCAGCCGCGGCTGCGAACTGTTACTCATCGCACACCATCCGCCGCAACAACCGATGGACGCCCCCCTGCTGTGCGTGCGCAACGGCCTCGACGCGGTACGTCGACTTTCCCCTAGCCAAGGATGGCGCCCCTGGCTGCCCACGGATGGATCGCTCGACGAAACCCTTCTATTGGAACGGGACCGGGAATGGAATGGCTCAGAGCGCGACTCCGACCATCGCGAACAGCGCCGGCAGGCGCTCTATTTCTACCGGGATTTTTACCACCACGCGCTCAATTCCGCGCAACCCCAGCTCACGCTGATCTGGAATGGCGAACACCCGCAGGAAATGATACTGAGGGATCTCGCCCGCAAACGGGGATGTCCGGTATGGTATATCGAACGCGCGCCCATCCCCGGCGTCATTCACATCGATCGCGAGGGCATCCTGGGGGGCAGTACAGCCGCACGCAAAACGAAGTGGGACTGGCCCGACAGCGCGGTCCAGTCCCGATGGCTGGAGACTACCGATCGCCTATTCAGCCGCCTGCGACATCACGGCGGCACCTGGTGGGAGCAACCCAACAGTTCCGGTGCCGCAGCATTGCGGGCCAGGCTGCACGTCCCGCCCGGGAAGAAGATCGTGCTCTTTCCCGGGCAGGTGGATGCAGATGTCCAGAACCTGCTCTATTCACCGCATTTCGACGGTACGCTCGACGCGTTCCTCTGGTTTGTCGCACAAACGCGAGAACGCGACGACGTCTTCGTGCTCGGCAAACACCACCCCAAAAGTCCCGATTCCCCAGCCGCCTTCCGGGCAGGGCTTGGCGGCCTAGGCGTCTGGCTCGACGACGTTTCCGTACAAGATTGCCTCGCCGTCGCCGATCGCGTGGCTGCCGTCAACTCGACCGTGCTCTTCGAAGCGCTGGTGTACGACCGCCCGATACTAACGCTGGGCACCAGCCTGCTCAGTGGCAAAGGGATCGCCCACGAGATTTGCGACCGTGGACGCAACGACGCTGTCATCAAAAGCTGGATGGAAGCTGAAGATCAAGCCGGGCGCCAGGGGCGCTGGCGCGATTTCGCCGCCCATTTCCTGTCCACCGATGGTTTCGCGATGGAGACGGAACTGGCCGACGTCGTCGGATTGCGCGGCGCGGACGCTCTCGCGGCGACCATCTCCGGGCACCTCAATTTGTCCGCGGCCACCTCCCGCCCGCGCCACCCTATGGTGCCGGCTCCTCTCGAGGAAGTGCACCTGTGGGATCACCTCGCCGCCCCGGCGAACGCGCGGCCGGTGCCCGCTGACGCCCCCCGGCTGCTCTGTCTGACCGACAAGAGTTTCTGGGCTGAAGCCTACGGAAGCCAACGCCGGATTGCCCAACTCCTGCGCTTCCTAGCCCAAACCTGGGAGGTATCGGTCTATTACATCCACGATATCGACGATCAAATCGGAGGGCGGGCGATCGAGCGTTTCCCGTGGCTCCGGCTCTACTGCCCCCGCGCCGGATTTTCCGCCGGCCATCTACGCCCCGGTCCATTCACCCTTGAACAGGTCCTCACCATCGAGAAGCCGGCCGTGTTGCTGGCCGAGTTCTTTCGCATCACCCCCTACCTCAAGCAATGCCAGCCGGCCACCCTGCAACAGCTCCTCTGCGTCGTCGATACCCACGACGTCATGCACCAGCGCACTGCGGCATTTGCCAGGTTTGGGTTGCCGCCTGAGCAACCCACGACCGAAACCCAGGAAGCCTATTGGCTGGACCACTACGACTGGATTCTCGCCATCCAGCCGAACGAAGCATCCGCCTTGCGCAAACTGACCTCCAAGCCGGTCCACACCGTCCGGCACGGTCAGGAAGTTGAGCCCAAACCGAGAGTCCACACACGGGAGCCCTTCCGCATCGGCATTTTTTCCTCTTCTGGCGAACCCCAGCTTCACGGGATCCGCTGGTTTCTCACCCAAGTATGGCGGCCGCTACAAAGCGAACATCCGTCCGCCGAACTGCATCTCTTCGGCCAGGTCTGTGATAGATTGGGCACCGAACCGTTGCCGTTGAACGTCGTGCTCCGGGGCTTCGTGTGCGATCTCCCTCGGGCCTACGGCACCATCGATGTAGTGATAAACTCGGCGCAATTTGGCTCCGGTTTGAGCATCAAGAGCTCCGAGGCGCTCTGCTTCGGCAAGGCGTTGGTGAGCTCGCCGATTGGCGCCACCGGGTTGCCGGTCGATTCAAACCGCGCTTTCGCCGTATGCGAGACTCCGGCCGAATGGCTCGTCACGCTGACCGATCTGCTCCGTGTCCCCGCTTCCCGCCAATTGCTCGAACAAGAGGCCGCGCGCTACGCCCGCGATCATCTCTCGCCCGAGGCGACATACGGCTCCTTTGCACAAGAGCTTCGCGCCACAGTCGCCCAAGGAAAACCACCGGAGCACTCGATCGATCTCGCTATCCGCTCACGCGCCCTGCTGGCCTGCGCGCCAGCACAGGATTGGCCCCCGCTCCGATCGCCCCAGAACGGCACTGCCTCCGAGTTTGTATTCATCCTTGGAACCGGCCCTCTCGCGGCGATGGTTCGGGCGTGCCTGCCGGCTCATGTCGCAGTGGTCGCCCATCTCGATCCTCATTCGCCCCGCCGCGACCTGCAATTCCTCGGGCGCCCAATTCTCGCTCCTGCGTTCTGGCCCCGAAGCGATAGTGGTGCACGTATCATCGACGGCCGGGAACCGGACAACAGAGTCGCCCCCGGAGACCTGATCCCGGAACAGCCCGAGGCATGGCTGCAGCACTTGGTGATCTTCGGCACTGGCGGGGCGGCCCAGCAGTCCATCCGCCTCCTGGGCGGGCCGGACAAGGTGTTGGCATTTGCCGACAATGATCCGGCCAAACAGGGCACGACTTGGCAGGGCAAACCCGTGGTTGCACCCGCCGAGCTCAGTCGGTTCCCGGACGCACGTATCGTGATCGCCAGCATGCACCATGTGGCGATCACCAGCCAACTTATCGACCTCGGGATCGCGAGGGATCGAATCGGGGTATTCGACATCACCGCGCTGGCGCCCAAAGAAACCGGGTACGATCCATTTGCCCACGCCCGCGAACTCGCCTCCTACTTCTTCGACTTCACCGACGATACGGTGGCTGAGCTGTTCGTCGCCTCTTTGTGCACGGCAACCGTATTGGTCACCTCTGTCGATCCTCGTACCTTGGCTGCCGCCGTCGTCGCACGTGTAGCGGGATGCCAAATTACATTGGCTTCCGAACTCCCGGGTCTCGAAACACTCACCACGGTGGGATTCCACCTCGCACACCACGGTTGGCCGGCCCAACCGACCGACATGATCCTGAGCACCACCGCTCTGCCCGCACACACGGGCCCCGCCAAACTGGCAGCACGGATCGACGAATGGGGTATGATCACATGGCAGCGCCGTCCGACTCCGGTTCCATAACCCCCGCGAAGCCGGCCCCATAGCGCTACCCCTTGAGTACTTCGCTGCCTGCGATTTCGATCCTCGCTTCGGGTACGCCGAGGGCCAGCAACTGCTCGCGGATCTCCAGAGCGTAGACGCTGCCGATGAGCACCCGATCATACCCGCCCTCCAGCAACTTCGCCGGCGCATGCACGGGCAAGCCATGGAACCGAGTCCCCTGTTTCGCTCCATCGTTGTCGACCATGAACACGGCCTCCCGCTCCACGGAGAGCGTGCGCAGCGTCTTCTCTCCGCCGCGACTGGCTCCGAAGATGGCGACCCGCTGCACCGGCTCCCGCGTGAAGAATCGCACCACAGCCCGCCACCAATACGGCCCCCGGATAGTCAGCGGAGCCGCCGCAGAGTGGCCCCCGCGCACAGCCCACCAGCGTACCCACGCCCCGGAACGCGCGACCGAACCCGGCCACCAGCCCTCATCGCCAAGGCGTCTGCAACCGGGGAAATAGCGCCCGAACTCCCACGGGCGGATACGCGTGCCGAGTTCAATGGGGCGCCCGCCAACCTGGGCTTCCTCGTACAAAAACCCGCCATAGAGCTCGGCTACCGCCGCGCTCGGCCGCAAGGCCAGATCCCGCAGCCCTGCCGCCAGCGCCGGCACCGATCCCACCAACTCAAGCGGCTCCAGATTCTCGACCATACTGCGGGCCAGCGCTACGGCCGCCTCCTGCTGTATCCGCACTCCCCAGCGCAGCGCGGGGGCGTTGTCCAAGGGCGCCATCCGCGGCTCAACCCGCGCCTCGCGCCGCACGTATCCGTGCACCGGGCCATGTCCGGCCGCCAGAAAGAGCTCGATCAGATGCGGCACCCCCGCGATCCACCCCCGATCGGCCGGCTGCCTCACATCAAAGAAGAACGCCTCATCGCCCGCACTCTCGCCGCCCGCGCGCTGCAGCAGAGCGAAATATAGCCCCGTTGCGTTAAATGGTTCCGAGGCGACGCGGTGCAATTGCCGCAGCGACCGCAACGCGCGTCCGCTCCAGCCCACATCCACCAGTCCACAGGGGCCGGCGTGAAGCTGCTCCTGCCGAAAATAGTCGACCGCAATCGCGCGCGCCTCTGCCGCTCGCTGTTGTATAAGGACGGAAACAGTGGCGTCCAATAGCACCGCCCGTAAGCGCTGGCGCGCTGCAGGAACAAGATTCGTCCTCCATCTATCCGGGGGATACCCATGCGCCTCCAAGGTCGCAGCAATCTCCTCCGGCCCAACCGCCACTCGGGCGAGCACGGATTCAACGGTAAGAAATACACTGCGCTCCAGCATCCAATCCAGCTCCGCTCCCCCCACTTGTTCAACCGACGGCAAATGCCAAGCCTGCCGCGATCCATACAGATAACGTACCTCGACGGAGGAGCCCAACCACGGCCGCAGCACTTCTGCGAGCCGGCAAAGAATCTCCCCATCGCGGCTCACGAAATACAATCGACGCAAACCCCGCGCCTCAGCGCGCGCCAAACACCACGCCACGAACGCGCACAGCATTGGCGCCACTACATCGGCCGTGGTATCCCACAGCAACCGCTCCCGCGCCGAACCGCCGGGAAAATTCAGTCTCGCCAACCGAGCAGCACCCGCCAAACGGGAAAGAGCCAACCTACGCTCCGGCATCGCCGCGCGCAGCGCTCCCTCGGCGGCGCTCAACCGGCCCTCCGCAAACGCTATGCCTGAAATCCCACAACGTTTGGCCCCCTCTATATCCGCGACCACATCGTCGCCACAGTGACGCCATTGGTCAGCCTGCGCGCCTAAGTCCGCACGCACCTTCGCATAGAGCCCCCCCAACGTCTTATTGCAGCGAAACGCATTAGAGGTATACAACCGGTCCCCCTCCGCCCAAAAGCCATGCTGGAGCAACCGAGCCTCGATGAACTCCGCAGGGAGATAGGTATCGGAGATATACACTACGGCCTGCCCGGCCACATGGAGCGCAGCCACAGCGCGCTGGGTATCCGGCACTGGCCTCAGCCATTCCATCTCGAGTGCCAGTTCCCGCTGGGCCAGCCGCCCGGCCTCCGCCAGCGGCAGTCCCATTTCCCCAACAAGTTGTGCGCAAATCTCCTCCAACGTACACTCGCCGCACGTAGCCACTGCGCGCGCAGCAGCCTCGGCTGCCACCCGGCGGCTCAGAAACGCTTCGGGCGTGAGCGGGATGCTGTATTCGCTGGCTAAACGCCGGCCGAGCTCAAGAAATAGATCCTGCGGCTCGGCACAGATGCGAGTTAGGCACGTATCAAAAACTTCGAAGGAATAGAGCATTGCTGTGGCCGGGCACTAGAGCGGGATAATCACCGGACGCTCCACTCGCCCTTCGAACCTGCGGAGAATATCGCTCCGAATCTCTGTAACCGACCCATAGGAACCGATCAGGAAACCAGTGTGCCCCTTCGCTATCATATCGTCGAGGCTGCCGATGACCACGCCGCCGAGCCGCTGCCCCCAGTGGTTGCGGTCGCGGTCGGTGATGCCGCTCACTTCGATCTGCTGGGCTTGGAGAAACTCAACGATCCGTGTGCCAACGGTACCACTGCCGCAGACGACCACATTCTTCAGCCCCCTCCCGCGAATTCGATCCGCCAAGCCCTCGAGTCGATCATGCAACCGAGTGCCGCTGAGCGGCGCCAACGCCTCGCGAGCCGCGACAAGTTCGGCCTCCAGTCGGGCCTTCTCCACGTTCAGGACACCGTTCCACTTGGCCACTTCGGTAAAGCGTGCGCCCTCCTGCTGTTGCACCTGCCAGAGTTCGCCCAGTCTTGCCGACAAGGTCGCCACATCGCGTTCGAGTTCGAATACCCGTTCGCCCCTCTTCGTGAATTCGGATTGTGCCCACTTCAGGTCGCTGCGCAGTTTGCCAATTTCGGCCCGTGCCTGCTCGAGGCAGCGATAGGTGGCATCGAGTTCCGCTTGCGCCACGGCCTGCGGCCCCACGGAGAACGCACTGATCTCCGAATGCACCAGCCGGTAGTCAAGCGGTCCATCGACGGTTGCCTTGGGTGCCGGCTCCAAGGCCGGGCCACGCCCGATTGCCGCCGCTTCGCGCAGCACCTCCGCAAGCTTCTCCGAGGCGTCGCCCTCCTCCAATTCCTCGCCCATACAAAAGTTCTGGTACGCGAGCTTGTTGGCCGGAGGATGCAACAATTCTTGCACTACCGCCGGTATCTGCTCTGCGGAGTGAATTGTCCACGCAGTCTCCACCAAAATAGGCACGGCGCGATAGTCGATCTGCGCCACAGGGAGACCCGCGCGCATCGCCTCCAACAGCGCAGTGGAGGTGAAGGATATACAAGCGCCACATTCGGCGAGGGCTTCGGCAAAGGACCCCTGCACCTGCGGTACCAACTCGATCTCCGCCGCGACCTCCTGCGCAATCCGCCACACCGGTTCGACCAGCGGATTCGCGGCGAACCAGTCGCGGAGATCCCTCAACGCCCTGCGCACAGCCACCTTCTGCTCGACGTTGTGGCCAAAGGTCCGCGCAGTCGCCACCAACACCCGCCGCCCACCGCTGACAACCGGGGCGTGCGCAGCGGCAAGAGGCGCCAACCGCGGCAATCCAACTATACGTATACGCTCGCCATGCCCGAGCGATGCCAGATAGCGCGCCGGGCGGCGGCCGAGCACACAGAGATAATCGGCGAATAGCGGCTGCTGGAACGTGCCCTCCGGTCGAATATACGACTGGTTATTCCATACGTAAGACCACTCGACCACTCCATCCATGACGTACACCGACGGGATCCCTGCGCGACGAGCGGCCCCGAGAGCCACGCGCCACTCCGGATCCCAATCGCGGCTGACCACGATCACGCTGGAGGGCGGCAGCGCCGCCGCATCGAAGGCCGCCGGCTCTACATGGACCGGCGCAATTCCCAGTCTCTCGAAAGCACGACCAAAAAGATCGGGCCAGCGAGCCTCCTCATCGAAAGTGAAGATGTGCATTGGTAGCATACTGCGGCGGTTCAAAGTTGTTTCGCCGCTCCGCTCCAGCAGTACACCCGCGGTGTCTTCCCCGCAGCGGCGAAGGTTTCGGCGATCCCGCGATGGATAGCATCGACCGAAGAGAAGGAGGCAATCGCAAGCGTTGCAGCGCCGTACCGGGCGACGGCCTCGGCCAGCGATATTATCGAAGCCCCGCCCAATCGCTGCCCGTGCAGTTCTGAATTGCGATCAATCGCGGCAAGGATGCGCAGGCCCACACAGGCCGCAGCCCGAGCGAAGGACTGCCCCACCTCCCCGGCGCCGTAGACCACGACCTCCTCGAGTCCTGCGCCCTTGAGTTCGGCGGCATAATGCAAGCAGGTGGTAAAATAGTCTTTGTGCGCCGGCACGATATAACACCCCTCGCGCACATTGAACTTATTCTGATATACCGGCGCGTTGGGGGGAATCTCCGTGCAGTGGCTATCGCGATAATTGCGGGTGAGCGCCTGAAAATAGCCCCGCTCCAAGCCGTAGGTCGCATCCGGATTGGGCCCCGCTCGGACTGCCATCCACAGCAGCATCTCCGGGTGAACCAAACCCAGAGGCAGTCCCCCATTCGGGGGCACCGAAGGAAACGCTGGCGGCTCGGCGCCCTCGCGCACAAAGAGGAGCAAGTTTTGCCGATACCAGAACGCCACGCGCTCATCGTTCCAGAGACGCGGACGAAATAAATCCCACACCCGATAACCGTGCCGGCGGAAATGCAACGCCCAGAACTCCGGCCAATTCTCGTTGAGATGCTCGGTTCCGCCCTGATACGGAGCGGCCGCTGAAAACAGTACACAATCCGAGAGCTGCACCAGATTCGCCACGAAGCCAGCGGCTCCTTCAGGCGGCAGGTGTTCACCCACTTCGACGCTGATCGCCAGGTCGAAGCGCCGCCCAAGCCCGGCGGCGAAATCTTGGCGGAGATCGCGGGCCACGAAGCGCCCCCGCTCGATCTGCAACATCGCAGGATCGACGTAATCCCCATCGAGTCCCAGGTAATCGGGCACGCCGGCCGCAGCAAAAGCCGCCAGCCAAGTCCCCACCCCGCACCCCACATCGATCACACTGGTCGCCTGCACCAAAGGCAGTACTGCTGCCGCCACCACGTCGGCCGAACGACGGCTCTCGGTGGTCAGCGCGTTGAAGAATGCGGCATCATAGGCCGTGGCTTGGTTAACACTCATGGATGAAGAGCTCGCGGAGGACCTTGCTTGTTTCAAAAATCCGGTTACGGGGTGTGTGCACCGCCCGCATCCCTGCCTGCCGCGCCGCACGCACATCAGAGTCCCCGCTGTCGCCCAGATGCAACACCGCCATTGGCGAAAGACCGGTATCGTGCAGAAAACGCCGGTAGAGGCCGCCACCGCGTTTTGTCACCCCGTGGTCGGAACTCACATACCCACCATCGAACCGCCACTCAGGCGCGGCATGAGCCAGCAGCGAATCCACGTCGGCGGTGGTCAGGTACATGTCGCTCAGATAGTAGAGCCTCACCCCTGCCGACCGCAATCGACCAAGCAGCGCCAGCAAGGGCCGGTTGAGCCGGAGGTTGAGCTTCTCGTATTGCAACTCCTCCTGGCGCAACACCGCAAGCCGCTCGGCAGGCCGCTGCAATGCCTCCAACATGAGGCGAAAAATGTCGTCGATCCTGCCATCGCGCTCCCCTGCCACGTAGGGCGCGGTTTGGTAGGCGATGCGCGCGCACAGCAACCGCGCCGCGAACACCGAACGCCAAGGGCACTCCAGCCGTTTCGCTTGCCGCCGCGCCACCTGCGCGAAGCGAAGACGCTCGGGCTTGGTGTTGCGCAGCAGCACGGTGTCGAACACATCCACGGTCACCGCCACCAGGCCCTCCCGGAGCACCGTGCCTTCGATTTCCTGTATGAGTGCGTCGCGCATGGGATACAGAGAGTCAGGGCAGCAACACGATTGCACGTGCCCCGTGGAGCTGAGTGAGCTGCCGGCCGATAGCTTCCCGGCCGGCAATGGAAGTAATGACAAACACGTGGATACCGCCATCCGCCTGCGGTTTGCGCACGGGCAAGCCGTGGCGGACGGTGCCCACCTTGGCCTCGCTATTGTCGTAGAAGCAGCTCGGCGGCACGCCTTCCGCCCGCAACAGGTCCACGATCGCATCGCCATAAGGCGAGGCCCCGAAGACCGCCACTTGGTGCGCGCCATTGAGCCGGTGCCTGAGCACCCCCCGCCGCACCCGCCTACAGAGATCCAACAAGACAGGATCGGCCGTCCCATTACCCACACTTGTCGGGCGCGGTGCCGCCCCGGAGGCTATGCCCAACCGCCGCAGGCCGGCAGCCCACCGGGCCCTCTGCCGGCGCCACGCCTCGCCCCAAAAATACAAGCTTGCCCGCGCACCAAACTCGCGCCGCACCTGCCCCTGCCTCCACAAAGCCCACTGGCAGTTACGCACCTTCTCCGCCGTCGAGCCGCATACGGTGGGTCGCAATATAGAGTTGGCGCCCGCCCGGCCGAAATCCTCCGAACGCTGTGCCACTCCAAGTAAATCGACCATGCGGGCCGAAGGCCGCCTGATCGCCCTCGCGAGGGCTCGATACCCGAAGCGCGCCCGCCGCGCCACCGAAGCCGGGTCGAGCTTCACTGCGGCCGATTCCAGGTAGTCAATAATTCCGGCCCACAGATTCTCCCCCGGCTGCGGGGCCAACCACTCCGCCTCGGCATATCCCGAATCCGGTGCAGCCCTACCGTCGTGGCCGCGCACAAAACCGGTCACGCTCGGCATCCCAACCTCGAGCGGACCTTCGATGAGATGGTGATACTCGAAGATGGACGAACGCGGGTCCTCGGGCGTCTGTAGCATCGAATCCACCGCCACCCCAACCACGCTGCCGAAGTGGGCCGGCAGATTACCGCGATGGTTCCAGCGGCCAAAATACAGCCCGAACCACTCGCGCTGCGGATACACCTGCATGAGCAGCGCCTGAGTGCTGCCCTCCCAGCCAGTATCCACCAGGAGGATAGCGCCGGTCCCCGGCGCGACCTGCGCCAGATAGTCCGCCAACAGCTTGCCCTGCTCGGCAAAATAGCGGCGAAGCTCGGCCCCAAACTCATCCGTCGCACTCAGGTAGAGCTGCTCCAATCGAGCGGCCGGCTGCCCGAGCCAGGCCGAAATATCGCGACCAGCCACCACCTCCGGGGCCACGCAACGCAACAATTCCGCCAAGTCTCCTCGGGCGAACTCGCGCACAATCCTCGGTATCACCTCCGTGGGGTTCGCCGCCAGAGTGCCTTTCGCCGCCGCAAGCCGCGAAAGGTAGACCGAACGGAACGGCACGGGAGGGGCGAGCCGGTGCCGCGCCAAGAAACATTCATACCCGTACTGCAACCTCAGCCCACCACGGGCCACGAAGAGCGTAACCGCATCGCGCGTGGCGAAGGCGTGCTGATACAGCCACAACCGGTGGTAAAACTCATGGAAGATCGGTCCGAGCAAGTCGGCCCCCAGGCGTCGCTGCGCCGCCCCCTCAGATGTAGCCGGTTTGCTCATCGGGCCTCAGTTGTAATCATTCGGGTGTAGGGCGCTTGCACGCCCTTGAGAGCGCAGGTCGCTTGCGAGCACGCTGCTACGGCGAACACCGCAGTCCGGGCAATGTACGAGCGCAAAGCGGGGCGATTGCATGTTTCCCCCTCAGCCGAGTTGCTCAAAGGGCTGGTTGTGGCTCACGAGCTTCAACCGATGCCCCTCCGCCAGCGCCCGCACCTGCTGATGAATCACGGCACTGTGGTTGATCGAGGCGTTGATCACCGCTGTTACGGCCGGCAGCACCCCCGGCCTGCGCACCGGCACACCTGCGAGCCGCACCCCGGCTCTGCTCGGGCTGTTGTCGAATATACACTCCGTGCTGACTCCGGCGCGGGCGAGCACCTCCACCAGTCGCTCACCAAATGGCGATGCCCCAAACACCGCTACCCGATCACCCGCGGTAATCGCCCCCTCGCGCAGCAATTTCTGAATTCGCTCCACGTACTCCAAGAACACGGGGTCGCTATCCGCCGGATTGCGCAGCGGCGCCGCTGCCACCGGTACGAGCTTCGCGAGCGCGGCCCGGATTTCCGCCGCAGCATCCGGCCCGAGATCGGCCCGAGCGGCCAGTCGCTGCAAATCCTCCCGCACCCCGGAAAGCTGCAGGCCTTCGAGCCGGTCGAGGCGATTGTGCAGTTGCTGGAACTCATAATACATACCCCCGAAACCGCGGGCGGTCTGGATCAACTCGCCCAGGCCTGTGGCACCTGAAACGATGTCCCGCGCGGTGATTTCATTGCGCACAAATACATCGAGCGCCTGGTGGGTCTTGAGCCCGCCGACCACCGTATTGGCGTACGCGCTGCCACGGTCATTGTCGCGATGGTGATAGTTCGCGAGCGGTTCGGGCAGCACCCCAATCTGAAACTTCAGCAGGAAACGGAGATTGAATTCCCAGTCGGCCAACGGCGGAAGGTCCTCACGATAGAAACCGACCTTTTGCTGGGCAGCCCGCCTATATACAAACGATACCGGCGGATACTGATTGCCGGCGACCATCTCGTGCAGATCGATCTTGGTGAGCGTAGGGTTAAACAGCTCCCGACCGACGATTGTCACCTTGTCGCCCTCAACGACCTCACTAACGCGCATACATTGCGTGACCACACCCGCAAAGCGCGCCATAGCTTCAGGCGCGGTGAGGTAACCGATGGTGCGCTCCAGGAAGGTCGGGTGCCACGAATCGTCGTCGTCATGGATCACCACAAACTCGCTGTCGCCAACGCGTAACCCGAGGTTGGACGCCGCCTCCATTCCGAGCGATTGCGGGTTATGGATAACGGTGCGCTGGCTAGCCGCCACATGGGACTGTTCGGCGAGGAGACGGTCGAGGGCGGCGGCATCGCCACCGTCGTTAACGATCACCAATTGCCAGTCGGTCAATGTTTGCCGCCCTACGCTCTCGAGAGCCCGCAGCAGCAGCAAATTGCGGTTCTTGGTCCGGGTAATGATGGCTACTTTAGCGGAGTTCATGATGATGCAGGAAAGGGGAAACCAGCGTGGTTCAATTCAAAGTCAGGTGCCAAGCGATGGTGGCCGGGCGCGCTCAAACGCCGGGGAACGCAACACCGCCAACGGATCCTCGGCCAGTGCGCGCGTCCACCACGCTTGCGCAGCCTCCTCGTCGCCGAGGCGCCGGTGAAGCATCGCCCTTAGTGCGCAGCGGGGATGGGAAGGAGTGGAGGGGGCAAATAGGCCGGGAGAACCAGCATCAATAGCCGCAAGCTCTGCGGTAAACTGGCGCGCTCCTTCCCCAAGGAACACCGAAGCATACAACATCGCAAAGCGGCCCCAGCCGGCAGCCGGCCAGTCGGCGTGTTCAATAGAACCCCAAAGTCTCTCAGCTCGCACGGTGTCGCCCATCAGCCAAGCCACAGTTCCAGCTCCGGCCACCTGCACTGGCGATGGCGAAACGCGCTGCAAGCGTTCATCGGCCCCGGCTGCATCACCGAACCGCCCCGCGCCCTGGGCGGCGAAATAGCACATCTCGCCCCCCTCCCGCCGCGCCAACTCATCGGCCGCAGCCTGCCACCACCGCGCCCCCCCGGTCGGCACCACCCCGTGAATACCGACTTCCAACTCGGCGTTCCAGGCCCGCATCACCGAAGCAAGCACTCCATGGATTCGGTGTGGGCAGCGGCCCCGCAACTCCGCCAGCTGTATATCAGCCGCAGCAAAGTCACCAAACATCGCCGCCGTAGTGGCAACCTTGGCGATCAGCAAGGGGTCTTCCGGTGACCTCTGCAACGCGCGACGATAGCCTTCGGCCGCCGCTTCGACCAACTGTTTGCGTTGCCCCAAAACGTGTTCGTCCGCCACCTGCGTGAATAGCCATTGGGCGACTGCGCCCATCTGCGCGGCGTCAGTGTACTCCAGCAACCGGCTCGGCCACTGCGGCACCACCTGCGCCAGCCGCCGAAGAAATGCGCCAGTCTCTAACGACGCCGGCAAAGCCATAAACCAGCGGAGGAGGTTCCCAACGGGCTCGATATAGCTCGCCGATGGCAGAGTGATCGCCGCGAAAATATCAAAACGCCAGCCGGGGACCAACCGCAGCCATTCCTCAGCCAGTGCAGGCGTTTCCGGATGTTTGCGCAATCTCGCCAGTGCCGGCACCAACATACCAGCAACCCACCCTTCGCTCCGCTCTGCCGCTTGCCCGGTCAGCGCAGCCAACCAGCCATTCCATCCCGGCCCACCTGTGGGACTTACCGAGCGCCGCAGCGCAGCCTGAATCGACGCCGAAATCTCGCGCACGATGGACAACAGCCGCTCCTGGGGGAACTCAAGGTTCCAGGCCTTCTGCACCGGGCTACCGAGCAGTTGCGCACGCCACCATGAGGGGAAATTGCCCCAAACATATAATGCTGTCCCCAAAGGCTTCGCCATCCGCCCCGCGATACCACTCAACACTGGATCCAGGGAGCACAATAGCACGCAGTCAGCTCGTCCGACCAAGGCCGCGATCTGCCCCCCTCGGTCACCGGCACTATCGAGTTGGACAACTTGCCCCCCATGCACGGAGGCCAGAACGATCAACACCGGATCGACGATCCACTCCGGAAATCCCACATCGATCGCCACGACCAGAGACGTTCGCTTTGCCTCACGAGCCACGCGCCCCCATGCCGGCAACCAGAGAAATTCACGCTCCGGCCACCACGCTGACCATACCGCAGAGCAGCCCTCGTCGGGAAGCAGATCAGTGAGAATGGAATCCGGTCTCCACGCTTCGGTGGCAGCGCGGGTCGCTCCAGTCCAGCGCATGGCTGAGCCCGGAAACACCGCCCACACTCCGGTCGCCGACTCCCGCCACGCCGGCGGCACAGGCGGATCGCCGGCACACAACACCAGCCACAAATCCGGATTCAATCCCACGACGGGGGCGCTCGGGGTGGCTTCGTCGCTCGACCACACGATCAAATCAGCCGGCAACTGTTCCCGACAAAGGCTCGCGGCAAGCGGAAGTCTCGCCCGACCATCGGGACACCAGATTGCGATTCGCAGTTTCATGACGATTCAGCTCGGCACCCCATCGGCTCAAAAGAAGCCTCACACCGAGGCCGCGCACGCCGCCGACCAGACCGGTCGGTAATGAAGGTGATTGGGGTTGCACTCATGAAACGGGATCTCGCAGTCGCTAGACTCCGGCAGATTCTTCTGCCGGATGGGAAAAACCTGCCGGAACTGGGGCGGGAGTCGATGATTTCCCCTCGTTAGCGCAAGAACCATGCCGAGCCGCACGCCGCTAACTCAGATCGAAGAGTGAGGAACGAAGAACCCTCCGGGTGAACGCTAAAGGCTGATACCGGAAGCGGAAATCGGAGAACTGAACCGACCGCCGGTTGCCAACCGGCGCGGGGGGCGGGTTTCCTCCTCTGAGGAGGAAAATCCTGAAGCTAGGTTGCCAGTTTACGTGGCAACCTGAGCATGAGCTTTCCGCTATTCAAAGTCCGCCGCTTC
>CAJCBL010000331.1 GCA_903960515.1 uncultured Verrucomicrobiota bacterium
ATGTAGAAGGCCATGGTGCGCAGCGCGTTGCCGGAGCACTCCACCAGCACGGACTTGAAGCGTTCGGCAAAGAGCGTGCCGTAGCGGCGGTGTGCCTTGTTGAACCAGATGGCGAAACGCTGCTTCAAGAGCTTCATGAAGTTGGAGACATCGCCCATAAGCGCGAGTTGACGCCGCCGCCACCCCTCTCCCTCGGGACCGCCAGCCACCAACTGCGCTTCGATCACCTCGATACGCGCCAGTTGGTACTTGGTCGGCTTAGGGTGGAGCAGCCGGTAGCGGCGCAGCAATTCCGCATCCGAGGGAATGGTCTTCTGCGGCACGCGTACCAGGATGTGAAAGTGGTTGCTGAGGATCGCGTAGGTGAGGATTTCGACTCCGCAAAACTCCGCCACCAGCCAGAGCTGGCGTCGCAGGATTTCCTTGGCAGGGTCGTCGATGAGGCGCTCCCCCGCCACCACCCGTGTCATACAGTGGTAAGCTGCCGGCCCATCCTCGGGCGAAACCTTGATACGCCCCAGCCTCATAACGCCGGAAATCTAGCCACAACGGGGATTATGTCTAAGATTTCCGACCTGTCCCCTTCCAGAGAGTGGTGGTGAGGCCCGCAGTACACCTCCTCGAACGTGACATCGGACTGCGCGAGCGTGGGCAACTCCTTCGATTGACGGGCGCCAGCGTGAGAGCCTCCTACCCGTGGGCCTTTGACGTGCGGGATTGACGGCGACAGCGCCCCCCCCCCCCTGCTTGGCCCCTTTGGCCGGTGCCGGGTGCCTGTCGCGCGTAAACGGTTCCGCTACACCACTACAGCAACTGGTCATGCAGGCCGGGCTCATGGCACCGAAACCAGGCATGGGGATGCGAAGCGCCACCACATTCTGGAGCTCGGGTTTGCGAGTGGGCGGCGATAGACCGCGAGCCTCGTCCACGCCCGGCCAGATAGGCTGGGGTCAAGCGCCCCCCACGGTCCCCTGTCGTGCCGCCACAGTCCTCCTGGCGAAGCGACACCGACTGAGAGCATTCAGGCCGTCAGCACTGCGCAACCGCGTCGCGCTGCACACATCAGTTTCAAGACTTTCCCCTTTCTGCTTGCCGGATGAAGTAAGGCGCAGGTAGTAAACTCCGCTCTGGCAGCGACAGAGGTCGCATCGAGTTTTGGTTTTCACCAGGGTTTTCCCTCCACTTTGCAAGTGGAGTAGAAAATAGGTGTGAAAGGACAAACAAGTGCTTCTTCTAAGTCGTTGGAGAATATTGGTTAGGGGTCGATAGCTCAATGGTAGAGCAGCATCCTTTTAAGTTGTTGGTTCCGGGTTCGAATCCCGGTCGACCCACCAATTTCGGCGCCGTCCCACTCATAGGTGGAGTACGGGCGCTTTCGCGCAGGGGACTGGTGACAGGCCCGAAATGAGACGAATCGGGGAGTCGCCCCAAGATTTCCCGAAATTTTTCCCAGATGGGCCGATAGAGGTGGAGGTCCCCCGGAAAACTCCCCTGATGTCTCCTCAAGAAATACCCACCTCCGCCCTCGGCCAACAATTGGCCGAATGCCGGCAACCTCTTACCAGCCATAGCAAGATGAAGCGTGTCGTCATCATTGAGGATCAAACCGCCATCCGCGAAATGCTCGCGGAGATGCTCCGCAACGATCCCGCCTACAAGATCGTTGGAGAATGCGGCGACGGCCAACAGGCCTACACCCTCTGCCTGGAAACCAAGCCCGATCTGGCGATCCTCGACGCCAAATTGCCAGGACTCAACGGCGTGGACCTGCTCCGCCGCCTCGCCAAGCAGCTCAAGAACACCCGCTACCTCGTCTTCTCCGGCTATGAGAACCCCGTGCTCGTGCGCGAGATGCTCGAGGCCGGCGCACACGGCTTCGTGGAGAAAACCGCCGGCCTGAGCGAATTCCGCAAGGGTATCCAGACTGTCTCCAACGGAGGCACCTACTTTGGGCCCGCGGTGGCCGCTCTGCTGCTCAACGTGGTGACCAATCCCTCCGCAGCCTCCAGCCACGATCTGCTCACCGACCGCGAGCGCGAAATCCTTCAACTGGTGGCCGAAAGCTACAGCACCAAGGAAATCGCCTCCAAGCTGGGCATCAGCGTGAAGACGGTGGACAACCACCGCACCAATCTGATGCGCAAGCTCGACCTGCACGATGTAGCCAGCCTCACGCGCTACGCCATCGAGATCGGGCTGGTCAATAACCGCAGTGCGATGACACCCAACAACCGCTGAACGGCAGCGTTCCGGATTTGGGTTCAGCGTCGCTGGTTCGGGTTTTGGAAACTCACGATCAACCGCAGGCATCGCCTCTAGCGGGACATGGGCTTGGGAGAGTCGGGGCAAGGAGGAGCGGAAACACTGAATCGCTAATGTCGAGTAGTGAGCGCGGTACGGGAATACAAAGGGTGCGAGCACAGGACCAATACCCGGCGACAGGAACTCGGTGCGTGCCCGCAGCGGAGCGAGGCCCTCTCCGCGAAGCCTCGGCATCCAGCCGTAGGGTTTCAGCCCTCATTTTCAGCCTTCCGTTTTCAGCCTTTCCCCGGAGGTCCGGCAGCGAGGGCCACCCTACACTCGGACTCCAGAGTTGCGGCTCAGCCCGGCCGAGCGAATCCCGCCCGGAAACCGGCATCCCTTGCACGTAGCCTTGGGCTGCCGGTCTGCATGCGACTCCGGCAAATGATCGGCGGCAAAATTGCCGGCGTTGCCGCGAGGAATCTAGGCCACGCCGCACTTGCAATCCGCCTCGCGGCAATCTCGCCGACAATGTGCTTGCGCCGGCGAACCGGTTTACGGATAAACGCGGCCCTTCAGATCAAGCCCTAATTTTCCATGAACAAGGTCTCGAAATTCGTTTGTTTCATCCTCATCGGAGCCTCCGTGCTCCTGGCCGGCTGCCCGAAAAAGCCGAAGCGCCCCGATCCCTCCGCCACCACGGTCGGCATGGGACCCAGCGGTATGAGCCTCAGCCCGACTGAGACCAACGTGAACCCGGATACGCTCGGTACCGGCCTCGAGAAAAAGCCCGAGGGCCCGGATCGCTACAAGGAAGAGAACCTTGAGCGCGGCGTGCTGCCCACCGTGTATTTCGATTTCGATCGCTCCGGCATCAAGGCCAGCGAGCGCGTGAAGCTCGAGCAGGCCGCCAAGTGGTGCGCCGAGAACAAGGGCAAGCAGGTCCTCCTCGAAGGCCATTGCGACTGGCGTGGCACCGCCGAGTACAACCTCGGCCTGGGTGACCGCCGCTCCAACGCGGTGAAGGAGTACCTCGCCAAGGTCGGTGTGGAAGTTGTCCGCCTCGAAGTCCTCTCCAAGGGCGACCTCGATGCGAAGGAAAACGGCACCGCTGCCGAGATGACCAAGGACCGCCGCGTAGAGATCGTGATCATCAAGCAGTAATCTGCTTCCCGTTTTTTTCAGCCCCGGTCCCGCGACCGGGGCTTTTTGTTGCCCGAAAAGCGGGTATGCGTTGCCGAACGGCCGATCGAGTAGGCCCGGTCTTTGACCGGTTCTGCGGAGGAGGCCAGTTGCTGGCACTCCGGGAAAGGCCGCTCCGCCCCCGCTCACCCGCGGGCGATGGTGCGAAGGATCTGCTCGGAGGCCCGAATCCCCTTCTCCATAACGCCGAGGTGAAAGCTCTCGTTGGGGGCGTGGAGATTGTCCTCGGGCAGAAAGAGGCCCAGCAGGAGGGAATCCAGTCCGAGCACGCGCTTGATGTCGCCGATAATCGGTACGCTGCCTCCCTCGCGCAGATACAGCGGGGGCTTGCCGAAGATCTCGGTCACCGCCCGGTCGGTAGCGCGGAAGGCGCGGGCGAGCACCGGCGACTGGTCGGCCGGCGTGTTCGACTTGCCCGGAGGCACCGCGATGTACGGCACACCGCTGTGGCCGTCGATGATCTTCATGGTCACCGCGCTCGGGCAGCGCTCCCGCAGGGCGCGGAACACCCGGGCCTTCACCACCTCCGGGTCCTGGTCGGGCACGAGCCGGCAACTGATCTTGGCCATCGCCTTGCTGGGGATCACGGTCTTGCTGCCGGCACCCTGGTAGCCGCCGCCCAGCCCGTTGAATTCGAGAGTGGGCAGGAAGCGCACGGCCTCGAAGGGCGAGTAGCCAGGCGGCGCGTGGAAGGCCGGAATGCCCAAAAACTTCTGATACTCGGCGCCGCTGGTGCCGAGCTTGCGCAGCTCCTCGCGCTCCCACTCCTGCACGGGCCTCACCTCGTCGTAGAAACCGGGTACGTTCACCCGGCCGTCGGGCAGGTGCAACGAGGCGCACAGCTCGGCCAGCGCCTGCAGGGGGTTGAGCAGCGCTCCGCCGTGCAGGCCGGAGTGCAGGTCGCCCTTGGGGCCGGTGAGCTCGATCTCGAAGGTGAACAGGCCGCGCAAGCCGGCGGTAACCACAATCTGGTCCTCGCGCGGGCTGCCGGTGTCGGAGAGGAAGACAAAGTCGGCCTTCAGCCGGTCGCGATGGGCCTGCAGGAAGGGCAGGAAGCTGGGGCTGCCGATCTCCTCCTCGCCCTCGATAAGGAAGGTGATACGCAGCGGCAGGTCGGGCTCGGCTTCCAGCAGCTTGGCCACCGCCGCCACATGGACCAGGAAGGGCCCCTTGTTGTCCGCTGTGCCGCGCCCGTAGATACGGTTGCCGCGGATCTGCGGCTCGAAGGCCGGCGACTGCCACAGCTCCAGCGGGTCGGCCGGCTGCACGTCGTAGTGCCCGTAGATGACGATGTGCGGCCAACTCGGGTCGCCGCCGCGGGAGGCGAGCACCAGAGGGTGCTTGGGGGTGGGCACGATCTCGACGGCAAAGCCGATCTCTGCCAGCAGGCCGGCGATGAACTCGCGCGCCTGCTTCATGCCGACGGCGAACTGCGGGTCCGCCGACACGCTGGCGCAACGGACATACTCCTTGAGCTTCTCAACAGGGTCGAACATGGGCGGCAACGCTGCCGCAAAACGCGCCGCTGCGCTAGCCGGAAGAACGTGAAATACGCCCAACCGAATTGCGTGGGCTCACGTCCGCATCGCTGCATCCGTATGCATCGATGCGGGGTGGCTCGGCCGCCGGTGCTAGGGCTCCGCGAGCGTAACTTTCAGTTTCGCGAAACGCCTGGAAGCGTGGGGCGGGACCGCCTCACGCATTCGGACAAGTTGCGCTCCGTCGTCCACCAGCCCCAACACCTCAGTCACATTCGGCACCTCCGTCCAAGTCACAAGATTCTCCGATACTACCAGCGAATAGCGAACACCTTCAGCCCGGCGGTTCTTAGTGAATACCAGAGCAATGTTCGGAGCTTGGCCTGCGGCGCTGGCCACTGAAATCGTTGGAAGATGCAACGCCGCCCCGTCAAGCGGAGGGACACCAAGGGCAAATTTCGTAAGATTCGCCACCCCATCGCCTGCCGGCGCGTCGAGCACTCCTCGTCGATTCGCCGGCACCGGCCACCGCGCCAGCCACCCGGCGAAGCTCTCCGGTGCAGCGCCGACGAGCATCGCAATACTGCTTTGAGCAACTGCGCCACGCGACGCGAAAACTCCGGTAACCAGCAGGCGCCCGTCGTCAGTGTACTGGATTGTCGGTTTGACAAAATCGTTGATACGCGCGAGATCGAAGACTTGAAACCCGGCATCAAGTGAGCCGTCGCCTTTTAGCCGAGCGAGCATTTGGCAGGGGAGGTTGTTAAAAACCGAAAACCAACCGCAAGCCACGATAGCCCCATCGCTTTGCACGACCACGCCGCTGACTGCGTCATTGAAGCCACTCCCTGGACTAAACGTCGTGTCGAGCGATGCGTCGCTATTGAGTCGGGCGATGAAGCCCCGCATGGTCCCGCGGTAATTCACGAACCAACCACCGGCAACAATCTTCCCGTCGGGCTGCAGCGCCACACTCGACACACTGCCGTCAAAGCCGACTCCAGGGTTGAAAGATGTGTCCAGTGAGCCGTCGCCGTGCAGCCGCAAAATCCGGTTACAAGCATGGCCATTGTAGGTAGTAAACGCCCCGCCGACGACGATCTTCCCATCCGTTTGGACCAACAAACAGTTCACAGCTTGGTTGAAACCGGCCCCGACATCGAACGTCGCGTCGAGCGACCCGTCTGTGTTGTATCGCCTGATCGTGGACCCGGTCCCGCCATAGCCGGCAACCAGTGCCTTCCCATCGACCTGCACTCCAGCGCATGTTACACCTCCATTGAAGCCACTATTCGGGACAAAATTCATATCCAGCGACCCATCACCAAAAATCCGAACTACCCCGTCGCATCGCACACCGTTCGCCCAGCCAAAGCGGCCGGCAACCAACCACTTTCCATCCGCCAAGGGCACCACGGACTGTACGGGCCCTGCAGCACGACAGTCGCCCTCGGCGCCGAATTCCACAGAACCGTTTGCCGCCAGCCGAGCAACCGCTCCTGCGGGCGTACCGTTGTCGATGGTGAAACTGCCGCCGATCAGAATTCGCCCAAAAGGCAGGCTACCGACACAACTGACCGGCCCATCAAGGCCCGTTCCGGGGTCGAAAGCCATGTCCACCGTCCCCTCGCCATTAAGCCGCGCGATCCGATTGCGCCCCGTGGCTCCGAAACTGGTGAACCCCCCACCGACTATGATATGCCCATCCGGCTGTACCACAATACTAAACACATCCCCATTCGGGCCTGCGCCGACACCAAACCCCGAATCCAACGTCCCATTGCTGTTGAGTCTGGCCAAATAGCTGCGGCCAGTGCTCCCATCCCCCCCCCGAGCACAACCTTGCCGTCGAGTTGAAGTGCAACGCTGTTCACGATGAATGCGATGTCCGTGCTTGGATTGAACCCGGCATCCAAAGTCCCATCGGGATTAAGCCGCGCGACGTGATTTCGCGTGACCTTATTGTACGCACCGAACCAACCGCCTAGGACGATCTTGCCATCAGTTTGTAGCGCTATGCAGTTCACCCGGCCGTCGAAAGCGACGCCGCTGCTTATGGAGCCCGCCTCCGGCGAACCCGGGAACCACGGAAAGAAGGATAGATCCATCGATCCATCGCGGTTCAGTCGTGCAATCCGTTTTCGCGGCCACCCCGCACAATACTCAAAACTTCCGCACACCAATACCCGCCCGGATGGATCAACCGCCACCCCAGTGACGCTACCGTCGCAACCGTAAGACGGGTCGAAAGCCGTGTCCAAGCTGCCATCGGAGTTAAGCCGTGCTATCCGATTTCTCCGAACCCCTCCAACTTGGGTGAATTCCCCCCCGATCACGATCTTTCCGTCCGATTGCAGCGCGATCGCATTCACCGGGCCCGCGATCCCTCGATCCACTCCGGCAAACCCAGTATCAAGCGATCCGTCTGCCAGAAAGCGCGCCAAATTCGTTCGACGCCCGCCACCGACGCGCAGGAAATCGCCAGCCACATAATATCGTCCATCGGGAAGCGAAACGACCGAGTTCACGCGCCCATCGACCTCGATGCGAGGCGTGAAACTCGTGTCCAGCCAGAGCGAGTTGGCATAACCACCGACTGGTGCCACAACCAACCGGCTCGCAGCCGAGGTGACCGAGCCGGTGTCGTCGGTCAGCACAACATCATAAAAACCGGCGTCAGCCACCTTCGGTGACGGGAGGGTCAAAGATGAATTCGTTTCCCCGGGAAGCACTAATCCCAAATGTCGCCACTGCCAGCGAATCGACCCGATGCCGACAGCCTGCGCCGAAAAGCTAGCAGGCTGCCCGCTGGTCACTGTAACGGTCGCCAGAGGCTGCAGGGTAATCGTGGGCGAAGCATTCAGCCAAGTGCCGCCGCACCCGGCGATGGCAGAAAGTATAACTAGACGTGGCCATAAGAACATGGGCGGCAACGCTGCCGCAAAACGCGCCGCTGCGCTAGCAGCCTGTCGGACTTCGAGTTTTGTTCAAAATAGTTGCATATTTTGTTGACAGGCAACGTCATGCGGTATTTTAATAGGCCATGGCCGCCCGCTTCTTCAATCTCGACCGACAGACCCCGATGCTCCTGCCCTGC
>CAJCBL010000332.1 GCA_903960515.1 uncultured Verrucomicrobiota bacterium
CCGGCGCCGGCTCGGCAAAGCAAATCCTCGGGGTCCCGTCGCTCTCGAACCGTAAATCACCCTATGTAGACCGCGGCGATGCCCTATATGCTTTTACTGTGTGTTGATGCGGACGGCCCTTGAGTTGGGCCCGAATGAGCCGACAAAGGAAGGGTCAGAATTATATCATTCCATCATCCATGACCGCATCATCCCATGAACCCGTATCCATCACTCCCGAATCGGGACCGCCGCAGGCGCTCCCAAGGCTTCACGCTCATTGAGATCATGATAGTCGTCGTCATCATCGGCTTCCTCGCCTCCTTGGCGATTCCGGCCTTCCAGAAGGTGCGCCGCAACACGCAGAACAACACCTTCGCCAACGACCTGCGCCAACTCCGTGCCTCCGCCGCGCTCTACAACCTGGAGCTGGGAGGCTATCCGCCGGATGGCGGCGCGGGGTTCCCCAGCGAGTTCATCCCCTATGTCCCCTCCGGTATCGGAGACCGCCCGACCCCGGTGGGCGGCGTATGGGACTGGGACTACGAGCAGTTCGGCTTCAAGGCCGGCATCTCCGTCTACCAGCCCACTGCGGACGTAGGCCAGATGCAGGAGGTCGATCGGCTTGTCGACGACGGCAACCTCTCAACGGGCAACTTCCGTTCGCGCTCCAACGGCTACATCTACGTGATGGAATTTTGAAGCTCCGGCTTTCGAATCGCGGCCGGCCTTTGGCCGCACTGTTCGCCCAGCCGTAACCATGTATTTGAGGCGGTTTTCCAACCTTGGGTGAATTGGTGCTTCGGTGCACCTCGCAGGAGCGTGCTGCACGCGTGTCCAAACACAAAATGCGTGCCGCGCGCTCCTACGACAGAATGGTTACTGTTCTGATATGTCCTTCAGCGGTGGGGTTGGGTCCGTTTACAGAAAGGCTGAAAAGGATGTACCCGGAACCCGGGAACAGGAGACTGAAGCGTGTCTGTCGGTGAGCGAGGACCTTGCGAGCAGCAGAGCTAAGCCAGAACGGGGAGTGCGGAATGCAGAAATTCGGGGATCGGAGGATTGTGTTCCGCGTTCATCGTTCTGCAGTCAGCGTCAGCGGAGCGCGCAGGTCCGGTTGGCAACCGGCGTTCCCCGGTACGGAACACAACTGGGACGGACCCTACAACGAAGGTCCGGTCGCCGGGCCCGTACCCGCCATCTGAACTGCATGTACACGATCGTGTGCCCCCTCCGTCGTCACGGATGTATTGCGCCCGTTGGCGCGACTGGCCGGAAGGGAGGCCCGCGGGTTACCGCGGCGCCTGAGCGAGCGTGGCGAGGATGGCCTTCTGCATGTGCAGGCGGTTCTCGGCCTGGTCGAACACGATCGAACGCGGCAACTCGAGCACCTCGGCGGCCACTTCCTTGCCCGCGTAGGCGGGCAGGCAGTGCATGAAATAGGCGTCGGGCTTGGCCTGGCCCATGAGCGCGGCGGTCACCTGGTAGGGGGCCATCGCCTTGAGCCGGTCGGCCGACTCGGCCTCCTTGCCCATGCTCACCCACACATCGGTGTAGACCACATCGGCGCCGGCCACGGCCTCGCGCGGGTCGGTGGTGTATTGGTTGCGGCCTGCCCAGCCGTTCTTGGCGAGGAGCGCCTGCACGGCGGGACCCGGCTCGTAACCTTTCGGTCCGCACACGGAAACCTGCATGCCGAAGTGGTTGGCGCCGAGGAGCCAGGAGTTGGCCATGTTGCAGCCGGCGTCCCCCAGGAACGCCACCTTGCGCCCGCGCAGCGAGTCGAGCAGGTCGCCGCCCTGGGCCCAGCGCTCGGCCAGCGTGAAGGCGTCGGCGTAGATCTGGCAGGGGTGGAGCAGGTCGGTGAGGGCGTTGACCACGGGCACCGTGCCCCACTTGGCCAGCTCCTCGACCTCGGACTGGTCGAAGGTGCGCACGATCAGTCCGTGCACGTAACGGGAAAGCACCCTCGCGGTATCGGCGATGCTCTCACCGCGGCCGAGCTGGATGTCGTTCTTGCTGAGGAAAAGCGGATTGCCACCCAGCTCATGGATACCGACTTCGAAGGAGACGCGGGTGCGCGTGCTGGACTTGGCGAAGATCATCGCCCAGGTCTGCCCGGCAAGCACCGCGGGCCGCTCGGTGGAGCGGAGCCGTTTGAACTTCTCCGCCGAGTTGAACACGGCCCGCGCCTGCGCGGTGGAGAAGTCGGTCTCTTGAAGGAAGTGCATGATCGTGGGAAAACGGACAACTTGCCGGCTTCCCCAAGGGTGGACGAGGAAAAAGTCGCAGTTGCCCGGGGACCGCCCGAAATGGGGGAAGTGGAGGCCGGAGCTCGCTTTTCCGGTTTGAAGGGCCGTTGAACCAGAGACTTGCAACCTCCCGGCCCGGTTCAATTCGCCGGGCCTCCGGGGCCTCGATATTTCGGCATTCGCGATTTCCCCCCCTGCAATCCGCGAATGTCGCCCCTCCCATGGTCTTTGCGATCCACCCCTACGCCGCTCCAGATCTGCTGGGCCACTACTGCGCCGCGCCGTACGCCCGGCTTTGGTTGCGAACGCGGGAGCATCTCCAATCCGGATGCCTCTGCCCGTCGATCATTGTTGATCGAGAACAGTGTTTGGTGGCGACCTTCACCAACCTCAACGCCCGCGGCGAGCGTAGCATCCCCGCTTTATGGATCACTACCGAGCCGCTCCATCTGCTCCCCCGCGCACTCACCGAGGAGGGCACGCAACTCGCGTTCGTGTGCCTCTTCAGCGGCACGAAAATGAGCATCGAGGTCGGTTACTGGGACGACTTCTCTCCCCAGTTGGTCGATGGTCTGGTCGATGATCCCGCCGCTTGTGCTGCAGCGCGGGCACGCTTCAAACCGCTCGCCTGGACCGCCCTGCTGATGGGCGTAGCCAAACTGAAAGGGCATCATACTCTCGGCCTCCATCGGGTCTCGGTGCCCCACGCGGTGACGTGGAATGCCTTCTGACAAGATTCCTCACCTTCCCTGCGGCAGGGCATCGAAATCCGCCAGCAACTCCCGCCCGCGATCCGGATTCACCATCTGGATATAGGCGATCATGCCGCGCACCCAGCCGGCGAAATGCGGATGCTCCTCGCGGTTCTGCGCCGCCAAGCCCTCGGTCTTCGCGCGGTGCAGGATCGCACGCAAGCGGCGCACCGTTTCCCTCGATACGTTCGGGTGCTGGTTCACCACGATGCCCGTGACGCTCTGCTGCGAGTTCGGCCGCTGCACGTGCGTCTTCTTCTCGTTCACGACAAAGTTCTCCTCGCCAACAATATGCCGGAGCCGCGCAAGCAACCACGCCGTCTTCGGCGCGCCCTCGGCGTCGGTCGAAAAGGTGAGGTCGTCGGCGTAGCGGGTGTAGGCCCAGCCGAGCTTGCGCGCCAGACCGGCAATACGGCCGTCCAGCCCGCGGGCGACGAGATTGCTCAACGCCGGGCTGGTGCACGCTCCCTGCGGCAAGCCGCGCGGCCCCGTCGCCACCCAGAGCTCACGCCCCTCGTATTTCACTGCCGTGCGCGGGCACTCCGTGCAGAGCAGCGCGAGCACCGTGGCCGCAGCGGGCGAATACCCGAGCTGCTGGAATACGCCCTTGATGCGTGGAAACGTGATACTCGGGAAGAAGTCCTTGAGATCCGCATTTACGACCACAGCGCGATGCACATGCGGCGTGGCGTTGGTGAGTGTGTTGCGTTTGGCGACGAAGCCGTGCGCGGCATCGTGCAGCGGCACCCGGTCGAGGATATTGCGCCGGATCCAGTCTTGGCAGCGGGCGAGGTCGCGGTGTGGCGCAGCCAACTCGCGCGTGCCGCCGCTTTTTTTGGGGATCCGGAAACGCACGTAATGGGAAACGGCGCTCGCCTCGCTATGGAACGCCAGCCATCGCAGGCGTGAGACCTCCAGTCCGATGGCCTGCGCGATGTCCGCGGGCGTGGCGAGCAGCGGCAGCCCCAGCAACTGCAGCCGCTCGATGTTCGCCCGCCGGTCGGCCAGCCCGCCGGAGACGCCGCGCCCTAGGAAAACGATGTCAGTCGCCTTGCGGTGCGCGACCGCCGCAGAGTGCTCGGTGCGTCGCCGCGCGGACTCGGCCTGCTTCGCCTCCTTGCGCAAACGACGCTCCGCCGCATCGGCGGCGACGGCGTCGTTCGCGATCGTGTGGATATTGGCCAGCTCCGGTCGCAACGCGGCCATTTGCGCCCCCACTTCGTGGATCTGCACGAGTTGCTCGGGGGTGAGCAGGCCCTGCGCGACAAGCGCGCGGTCGATCAATGCCGTGCGCGGCTCAGCCGACGACGGGATCTGGTCGCGCCGGTCGAAATTCACCGTCGACCAGTTCCAGCTCAGGCTGGAGGCGCGCTTCTTCACCTCCTCCGGGCTCAGCGGAGTAAACTGACCGGCATCCAGGTTGAGCTTGGCCGGGCCTGCGGCCTTCGGCGCCGTCGTCACCGGCCGCCCTGCGGCGCCGCCCGCGGGCGGCGCGCGATACGGCTGGCCCTCCGGTGCTCGGTCGGCGGGTACGCGGCTGGCCGGCCGGCTCGCGGCATCGGCGTTGGAGCTCTTGTAGAGCCAGCCAAACAGGGCGGAGAACAACCCCATGGTATGGTGCGCGTAAGGCGAAAAGGGAAGAGAGTGGCGGGCGGTCTTGTTGACTACTCGCTCAGGACCGCGGCCGTTAACCAAGGCACCGCAGGCCACTATGCGCCGCGGGACCCTTGGGTCGTCTTGGCCGAGGCGCATAGTGGCCTGCGGTGCCAAACGAACAACGGTCGTGGGGAAGCATGGCTAGGCAAACGCAACCGCGGCGGAACGCCGCAGCATGGTGGTCTCAGCAAGCGCCGGCCCGCCACTCTCTTAAGGGTTACCTCACACGCCTCCTTTCTGTTCGGCCTGCGCACGCAACCGGTTGTACCAGTCGCGCGCCGCCGTATCCGCAGGTGCGGGATTGAGGGCGAGCGTGCGCAGGGCCAGCAGATGCCGGCACGGTCCCATGCGCAGTCCCGCCTTGCGAAAATGTCCGCAGAGGCAACGCCCCCGCTTGATGCGCCCGTCGGCATCGATCAGCAGCTCGACGGGCTTCGACTCGGCCTTGCCGAGGTAGATCGTGCCGCCGCTCGGTGCCGCCACCCGCGACTCGAGCGCGGCCCGCCCGAGCCGGAGAATCTCGCGCGAAGCGAGCACCTCCTCGTTTTCCGGGCCGAGCTCGGCCTCGCCCAGGGCGCGCGACATGATCTGCCGCCAACGATACACGCCGGCCGCGAGGTCGTGGATCACCTGTCCGGCGCCGGCGAGCCGGTTGAGGGCCGCTGCGGTTGCGCCCGGCGAGCGCGCCCCGGCAGCATCGATGTCGGCAAACTTTGCGGACCGGTTCCGCTGGAGAAACACCGCCGTCGCCTCGATCTCGTGGGGCGCGGGCGCCACGGGCGGAGCCAGCACATCGAGCGAGGAGCCGTGCGTCCAATCGTTAGCCGTCCAGCCGGAAAGGCCGAGCGTGAGCCGCATCTCGCCCATGTGCGCGACCCAGAAGCTCGGGTAGCCGGTGCCGAGCAAATACACATCGAGCCGCTCGACCAGTGGCAGCAGCCGAGCCAGCGCGAGCAGCCGCTGGCGTCCCCAGATGCGCACCGGTTCGCCCCACTCGCCCTCGGTGGCGCCGCCGTGCACGGGGATCCGCTGTTCCCATGGTTCAAGGACGAGCGCGAGCGGCTGGCCCGGCGCCTGTTCGAACCGCAGGGCGCGCGGACTGGTGCGGGCCTTGTGGCGCTTCAGCCAGACGAGCAGCGAATAGACTGCCTCGCGTGTCAGCGTTGCGCGCCGCATCGGCAGCGCCATCGCCGCCTGCAGTTGCATGAAGCCGCGCAGCCATCCCTGCGGCAGGTCGATCTTCTCTTCGCGGTAGTCGGCGTGGCCGTGGGTGGCCACGTCGAAGCCCGCCGGATCGATGCGGAAACGCGTCTCGCGGTACGAACGCAGTCCCTGGAAGTGGTTGTAGAGGTCCCACGAGTAGTCGACGTTCGTGGTGCCCAACTGGAGCTGCGACGAGGCACCGAAGCCGTCCTCGCGGTTCACCGTCAGGCAGCCGTAGCTCGACTCGTCGGCGGAGAAACACTCGAAGAAGACGACGTCGTCCGCGACGGTGATCACCGGATCGCAGGGCATGAGCTTGCGCCAGAGATCCATGTCGTGCTCGCGCAAATGCGTGGCGTAGCTCTGCCGCGCGCCCCAGTAGGATTCGCACGCCTGGCCGAACTGTTTCTCGAGATCGGCCGGCACCGGCGAGCCGTGCCGTGCCAGCACATCGGCCTTCGCCTGCTGGAGCGCATCCGAGCGGACCGCACGCACGCGACCGAGCTCCGCCTCTTTCCACGCCTCGTAGCCGGATTTGTCGCGCTTCTTGAAACGCAGGTCGCTGACCACCACCTCGTGCAGCGCCGACATCGCCTCGCGAAACCGTTGCGGGCGCCGCAGCGCGGCATCGAACGCCACCGGCACACGCGCCAGATTCGGGGCGAAGCTGAGCGTCTGGCCCGACAGGCCGCTGCGGCCAAGGTAGGAAAACGGGAAGTTCACGCTGCCACCTCCGCATCCACAAAACTCAGCTCGGGCAAACGCGTGCGCACCTGCGCCGCCAGTTCCGGGCGCTGGGCCACCACGGTCATTACCGCCGCGAGCCCGGCCCGCCGCTCCGGCCCGCGCACCGAGCGTACCGCAACTGAGAGCACGGAAAGCAACGGCACCGCTTGGGCGGGATTGTCCACGATCGCGGCGGCGATGTCGCGCACCGCCTTGAGTTTCTGGCGCCCCCCCCGATGCACGCCGAGCAGCACCGCACACCAGATCGGCGCCAGCTGATCCGCCGAGAGCGCGGGCAGCTTCACGCGCAGCGCCAGCCGGTCGACCAGCTTGAGTTTGAGATCGTCGAACGGCGTCTCAGCCAACCGACTCCAGAGCACTGGATCGTCGTAGCCCGCCGAACCGGCGAGCAACCAGGCCCATGCGGCCTCGCGCGTCGCCACTTCGAGGCTGTCCAAGAAACGCGATACCGCCTCGACCTCGTAGTATTCACGGGCACCCAAACGGCCCAGCGCCCAGGTGGCGAGTTCACCGGCCACGGCCGGACAACGCGCCTCCGCCAGCGCGGCGAGCGCAGGGAATTCTGCCGCTGGGATCGTGCGCGCCGCGAGTAACGACTGCCCCAGCCGCGCCACCGGCACCGGTTGCGCCCGGGCAAGCTCGAGACATTGAGCCAGCGTGAGTCGCTCGCCGGAGACGTGTTTCAAAAAATCGGTACAGAGGGGGGCGAGCGCGGTGAGATTGCGCGTACCCAGCAATCGGAGCCAAATCGTCACCGGCAGTTTGTCCAGCCCCGGTTGGGTCTCGAAGAGCTCGGCGCCGAACTGCTGCACCCGTTCGTCCGCATGGTCGAACAGGCCGAGCAGGTCCTCCGCAGGGATCTCCGGGGAAGCTTTCACCCGCACCTGCCGGAAGAGATCCATCGCCCACAATCGCACGAGCTGGGCCGGGGCCTGTGCGACCAGGGCGAGCAACAGCTTGGCCGCCACCGGAGTCTCCCAGGCGGCGGGAAATCGCGGGGCGGCCCGCAGCTCGGCTAGGGAGCGGCCGGGCTTGAGGCGCAAGTGGACGGAATGGAATTCGAGCGCGTTGCAGCCGCGGAAGCAGACGTTCAGCAGCGCCCAGCTATCGAGGATGGCCTCGCCCTTCGCGAGATCGGCATCGTGGAAGCGGCGCAGGGCGGGAACGATAGCGGCCGGATAATCGGCCGGCCGCGCGTAACCCAGCCACCGGAAGTAGCGCCACGCCCGCCGCCGCAGGTAATGGCGAGTGCGATGGGTGAACAGCCGGCCGCGCTGGATCCGCCGGCCTGTCTTGGCCACGACAATGCGCTCCCCGGTCTTCGGATGCACGAGGACCTGCACCGGATCGCGCGGGAGCACATCCGAAGGAACTGCCAGGTATTCCTCCTCACTGGCTGTGCGCGTCGTCCGATCCCAATGCCAACGGGAACGACGGGCGCGCCGCACCAGGGTGTCGAACGCTGCGAGGAAGGCGGCCATGAGCTCATCGTCGCGACGGGCCTCGGCGTCCTTGAAGAGCCGTTTCGCCAGCGGCTGGTGCCCGGGACAGTCGAGCGGCTGGTCGAGATAGGCGAAGAGCTGTTGTCGCGCCCAGGGCCGGGCATCCTTCTTCCATCGGTCCGCAAAGGCGGCGAGGAACTTGGGCGACGTCACCTTGCGCAGCGCCTCCACAAAACGGGCATCAGCACCCGCGAAGCATTCTTCGACGAGGAGCAGGGAGGCACGTTCGTTGGGCGGAGCGGGGGGCATCGGGTCACATGGCGTGCGCGTGGTTCGCTCCGGGGCCGGCATCGTCCGCCTCACCCCAGCGCGACGCCGCGTATCGCGTCGCCAAGATGTTGAGCAGGCCGGGGCGCGGAATTCGATCAAAAACCACCAGGACCGTTCAAGTTCCCCACTGAGGATTCACGCAAAGGCCGATGGGCGCGACCCAAGCAGCGCGCCACATTCCCGCCTCTCGCCGAGAGAAACCGGATGGGGACAAGCACGTGCTGGGGGCCCGAACGAATACCCGATTTTCGCCGGCCACCGCCGTCGGGGTCTCCCGGCGAATAGCCTCCCCCCATGTGTGCCTATCGCGCGGCAAGCATCGTGCTCCCCTGATTGCACAATTCGAAACCGGGAACGCTCACCCATAGTGCTGAATTGCAGGTAGCTGATCGGGTTCATCCACATCCTGGAGGCGCGGTGTGCGATTGGACGTGAACGTTGGGAACGGTGGACTGGTCTTCGGCGACTTGAGCCGGTGGGCCGGTCCATGCCCTCCCCCAGGCCGGCGGCAAAGCTCACAGGAATCCTCGTTGGGGCGCGGCCAACCGTTCGCCCTCACGGCCGTGAGGGCAAACGGTCGGCCGCGCCGTGCGTGTAGCCGCTCGAAGGGCGCGGAGAGCTGTTGCGCGAAGTGGGCGGAATTCACCCACGCTTGCGCACACCCAGGTCTACTCCGGTCGCCCGCCGGCCCGCCGCCGCCCCCTCGCCCCAGGGATTGCCACCCGCCAGCCTGCGTGTTGGCTCCACCCCCCTCCATGCAACTCGACTGGCAACTCGGCCACGCCCCCTCGCACGACGCTCTCCCTGAACGTTGGATTCCCGCCGCCGTGCCCGGCGCTGTCCAGCTTGACTGGGCACGCGCCGAGGACTGGCCACCGTATTGGCTTGCCGAGGAGTCCCTGCGCTACCGCTGGATGGAGGACGTATGGTGGACCTACCGCACCCGCTTCACCGTGCCCGCCCCCGAGCCCTACGGGGTTGTCCGCTTCGAGGCCGGCGGGGGCGACTACCGCTTCGCCGTGCTGCTCAACGGGACCGTCGTCCACGAGCAGGAGGGCATGTATTCGCCATTCGCCGTAGACCTCACCGCACACGCCGGCCTCGCCGTGGAGCTGGCGGTGCGCTTCGAGCCCGCCCCGAAGTCGCGCCTTTCACCCGAGGACCGCTCCCAGGCCAATCGCGCCTTCAAGCCGCCCGTCAGCTATGGCTGGGATTTCCACCCGCGCCTGATCCCGCTCGGTCTGTGGCAACCGGCCGCCGTCGTCGCGCATCCGCCCCTACGCCTGGAAAGCGCCGAGGGCACCTACCGCCTCAACGACAACTTCTCGGCGGCCACCCTCGACCTGCGTTGCCTCCTCGAGCCCCAAGCCGGCGCACGGCTGCACTGGCAACTGCTCGCACCGGATGGCGAGCGCATCGTCCTCGAACGCGAACTGCCCGCCAACAAGGCCGAGCTCACCTGGCGCGACGAGCTCACCTGGCCCGAGCTCTGGTGGCCCCACGACCACGGCCTGCAACCACTCTACACCCACGTCGTGCGGCTCGTGGACGCCGCCGGCGCGGTGCGCGCCGAGCGCCGCTGGCGCACCGGCTTCCGCCGCGCCCGCCTCGTGCAGTATCCCGGGCAGTGGAACACCCCCGCCGGCCACTCCTTCCCCAAACCGCGCACCGAGGCCCCGATCACCCTCGAGATCAACGGCCGCCGGGTCTTCGCGAAGGGCTCCAACTGGGTCGCCCCCGAGATCTTCCCCTGCACCATCGACGCCGCCCGCCTGGAGCCTCTGCTGCGCCTCGCCCGCGACTCGCACTTCAACATCCTGCGCTGCTGGGGCGGCGCAGCGGTGATGCCGGAACCCTTCTTCACCCTCGCCGACGAGCTAGGCCTGATGGTCTGGCAGGAGTTCACCCTCGCCTGTAACCGCTATCCGGACGCCAAGGCGTATCTCGATGTCGTCGACCGCGAGTCGCGCACCATCCTGCGGCGCCTGCGCCCGCATCCCTGCATCGTGCTCTGGTGCGGCGGCAACGAGCTCTTCAACAATTGGTCCGGCATGGATGACCAGGCTCTGGTGCTGCGCCTGCTCGACCGCAACTGCCTTGAGCTCGACGCGGCCACCCCCTTCCTGCCCACCTCGCCGGTGGGCGGCATGGCCCACGGGCACTACGTGTTCTGGGACCAGGAGACCTCGCGTGAGGTGTGGTCGATGTTCCAGCAATGCGCCGCCACCGCCTACACCGAATTCGCCGTGCCCGGGGCGGCCAACGCCGACGTCCTGCGCCGCATCCTGCCGCCCGGGGAGCTCTGGCCGCCGCGCGCCTCCGGTTCCTGGAAACACCACCACGCCTTCGAATCCTGGACGCCCGGCCACCACCTCTGCCTGCCGGTGCTCCAGCGCTATTTCGGCCCGATCGACTCGCTGGAGCGCCTTGTTGAACTCAGCCAGTGGATGCAGGGCGAGGGGCTGCGCGGCGTATACGAGGAGGCCCGCCGGCAGAAGCCCCGCGCCTCGATGGCGCTCAACTGGTGCCTGGTCGAACCCTGGCCGGCCGCCGCCAACCTGAGTCTCGTTTGCTGGCCCGCCGAGCCGAAGGCCTCGCTGCCCGCCGTGGCCGCCTCCTGCCGCCCGGTCCTGGCCAGCGCCAGGATTGCCCGCTTCCAATGGGGGCCCGGCGATATCTTCGACCCCGAGCTCTGGCTGCTCAACGACCGCTACGTGCCGCTGCCCTCGCTCGCGGTGGAGGCCGTGATCGAAGCGGGCGACCGGCGCATCCCGCTGTTGTCGTGGAAAAGCCCTGCCGGTGCGCGCAACACCAACGTCTGTGGCCCTCGCGCACACCTCGTCCTGCCCGAGCTTGGGGTGGGGCGCTTTGTCCTGCTTGTGTCGGTGGCCGGCCATCCGGAGTTGGAGTCCCGGTACACGCTCTCCTTCCGTCGCACGGAGAGGCACGCCCAGGCGCGTCCGATGAATCTGGGGTGAGCGCCTCCGGCCGGGGCGGCGCCCCGGCCCTGGAGTTTAGCTCGGTCTTTTGGGGTTTTCCGTGAGTGTGGCGCTGGGCTTGCCTGCGGTTATGCAGCGGCGAAGGGGCTGCGGCTTCGGTGGTCCGGTCTTGGGTGTTGGGCCACGGCAGAAAAGGGGCCCGTGGGGCAGGCAGTCGGCTCGCCGCCCTTGCCGCGCCGCGTGCTGCGGCGGCCAGGCGGTCCGTCTCCCGGTTGCGGTTACTTCGCGAAGAACGGCGTCTGCAGCAGGCCGTTGATCACGAACTGCACGGCCACCGCCGCCAACAGCAGGCCCATGATGCGGGTGACCAGCTTGAGCACCAGCGGGTTCACCCGCCGCGCCCCCTTGCTGGCGAAGCGAAGAATCAGATACGAGAGCCCCGACACCGCCAGGATGCAGGCGAGCAGGGCCAGGTGCTGCATCAGCCCGCGCGCCTGCCCGAGCAGGATCAGCGAGGTGGAGATCGCACCGGGGCCGGCGAGCATCGGCACGCCCAGCGGGGTGATCGCAATGTCGTCCTTGGCCGCGCCGGCCTCGACCTCCTCGTCGCTCTGGCGGTCGCGCGCCCGGTTGGCGTAGAGCATGTCCAGCGCGATCCGGAAGAGCAGCACGCTGCCCGCGATCTGGAAGGCCGCCATCGTGATGCCCAGCAGTTGGAACACCCACTTGCCCACCAGCGCGAAGCCCACCAGTACCCCCGCCGCCACCGCCGAGGCGAGGAAGGCCATCCGGTTCTGCGCCTGCGGGGTGTCGCGCGCAGTCATCACCAGAAACGCCGGCACGATCGCTATCGGGTCTACGATTACGAACAGCGAGGCGAAGGCGAAGAGAGTGTATTCGAGCAAGGTCACGCGGTGCCTGCCACTTTGCCCGCCACCCCCCCCCAACGCACTCCGAAACTGGGCGCGCCCGGCAATCCGCCGAGGTAGGGACGCCGCTCCGCCGGCGTCCGCAGACGGTGCCGGAGCGCCGTCCTTACCCCTACCCCCTTCCCGTAGGCAGCGTGCTCGTACCCGCCCAGCCCATGTCACTTGTCTTTTGCTACTTGTTACTTGTCCCTTGCCGCGTCCTCGGCTTCAGCGCCACCAGCGCGATGCCGCGCGGGCAACTGCCGTCGATCCGGGTGAACTGCGACCGGCAACGCGGGCAATAGGCGCAACTCGACGCACCGTCCGGAACCGGCTGCGCCAATAGTTCCTCCGCATCAATCCCGGCCTGCGCCAGCCATTGGCGCAGCACCCCCTCGAATTCCCCGGCATGCCACGCCCGGATCGCTGTAGCCTCCGCGATGCGCCCGGTGTCTCCACGCTGCGGCAACGGCAGCGGCCAGCGCAGGTCCGCCAACGTGGCAAACGCCGCCTCCCTCCGCGCTGCGAGTCCGCCGCCGGCCAGCGCTGCGAGCAGCGGATGCGGCACCGGCTGCATCGCATCGGTGATCACCCGTCGCCAGCGCAGGCCCTGCGGGGGGAACAGCGAGGCCACCAGAATCGTCTTCACAGTGCCCGGCACGAGCCAGCGCCGCAGTCGCCGTGCCGCCATTACCGCCAGCACCACGCCCACGACAAAGGCCATAGTACCTACCGCCAGTACGCCCGGCACATACCCCGCGAGACCCTCGGCCACCTCCTTGCGCAACAGCATCCCGGTGGGCAGCGCGAAGGGGCTGGCAGCGGCGAAGGCCGCCAGGGCGAGCGTGTTGGCCGCCACCGGCCAGCGGCTCACTCGCCGCACCAGCCGCAGCCGCCGCGCCCAGTGCGCGGGGCGATACTGGAGCGCGAGCCAGCGCCGCAGCAGCGCCGCGCGCCTCGCCGTATCCTGATCCCGCAGCGTCGCAGCGAGGCGCATGAGCTCGGTAGCCGGGTACGAGGCCACGGCCGGGCAGAACGGCTTCCCGTTGACCAGAAGCCAGCCGCCGCGCTCGACCACGGTCTCGATCTCCTCCCAGCCCCACACGGCGGTGAACAGGGCCGGCTCCGCGGGCCGGCCGGCGGTACCCACCGGTTGGTTGCATATCCCTCCGGGCGAAAGGGCGAAGGGCGGATCGTCGGCCCAGAAGCGCCACGCCCACGGGAGCGGCGCCGGCCACTGGAGCGGCATCTGCCGAGCCACTGCCGGTCCCGGGAAAGCACGCACCAGGGCCGGGCGCGCCCGCCGCGACCGGTGGAGGCCGTCGAGCAGGTACGAGGCCCAGAATACCGCGACGATGAGGGGCCAGTCGGACATGGGTTAGGCTGGGCTGCTTCTTTGCAGGAGCGTGCTTGCACGCGATTCCGGGCGATGTCGTAGGGAATACTCCGGTACACGGGGCCAGAGGGAGATCGCGTGCAAGCACGCGCCTGCAACGGACATGCGCCCGCCGGCCCGGCTGGTGATCCATCGTGTTGGCATGGGTATGGTCGGGCGCGGGGCAAGGGGGCGACATCCGGCGCAGGAAACCCGCGCCGGCGGGCACGGCTATTCCTTGGGCTGCGAGCCGGAGACACGGCGGAAAAGTTTGGCTATGCCGGCGCCCAGCGCGCCCACCCCGAGCACGACCACCTTCCAGCCCTTGGCCAGCAGCACGCCCAGGTTGCTCAGCAGGCCCATCTTTGCGGCGGCCACGGCGCCGCCCCCGAGCACCAGCGCAGAGAGGCCGTAGGCGGCCACCTTGTCGCCCTGCTTCCACTCCGCATATTTCTGCCCGGAGCTGTACGCGAAGTTCGAAGCCAGCAGGGCCCCGGCCGCCCGGGAGGCGTCGGCGAAGAGCTCGGGGTTGGCCACGAGGGTCACGTTCATGTATCCGCCGCGGCCGAGCAGGCGGATGCTCTCGTTGATCCACACCTCCTGGTAGTTGTCGGCCGAGGAGGAGAGCTTGAGCGCCCATTTCAGGTTGTTGGTCTTCTCGTCGTAGTGGGGCGCGGCGGCCCAGCCCACGAGCCTCATTTCGTCCCAGCCCTGCTCCTTGCGCTGGGCGTTGCCGCGCTCCTGCCCCTCGGTGAGGGCCTTCATCAACTTGTCGGCATCGAGCTTGTCCTTGTCGTCGTCCTTCACGTAGCCGACCTCGTCGTAGTCGAAGAACATCATCCAGTGCTCGTCGGAAAGGACGACGCCCACCTCGTTGCCGCCGCGCATGTTCTTGGTGAGCTTGAAAAACAGGTCGAGCGACTCGGCGCCCACGAAGTGCTGGCCGGCCGGCAGGTCGTATTCCGCCACGTTGCCCAGCGCTACCTTGGCCGGGCCGGCGGTGAGTTTCACCCCCGCCTTCTGCAGGGACTGAGCGAATGTCTTGGGCGCGTCCGCCGGCGCCGTGCTTGCCTGGGCCTGGGCGGGGGCCTCCACGGGCGTGCCAGCGGCGGGAGCGGCGGCGAGGGAGGCCAAGGGCAGCATCAGCAGCGCCACGGAGGAGAGGAGCGAGCGGGAGGATTTCATGGAAGGAGGGGGAATTCGGGTACGGCGGCGGTCCGAGGGCGCGGCACTTCGTCGATCCAGCTCTCCGGCCGGCGAAAGCCGCGCAGGTGCCACAGAGGGGAATCCGCGGGCCCTTGGCAAGCGGTAGCACGCCGGGGAAGAGGTCGGTTGAGGTGGCGCGGCAGCCCAATGGTTTGGTATCGGCGCTCGCCGACAGTTCGGGTGTTTTCCGGAGAAGGGACAGGTTAGAAATCTTAGACATAAGCCCCGTTGGGACTAGGTTTCCGACGTTATGAGGCTGGGGCGTATCAAGGTTTCGCCTGAGGAGGGACCGGCAGCCTACCACTGCATGACTCGGGTGGTGGCGGGAGAGCGCCTCATCAACGACCCGGCCAAGGAAATCCTGCGACGTCAGCTCTGGTTGGTGGCGGAGTTTTGTGGGGTCGAAATCCTCA
>CAJCBL010000333.1 GCA_903960515.1 uncultured Verrucomicrobiota bacterium
CCGGCCCCGAGGCGTTGCACCTCTGGTGCCAGTAGGGCCCGGGTTCCCGCGATGCGGCGGGGCGAGGCCGGGGCGATCACCCCGCCGCTTACACCTCGCGCAAGCTGCGGCACAGGAGGGCCCGCAAAACCCGAGTGCTGGTGGGTGAATACCCACTGCCTCAATACCACGCGCCGGCGTACCCTCAGGGCCTCCCCCTTCAACCCGATCCAGAAGAGAATCCATCCATGATCATGCCTGAGTTTACCCTGTCGGAGTTGCGTTACCGTCGCCTGTTCGAGGCCGCCCGCGATGGGATCCTCATTGTGGATCCGGAGACCCGCCAGATCATCGATGCGAATCCGTTCCTGGTCCAACTCCTGGGCTACGCCCACAAGGATCTTTTGGGCAAGGAACTGTTCGAGATCGGCCTCTACAAGGATGCCGCAGCCAGCCAGTCGTCGTTCAGTGAGCTGCTACAGACCGGATACGTACGCTACGACGATCTGCCGCTCAAAACCAAGGACGGCGGGAGGGTATATGTCGAGTTCATCAGCAACGTCTACCAGGAGGGCGACCGCCAGGTGATCCAATGCAACATTCGCGACATCTCGGCCCGCAAGCTCGCCGACGCAGCGCTAAGGGAGAGCGAGGCGCGGTTCAAACTGGTCGCGCGCGCCGTGAGCGACGTAGTCTGGGACTGGGACCTGATGACCGACCTGCTCTGGTGGAGCGATGGATTCAAGACAACTTTCGGATACACCACGGGCGCCACTGAGCCAGGCATCGAGTCCTGGACTGGGCGCATCCACCCCGACGAGCGCCATCGGGTGATCGAGGGCATCCACCAGGCTATCGATCGGGGGCTGGAAGCCTGGACCGATGAATACCGCTTCCGGTGCAAGAGCGGGAGCTACGCCCTCGTGCAGGACAGCGGCTACATCATCCGCGACGCCGCAGGCAAGGGGGTGCGGATGGTCGGGGGAATGCGCGACCGCACCGAGCAGCGGAAACTGGAAGCCCAATACCTGCGAGCCCAGCGCATGGAGAGCATCGGCACGTTGGCGGGCGGCATCGCCCACGACCTCAACAATGTCCTCACCCCCATCATGATGTCCCTCGAACTGCTGCGGGCCGATTCGGTCGACGATCCGGAGGCGAACGCGGTCATCGACAGCATTCAAACCAGTTGCCGCCGCGGCGCCGATCTCGTGCGGCAGGTGCTCTCCTTCGCCAGGGGCATTGAGGGCCAGAGGCTCCCGATCCGGCTCAGGGACCTCATCGACGAACTGCGAAGCATCATCAGCGCGACATTTCCGCGCGACATCACGATCACCATCCGTGTATCCGGCGATCTCTGGCCCATCACGGGCGATCCCACCCAGTTGCACCAGGTCCTGCTCAATCTCGCCGTCAACGCCCGCGATGCCATGCCCCACGGCGGCATCCTCACGTTGGCTGCCACCAACTTCGCTCTCGACGCCCAATTCGCCGGCACCAGCCGGGAGGCCAACGTGGGCCGCTATGTGCTCCTTCTGGTAAGCGACACCGGTCTCGGGATACCGTTGGAAATCCGTGAGCACATCTTCGATCCGTTCTTCACCACCAAGGAGCTCGGGAAAGGCACCGGCTTGGGCCTCGCCACCGTCCAGGCGATCGTCAAGGGCCACGGGGGCTTCATAACCGTGGACAGCGAAGTAGGCCGGGGTACGAGCTTCAAGGTCTACCTGCCGGCCGATGCCAATACATTCCGCGCTCAGGCCGGGCCCTCCCACCCCGAAGAGCTGCCGCGCGGCCGCAGCGAATTGGTCCTGGTGGTCGACGACGAAGCCGCCATCCGCCTGATCACGAAGCGCACCCTCGAGTCCATCGGGTATCGGGTAATCACCGCCAGTGATGGGGCCGAGGCGGTGGCCCTCTACGCCAAACAGGGGCACCAGATCGCGGTAGTACTCACCGACATCATGATGCCCGTCATGGACGGCGAGGCCACCATCCAGGTACTCAAGCGCCTCAATCCGGCCGTCCGAATCGTTGCCGTAAGTGGACTCGATGTCTCCGAGAACGTTGCCAAGGTGGCCCGAGTCGGAGTGAACGACTTCCTGCCCAAGCCCTACACCGCGCAAACGCTGGCCCGGGTGATCCGCGAGGTCCTCGATCGGTCGCCGGCCAAGGCCCTGGGTTGATCCCGTAGCGCCCATCCGGGTACCGAGCTGCGGTGCGCCCGGCTTCGCACCGTTGGCCCCCCGGCGGGGCCCCGCACCGGCGCTCGCCCGTCATTCACCCAAGAAGACCACTCACATGCAAAAGAACGAACTGCAGCTCACGGCCGCGCTCGCCCGTTCGGAGTTGCGCTACCGCCGCCTGTTCGAGGCCGCCCACGACGGGATCCTCATGCTCGATCCCGCCTCACGTCAGATCATCGACGTGAACCCCTTCATGGTATCACTGCTCGGATACACCTACGAGCACTTCATCGGTAAGGAGCTGTTCGAAATCGGCCTGCTCCGGGATGCGGCGGCAAACCGGGCCGCCTTCCGGGAGCTCCAGCGGAGCGGCTGTATCCGCTACGACGACCTTCCGCTCAGGACCAGGGATGGGCGGCAGATCGCGGTGGAGTTCGTCAGCAACCTCTACAGGGAAGGCGACCACCAGATCATCCAGTGCAACATCCGCGACATCTCCGGCCGCAAACTCTCCGACGCCGCTCTGCGCGAAAGCGAGGAACGATTCCATCTCGTAGCCCGTGCCGTGAGCGACGTGGTTTGGGACTGGGACCTGACGACCGACAAGGTCTGGTGGGGCGATGGGTTTCTGGACACCTTCGGATACGGCTCGGGAGAGGTTGAACCCGGGATCGAATCCTGGACCAGCCGCCTTCATCCCGAGGAGTATCGACGCATCGTAGCCGGTATCCACCAGGCCATAGACTCCGGCGCGGAGTCCTGGGCCCGCGAGCACCGCTTCCGCTGCAAGAGCGGCAGTTACGCCCTCGTGCAGGACCGCGGCTACATTCTCCGCAATGCGGCCGGCAAGGGCATCCGCATGGTCGGGGGCCTGCGCGACATCACCGAGCAGCGCAGTATGGAGACCCGGCACCTGCGGGCCCAGCGCATGGAGAGCATTGGCACGTTGGCGGGCGGCATCGCCCACGATCTCAACAACGTGCTCGCCCCCATCCTGATGGGCATCGAACTGCTCAAGCTGGAACCCGGCGATGTGCCGCGCCGAAACAGGATTTTGGACACCACCTTGGCGAGCTGCCGCCGGGGCGCCGACCTCGTGCGCCGCGTGCTCTCCTTCGCCCAGGGGCACGACCACCAGCGGGTCGCCATCCGGATGCGACGCCTCATCGACGAGCTCAAGGGGATCATCGGGGGCGCTTTCCCCCAGAATCTCACCATCGTGGACCACATCCCCGACGATCTCTGGTCCATCGTGGGCGACCCCACCCAGATCCATCAGGTGCTGCTCAATCTCGCGGTCAACGCCCGCGATGCCATGCCCGAGGGAGGAACCCTCACCTTTACGGCGAGCAACATCGCCGCCGGTCACCTGGAGGCACATACGGGGCGGCCCAGCGGCACCAGGCGCTATGTGCTGCTCGAGGTCGCCGATACCGGGCAGGGCATCCCGCCCGAGGTGCGCGAGCGGATCTTCGAACCGTTCTTCACCACCAAGGCGCCCGGCACCGGCACCGGACTCGGCCTCGCCACGGTGTACACGGTCGTGAAAAACCACGACGGATTCGTGCATGTCGACAGCGAGGTGGGCCGGGGCACGAGGTTCAAAATCTACCTGCCGGCGGCATCGGCCCTGCAGGACGCCACCAGCCCTACCTCGGGGGGCAGCCGGCCGCGACACGGGAGGGATGAACTCATCCTGGTGGTCGACGACGAACGGGCGGTGCGCGAGGTCACCCAGCAGACGCTCGAAGCTTTCGGATACCGGGTGCTCACCGCTGGCGATGGAGAGGAGGCGGTGGCGCTCTACACCCGCCAGGCGCAGACCATCGCCTTGGTGCTCACCGATATGATGATGCCGGTCATGGACGGACCGGCCACAATGCGGGCGCTCCGGCGCGTCAACCCCACCGTGCGGATCATCGCCGTGAGCGGCCTCGATTCGCCCGAGAACATCGCCCGGGCCATACTGGCAGGCGCCGACGATTTCCTGGGGAAACCCTGCTCCGCCAATACGCTGGTCGGGCTGGTCCGCGCAGTCCTCGACCGGCCTGTGGCGCGCATTCCGTAATTGCCAGTTGGTGCCGGCCGGCGCGGCCCATCTGGGGGCGCCAGTCCTGGCGCGCCATCCCCGTCGCCTGCAGCATGCGAGTGCTGGTCGTATGCACGCTCTCCCGAGAGCGACCAGAGGCGTAGCCGCCCCTCCCGGGGGCCAACCTTTTGGCTTCAGGGGCGTGAAGGCGAACGGCGGGCTCTCGGCCCCACGGCTGTATCCACGCCACACCGGCCAGGCTGGCAGGCGAGTCCCGCCGATAGCGGGTTACACCCCATGCCCCTTTAGCGCCGCATGCACTAGCGTAGCTGCCGTAAAGCGAACCCAGCGCCCAGGCGGAAGTCGACGGGCACTCCGCTCCGCTCGACCACACCGCAGGCGCGCCCCACGACCCAAATGAAAAACAAACTGTTCCTATTCCCGATTCTTACCGCCTGTGCGGTTCAGCCAGTATTGGCGATCGATTACGACACCAGCATGTGGTTCGGCACCATCCGCACCCCGCTCAGCGCCCCCACCGGCGAGGTGGTCGACCGCCTCTTCGTTGGCGACAACTTCAAGGGGCTCACCTATGCCGACCAGAATCTGATCGGCGCACCCACCACGCCCACGCTCTTCTACTCGATTCGGCATGATGCAACCAGCCAGGTATCTTATCTGGACACCATCGCCACCCCGGTAGCCCCGCACACTCTGCCGCCGGTGGTGGTCGATCGCTTCGGCATCGGCAACCTCGCCTACAACGCGCTGACGTTTGCGTCACCCGATCTCACCTACGGTTCGACCGGCTTCTACACGCTGCGCGAGGACGCCGCCTCCCCGCAGTTCGGCACCATCACCGGCGCCGGAGCGTTCCAGGACCAGTTTGCCATAGGCAACCAGTTCGACTCGCTCACCTACACGTCCACGGACGTGAGCTTCGGGGCCAACCTGTTCTACTACCTCCGTAGCGACTCAGCAGGCACGCACTTCGGGACCATCGATCCCCACCAGCCTGGGACCATCACGGATCGCTGGCTGCTCAATCTGGACAACTTCGACGCCCTGGTGGCCACTTCCACCGACGTCGGCTACGGCGCCAATTTGTTCTACTACATCCGCCATGATGAGACCACCAACCAGCATGAATTCGGCACCATCAACCCGCTGACCGGTGTCGCGGTCGACCGCTTCGGCATCGGCACCAGGGCCGATGACTTCGACGAGCTTACGTTCACGACCACCGACGTCGGCTACGGCCCGAATCTGTTCTACTACCTCCGTAGCGAAGATACAGGCATCGTCCCCGGAGGGTCCACGGCTGTCCCTGAGCCCGGCACCTACGGCCTGATCGGTTCCGGAGCGCTGCTGCTCGCCGTGTGGCTTCGCCGCCTGATCGGACGCCGTACGTTGGTGGCCGTATAGAAATCCACCCGTAGCCAACCCCATCCCGCCGCGAGAACCAAACCATCTCGCGGCGGAGTTGCGTCGGCACCCGACAATTTCTCACCGAGCGGCTGTGGGGCAGCGAGCTTGATCTCGCTCGCTGAGGGCGCGAGCAAGCTCGCTGCCCTGAGCCGGCAATTACATCGTGCGGCTACGGCGACTGCGACACCCGCACGTCGGACGTCAACCGCGCCGTGGCGGGCACGGCACTGAAGAACGAACCCTGGATCGGATTCACGCTCTCGGCGACGACCGCGTGGGCGACCGGCACGTAGGCGTTCTGGCAGAAGAGGCCATGGGTGGGATCCAGCCCGATCCAACCGGCGCCGGGAAGGAACACCTCCGCCCACGCGTGCATGGCACCGGCCGCAGCCCCGTTGGTGGTCGGATCAAACATGTATCCGCTTACAAAACGCGCCGCAATGCCGAGCACCCGGGCGCATTCGACCAGCAACGCGGCGAAGTCCCGGCAGGAGCCACCGCCCAGCGCGATCGTGGCGAGCGCGGTTTGGATCCCTGGCTCATCGCGCCGTTGGTACGTGAGACTACGGCAGATCGCCTGATTGAGTGCGAACAGCCAGGCGACGGTCTCCTGGGGACGGCCGGTGAAGTGCTCGGCGAGCCAGCGTCGGAGCGGGCTCAGCACGGCATCCTCGGGAGGGTTGAGGTAGATCGATAGATTGAAGCGATGCAGCGGCTCGTAGGTGAAGGGGACCGTCCTCGCGTAGTCGCGGACAAGGAAATTGAACGGCGGCGTATCCGTGGTGGTGACGGTGCACTCCGAGCAGATCTCGAGGGTCGCCGCGTTCGTCGAGAACTGCACGCTCGCCGGCAGGTTGTCGAAATCGTCGCGCATCCACTGCACCCGCGCCCCCGGCTGAAAGGTGAAGGTGAAGCGCTCCACTTGCAGCAGGGGGTTCTCGCGAGGCCGCAGGTATAGCAGATGCGGCAGGAATTGGACTTCGCGGTCGTATTCGTACCGGGTCCGGTGGGAGATGGAGAGATGCATGTCGGGAGGATAGTAGTTGGGGCTGGCACTGCAGTTGGCTTGCCATGATTCGTTCGATGCAGTCGCCGGCCGGGCGGCGGTCTGTATCCGCGGGCACGAAAGCTTGCCCGCACAGCGAGCCGCCCGGGAAGCCAGACTGCGACTGGAAACGATGGGCGCGATCCTGTCGCTTCCGCCAACGCCCTGGCTAGGCGAGGGCGGGCCGGGCCGGGGTTGTCATGCCAGTTCGCTTTCAAGATGAGCGTAGATCGCGTGCAAGCACGCACCCAAACGGACTCGGAATTGGTCTCATCTTGAACGCCACCCAGAATCACGTGGACGAGGCCGGCCGGCCCCATTCGCCGGTGAAGACGAACTGGCTGGTCGGCTTGCGCTCGCGCCGCGCGAGATCTCGCTCCCGCAGACCCTCCGGCAACTCGTCGGCGCTCGCCTTGTAGCCGATGGCCAGCGCCGTCCATGCCTCGGAATGCTCAGGGATCCGATACAACTCGCGCGCCTGTTCGGGGAGGATCCCGATCATCTGGTGCACAGCGAGACCGCGCGAGGTGGCCTCAAACACCAGATTCGCCGAGGCCAGCCCAAGATCATGCACGGCCGCACGATTGTCCTCTCCGTTCCTCGCAAACCGATGGTTCACGAGGCCAAGGGCGAGCACCGGAGCCGCTTTAGCCCAGGCCGAATTCGCCGGGACCAGACAGGACAGCAGCCGCTCGAATTCCACCGCATTCGTCTTGGCCGCCACGAGATAGCTCCATGGTTGCTCGTTGTACGAGGAGGCCGCCCAGCGCGCGGCTTCGAAAAGCGCTCCGAGATCGGCCGCGGTGACAGCCCGCGCGGAGAAACTGTACGGACTCCAACGCTCGGCGATGAGCTCATGTATCGGACGGTCGGGTGCTGCTTTCTTGGACGGTGCTGCGCCAATCTCGGTGGTGGTCATGATGTGTATGGTTTCTGTGGGTATTCGTTGTACGACGCGGGAGGTGAGTGGGTGGCAGGCCACGATTCATAGGCGAGCGGACCGTGTGTCCCACCGGGGCTAGTGGAGGCTGGCGCGCGACCGCTGTTCGATCCCGTTTCGAGCGGGCCCGGCAACCCGCCCCAGCGCGAGCGCACGTGGATCAACGTCAGGTCGCCTACATTCTCCATGGCCACTGCGCCACGGGCACTGGCGCCCGGTGTGTCCGGTCCACCAGCGGGCCGACCGGAACGCGTGTCGCCTGAAAGCCCGACGCAGGGCAAATACGGCGGTCGCATCGCGAAGTGCATCGGGCCGACGATAGCGAAAACCCCGGCGGGTCCATATGGGGTGTAACCCGCCCGGGGATTCACGAGACCGCGCCGCTCGCCGACCGCCCTCGCGTCACGCGATCCCTACCCGGCAACCATGCGCGCTGAATCCGGCCCCGAAACTCGTGAGCCACCAGTCGCCGTTGGCGTCGGGTGCCCCATCCCGCACACGCGCGCTCCAACGCGAACAACACCGACGGGCTGCTCATGTTGCCGTATTCGCTCAGCACCTGTCGGCTGACCCCGAGGTCGGTGCGAGGCCCCGCCGTTCGATCCCATCGAGCACTCGCCGCCACCGGTATGCGCGACGATCCGAGTATTCCCTCGACCGTGCGGAGAGTCGGAATCGCAGCACCACAACCCAGCTCGACCACATCTTGCAAATACACGTCCGAACGAAACCCGAGCTGCTCGGAAACATAGCTGGTCACCCCGGGCAGAGATAGCCGGGGCAGATGCACACCAGCAACGCATCGAGCTGCCCCGCGAACAGGCCGGCCTGCAGCTGCGCGGCGGCCAGCGCCCGGGCAGCCAGCTGGTGGGCCTCCACCCGGAATGTCTCGTTGAGCTCGTCGGCCGTCGGCGAGAAGACGTGTTCGACGTCCGGCAGTCCGAGATGGCGGGAGGCGATGCCATTGTCGCGTTGCAGGATGACCTTGAGCATGAGCTGAGAACGGCGGTTGAGGTTCCGGCACTCGGGCTCGCGTTGCGCAATCTCCCAGCACTCGGCCTAGGTGAGCACGGCGGGAGGAACGGCGGTGGCGAGAGCGTGCAGGCGTATCGGGAATTGGGGCGCAACAAGCGATACAACTAGCGACAGGGCAACAGAGCGGCGGACACCGCCGCCGTCAGCGTTTCGGCACGCTGACCAAGAGAAGCGGATGCCGCAGGGCCGCGGTGCCCAACCGGAAGGGCGTTCACAGGGGGCGAGCCGTCCATGCCGGGAAGGAACGGATTCAACGCGCGGCCAAACTCGCCTGTGCCGGCACCGATCTCGGTTTCCCGTTCACCGGCATGGCGCCGCCGTCCCAACTACCGGCGGAACCAAGCATGGCCGCCGAGCAGCGTGTTGAGAATCCGCTGATCGCGCGGCGCCGCACTGACGGCGGCCGAGCCGGAGGGCAGCCCGACGAAAATCTCGGGCTGCACACAGCGTGGGATGTGCGCCGTGGGCCGGGCCTCGCGAATTGCGTTCACGGACACTGCTTCAGCATACGGGAAACCGGTTACAGCCACGCTTGTGAGAAGATGAGGACGGCGGCCGCCGGCGAGTTTTCGTCTATCACCGAGGGAGCGAGCACGGAGCGGCCGCTCAGCGATGACCGACCACCGCCTGGGCGATATCGTTCTTGGCGGTGTCCTCGATGTCCTCAGTGGTCAGGTTCACGTACACCGTGGAATCCTCATAGCTGATGCGCTCGATATTCCCGGGGAGCACCAGGATGGGCTTGCCGGAATACCAGTGGCCGGTCTCGACAACCAACTCACGAATTCCCCAGCTCCAACCCTCCACCTTGAAGCCGGTCACCGAGCCAACCGGCCCATCAGTGGCCTGGACGCGATAGCCGGCGATCGACTTCGTGCTACGCAGATGGAGATCGTCGCGCTGATTGTGGCCGTGATGAAGCTGGAGCTCTGGGGGCTCCGGCACCGTGAGCGTTGGGAAACCGGCCGCGCCCCACATCCCGCCGCCCTCCCAATAGGTCGGCCAACCGAAATGCCGGTAGTATTCCTCCTCGTATTGGCGCGAAACCGGGCGATGGGTCTCGATCGATGGGCTGTCCTCGATCTGCTTGCGCGTGAGAGTCACTTGTAGGACATCGGTGTCCCCGTCGGCTCGCGCCAGCGCTTGGCGGGCGAAAGCGTGGGGCGAGAGCAGCACCTGTCGTTCGGCCAGCCAAGGCCCGGTATCCGCCACGAGGTAGCGGATCGCCCACGATTGGTCGTCGAAGTAGAAGTCCTTTACCGCGCCGATGGTGCCGTCCGTGGCGCCGAGTTTCTTGCCGTAGAGCTTACTGAGATCTTGATACATAGAATTCGGTGGTTCGATTGTTTACAGGGAATCTCCGTGACGCCGGAGGCGTTCCCCGATGCGACCGCGCCAGCGTAGGCCAAGGCGCAGCAGTGGCCTATGGGGTGTTACCCGCCAGCGATGCCTCGCCCCTCAGGATGCGCCCGCCGATGAACAGCCCTCCAACGCGATGATCAGCGTGGCCCCGTCCGCAGCGGAACCCACCGGGCGGGAGATGGCTGGCCCTAGGGGACCTTCCTGCGGATCGGGTTGGCGAAAGATTTCAAGTTACCCGCCAGCGCACCGAAGAGGACCTAGCGCAGCGCCAACCACCGGATGATCCACACCCACACCGCCTCCATGCCCCCATTTCCACGCCCGAAAATCCCCTACAGCAAGAGGCTCTTGATTTCCGCTCTGCTGCTTGGCTGCGCGCTTGTGCTGTGGGGCAGCCGCAGGGAAGAGCGACTGGCCGGCGTATGGCAGACTGCGGATGTTGGAGATCTGGATATGCGACCGACGATAGTGTTTAGCCGTTCGGGAAGCTTCCAGTTCGACGTCACCGGCCAAGGGGGCGTGCAGCGGGATGCGGCGCCCGTGCGCTGGGAACTGAAAGACCGGGCGATCTGGATCATCGAAAATGGGAAGCGCGCGAAGCTTGCCGATGTGGCCGAGGTCACGGCCACTTCTCTGATCCTCTGTCTCGCCGATAGCGGAGTGCAAAGATTCACTCGCATAGGCGACTGCGATTGAAATGGCCGGCGGGGCGCGGGAGACCACAAGGTCGCACCTTCCGCCCGCCGGCCATATCGATAATCAGGGAGCGAGGGCGCACTCTCAGTTCCGGCGCTCGTCGCGGCTGCGCTCATTCCTCTTCACGTCCTTGCGGTTGTCCTCATGGCCTTGTCTGGAGGGGGTCCAGTTCTTCGGGTAGGTCCGCGCGACTGTCGAGTGATGCCTCTCCGGTGCGTCGCGGAAAGTCATCCGCACCGCGGGCGTGGCCAATAGCACACCCACCGAGATGCCCCGCGGCTGGGGCCGCCGAACCCAGGAGTTGCCGTCGCGATACACGAATTCACGCCGGCTGCGGCTGTAGTAGGTCTCGTAGCCGGGGTAATAGTCATAGTCGTCCTCGAAGGTCACGCCGGCCTGCACCTGCACCGCCGGGCCAGAATGGTAACTGCGACCGCGATTGGACCCCTCGGCCACGCATCCAGTAAACAACACAAACGATGCCATGCCGACGACTAGTCCTGCAGTGGCAGCCAACCGGAATCTATTTGGGTTCATGGGTGCACTCTAGCGTGCCCCGGCCGGCGTCGCCATGGGCACTCACCTACCGGCCGCCGATTGGGCGCCCTCCGCCTCTCTCGATACGGGAGGGGTGGGGCGGTCATAGAAAGGGTGGGGCGCTGTGTATCGAAATCATAGACTTGGCGCTGGACCAAGCGGGTACTGCCCGAGCCCCACCGGCGCACCTTGCCCCCAAAAACGATAAGGCCCCGCCGGGGAGGCGGGGCCTGCACGAAGCCCCCCGGAACCGTTGCCGGTATCAGGGGGAATGCGTAAAACTAGTTCCAATACCCTTCGGTGAACTTGTAGGCGTTGCCCTGCTGCTCCCAGCGCGGGGCCACCCACATCGTGCTTGAGCGCGGGGGCAGTTCCCAATGGCCGGCCATCCACTCGTAGCGGTCGTTGCGCCAGGTCCAGAAGCCCGGAAGCCACACATGGAGGGCCGACGGTTGCGCCAGCACGACTTCCTGCTGCAGGGCCGGGGGCGCCTGCATCACGATGGTCGTGCTCGTGACCGGTGCCGGAGCAATGGTCGTAGCGTATCCGTTGCGATCCACCACGACGACCGGGTTCGCCACCGCCGCGGGAGTGGTCGTGGTCATCGTGGTGGTAGTAAAGTCGCGGGTGGGCGCGGGCGGCGGCGGGGCCGAGACCAGGTGCGATTCCGGCTCGGAGGCACAACCGGCGAACAGCGCGAGCAGACCGCAGCCGACGAGGATTGGAGCAAGCCGCCATACCGCTTTCGCGGGGGCAGACGAGGACTGGAGACTGGGACAGTTGGTATTCACGGAGCCAGAATACAGCGCCCGAACCCGCCGGTCCATGGGGTGTACTAAGTAGAGCCGGGCCGCCAGCGAGCCGGCCGCCGCTGGCCTTCGTTCAACGCCCCCCAGAGGAAATCGATTTCTGGAGAATGCGAAATACCCGCCGGGCGCTGCTATAGTCGAACAGCCCGGCATAGCGGGCCCAGGCCACAATCGTTGCGCGCAGGAGTTGCGCCGGCTCGTGCGGGAGGGCCTTGGCAAGGCGCCCAAGCACCACGGCTTCGTCCAGTTCCCCTTTCGGCGACTCCCCAAGCCCCTCGACGATGAGCGAGAAGACGTAGAGGCCACGCAGCCTTGTATTGAGCAATCGCTTGCGCGCGGCAATCGGTGAGGCCAGGAACGCGCGCCCGCCGGGGGTCGTTACCCAGCCCAGCAGTTCGGCGGCTTTCACCACCGGGAGGAGTTGCTTCAGCGCGAGGGCCGCGTGCCGGGCAAGCTCGAACAATTCGAGGTCGCCCTCGTTGTCCAGCACCTCGAGCAACCCGATGGCGCTGCTGAGCGAGGCGAACGGAATCGCCTGCACGGCAGGCGCCCCCGCGGCGGCCACCGGCTCGGGGGGGCGCGGCTCCGGCAACGCCGCCTGGGTGATGAGCGTGTGCAGTTTCTGGACAAGGGCCAGGAAGTCGGGGTGGTGTTCGTCGCGCGGAAAGGGTAACGGATTGTCGAACACCGCGCGTATGGTGCCGGGGTGGGCGCCCATCACCACAAGGCGCGTAGCCATGAACACCCCTTCTCCGATGCTGTGCGTAACCATGAGTATGGTACTCACCGGCGATGCCTTCCCGATGTAGAGATCGATCACTTCGTTGCGCAGTGTCTCGCTGGTGAGCACATCGAGGGCGCTGAAGGGTTCGTCCATGCACAGGGTCTCGGGCTGGATCGCCAGCGCGCGCGCCAGCCCCACGCGCTGTTTCATCCCGCCAGACAGCTCCTTCGGATACGCCTCCTCGGAACCGCCCAGGCCCACAGCCGCAATCACCTCGCGCACGCGCTTCTCGCGCTCGTCGCCAGGCAGCGGCAAGTGGGTCAAACCCACCGCAACGTTTTCCTGCACGGTGAGCCAGGGGAAGAGCGCGAAATTCTGGAAGACCAGGGCGATCGACGGATTCAATCCCACCTGCGCCTTCCCCCGGCAAAGGATCTGGCCCGCGGTGGGCGTCTCCAAACCGATGATGGCGCGCAGGAGCGTGGACTTCCCGCACCCGGACGGTCCCATGATGGCGACCACCTCGTGCTCGCGGATCTCCAGATTGATATCGTGGAGGATTTCCACGGCCGCCCCGCCGGCTCCCGGGAAGGATTGCGACAGGTGGCGGACTTCCAGCAGTGGCGTTGTTATATTCAGGATTCCAGGATGAAGCGGGTTTACGCACGGCGGCTGAGCGGTCGCCACACCAGTCGGTTGAAGCCCACGACGGTGACCGCCATGATGCCCACCGCAGCGGCCAGGAGATGAAACTGGCCGCGCTCGGTCGCCTGGCTGATGGCCGCTCCCAGCCCGGTGGTAGTCAGGATCTCGCCACGGTATTTCATGTACTCCGCCACGATGCTGGCGTTCCACGCGCCGCCCATCGCGGTGATCCAACCGGTGAGCAGGCTGGGGAAGATGGCGGGCAGGATGAGCTGCTGCCAGCGTTGCCGCCAAGTGAACCGTCCCAGTCGCGACACCCCCTAGAGCTCGCGCGGAATCGCGCTGCTCCCGGCGATGACGTTGAAAAGGATATACCATTGCGTACCCACCAGGAGCAGCACCACCGAGCTCACGCCCAGCCCGATGCCGCAGGCCAACAGCGCCCCCAACACCACGGGGAAGATCGTCGGAGCCGGGAAGCTTGCCGCCATCTGGATCACGGGCTGCAGGGCGCGCGACCAGCGCGGATGGCGCCCGATCGCCACACCCACGGGAATCGTCCAGACCGAGGCCAACGCCACCGCCGTGACAACGCGCAGGAAGGTGGCCGCCGTACTGCGAAGCAGGTCGGTCCACTCCCCGCCGGTGAGCGCCAGCAGCAGGTGTACATACTTTTCCACGCCATACAGCACGCAGGCCCCAGCCACAGTGGCCGCGGGCCATTTCACCCGGCCCGCCAGTGCGGCAACCCATCCCCAACTCCGAGCCTGCGCCGCCGGCAAGGGCCCGCGCAGGGCCGCCGGAGAGCGGAGCAAACCCCAGGACCGTGTACCCGCATGCCAGATGCGCGACCGCCGCAGCCGTTCCCAGAGCCACGAGTACGAGGCTGCCCTCGGTCCCGCGTCGGTGAATTTGAGCGACAACGCCACCTGTCGACAGCCACGATCATGGCCAGCATCGGCCCCAGGGCGCGGGACGGAGGTGTTTACCTCATGGTGACCGCAGGAACTCGGTGGCCCGCACCCCCTCGCGTGCACGAGCGGCGCGATACTGGGTGCGAATGGTCTCCTTGGCCTCGACCGGGCGGGCCACCCCGACCAGATGGATCGCAGGGGTGCTGTCGTCGTCCGCCAGTACCGTGATTGTCCCAAAGCCCAGCAGGCGCTGCAGCACTCCCTGGTCGAGCACCACGTCTTTCACTCGATACAGTTCCAGTTCGTTCACATGCTTCGCCAGCCAGCCGCGGCCGACAAAGAGTCGCTGGGAGGTCAGGCGATAGCTGCTCGATCTCGCCCGCACCCAGACTGCAAACAGGAGGATGATACCGGGGATCAGCGTCACCAGCGGCATCCACTTGGGCCAGGTCGCCCCGGCGGACTGAGCGGCGAGCGCTACGCCCAAACCAATGAGCGCCACCCCTAGAAGGATCTGGCCGGGCCAGGCCCGCGCCACCGGCGACAGCCTGAAGATCTCGACCTCCGGGTTGGCGGAGTCCGGGCCGGCCGGGCCATCCGCATTCGAACTTTGGATGATACGTGCGGCCTTGGGCCGAGGATCAACCTCAGGGAGCGGCACGCGTATGGTGGCGTGGCACTTCCGGCACTCGACGAATTGACCGTGTAGCGATTGGTCGCCCTCGCTGATGGAGTTGCATTCCGGGCACGCAAACTGGATGGGATTCATGATTGGGTTGTGGCTGGGTTGTGGCGCGAGCGCTCAGTGGGTGCGCAGCTCGCTGATGGCGGACAGGGAGGGCAGGGGGGATCACACCACCGTGATGGATAACAAGGGCGGCACGGCCGGCAGGGCGCCAGGTACGCCCCAGTGCCAGGTCAAGGAGGTCTGGGCGGTGAAAATCACCATCGGGTTGAGCGTGAACCGGCGCCCAAGCCGCACAGGCAAGGCGTCGTACACCGGGAGCGACGCAGCCACGAGCTCCGGGGTGGCCGGAGGAGCGCCAAAGGGCTCCGCAGCCTGGGCAAGATTATCCAGCCGTTTCATACGTCTGCCCCGCTGGCTCGCTGCACAGGGCCTTCCCGGCCGCCTTCGTTCTCAAAGCGGGACAACGCAGCCGAATCGATACTCGCGGGCTCCCCGGCTGCCGGTCGGCTGTGCCATGAATCCAAAAGCTCGATGGTGACCGTGAGAACCACAGGCCCCAGAATCAAACCGGCCGGCCCAAAGACGAGCAACCCGCCGACCGCGGAAATGAATGCGAGCACGGTATGAAGCTTCAGACGCGTACCGACGAGATAGGGATAGAGCAGGTTGTCGATGGTGCCCACGACCGCGCAGCCCCAGAGAGCAAGTATCAGCGCCTTCCCCCAGTTGCCCTCCATCGCCAAATAGATACCGGCGGGAACCCACACGACGAAGGCCCCAAGCACCGGCACCACCGCCAACAGCCCCATCACCACGCCCCAGAGCAGAGGAGCCGGCAGGCCCAACCACCAGAACATGAGTCCGCCCAGAAGTCCCTGGACGGCCGACACCGCCAGCGTGCCGTAGATGGTGGCGTAGATCGTGTCGTCGATGCGGACAAGGAGCCTGTCCATCTGCGCTGGCGACAGAGGCGACATGCTCCGCAGCAACCGCAGCGCGATGCCCCGGTCGCGCAGGAAGAAGAACAGCAGGTAGAAGGTCAGCAGCAGCTCGATGGCCTGCAACACCGAGCCTTTGACCAAAGCCGCGGCGCTGGTGGTTAGCCAAGTGGTGGCCGTCTTGACGGCTTCGGGCAGATTCTGGCGCACCATCCAGTCGGTGAGCGGCAACAGGCGCGGGTGGGCGGCGAGGGCTTGTTTCCACTCTCCGGAGTCGATTTTGGCGGTGATGGCCTCCGCGCCGTTGGCGGCCTCCACCACGAGCCGTTGCCCCACCAACCAGGCGAGAGAGCACACGCCCCCTCCGATCACCACGACAGAGAGGATGGCCGCCAGGTTCGAGACCCTCACCTTCGACTCTACCCAGCGCTGGAAAGGTGTGAAAACAACCGCCAGCGCCAAGGCCCAGGCCAGCGCCCCCAGAAACGGCAGCGCCAGCCGGTAGCAGAGATAGGCCCCGCCTGCGGTAGCCCCCATCAGCACCAGAGTGCGGATATGGGGAGGCGAACCCCAGTCGCTCTCGTCCGGGGTTGGTTGGGTATTGGGTGCGTCGTTCATGGCTAGGAAGGGCACGGGCCTGCGGCCCCATGCCCGAAATTGGGCTGCCTCAGCCCTCGACCCCGAAGCCCACCTTGATGGTCACCTGCCAGCGGTGAACCTTGCCCTTTTCGATGCTGCCGCGCGTCTCCACCACTTCGAACCAGCAGAGGTTCTTGATGGTCTTGTGCGCGCGCTGGAGGGCCTTGCCTACGGCGTCCTCGATGGACGTGGGCGAGGTGCCGGTGAGCTCGATGAGTTTGTAGACGTGATCTTTCATGGAAAGGGTCCGGCCGCCGGGGCGGCCGGAAAGTTCAACTACTTGCAGCCACAGCCACAATTGCTGTTGAACTCCTTGATGGCCTTTTCGACCGCTTCGCGGTTTTCGCCGGTGCGCTTCTGAATGCGGCCCAGGAGCTCCTCCTGCTGGCCTTCGATGTAGGTGAGATCGCTGTCGGTGAGCTTGGCCCACTTCTGCTTGAGCTTGCCCTTGGTGATGTTCCAGTCGCCCTTGATTTCGAGTGTGGTCATGGTGTTTGTATTCTTTTTTCAGGTGTCTGCGGCATCCGCCATCGGAGTGATGGGGATCGTGAGAGCGCGGTCTTGGTATTCGCCCCGGCAATCACTGCGAAGACATCCTACGCCACGGCCCCGGCACCGGTAATGGGCTGTAACCCTACCGTGGCCACGGCGGCCCAGGGCGGCAGGCAGAGTGGAGAAGGTTGAACGCCGCCCACCCCTCGCGCGGGACTCCGTGCCGAATGTAGGAGCGTGCTTGCACGCGATTTCAGGCGCAGATCGTGTGCAAGCACGCTCCTGCAACCGATCCCTCAGGCGGAATTGCGGGTGAGTATCGCCCTCCGCCTTCTTCCTTGTGCCTTCTTCCTTAGGCCGCCGCGGGGCGGCGGCCGCGATGGCGGGTATCACCCCATGGTTGGTGGCGGCCCTACCGCTCATAGTCGGTGCAGCGAGGACGAGGACTCTCCCGTCCCCAAAGCAAAACCACCACAACTATGAAAAACAATCCCACGCTTCCCCACATCGTGCATCAGCCCAGCGAAGACGAGATTCGCGACTACGCCTTCCACCTCTACCAGCAGAACAACTGCGCCCCCGGTCGCGATCTCAACAACTGGCTGGAAGCACTCGACTGCCTGAAGGCCGAGGTCCCGCACCACCTGTCCGCATCCCATCTGCACGCGCGTTTGAGCAGGGGAGAAATGAACGAGTTCCGCGCTGAAGCCATCGCCAAGAATTCCTGACACGAGTGGGCCGCCAACCCAGGCGCCGGGCGCGGCATACACCACGGATGATGGATTTCGGGATGCACGGTCATGCCGGATTCATCCTCGGGTCGGGGCGCCAGCGCGCCGGCTCAACGCAGTACCATCCCCGACGGGCGGATGACTCCGCGCCCGCCGTTCTAGGGTACGACCGGTAACTGGCGGCACGCCGGCACATCCAGTGGGAAGTGCACCGGGGCTTTGTTTGCCGCACCATTTTCGTGCACCCAGGCCGGGCTCCAAAGGGCGCCTCCGTGCGGCTAGATGCAGTGGGCGGCGAAGGTTGCCGCCTCTTCATCGCCCCGCCGCGAACCATCGACTCAGCCCGCAGACACCCCGGGCAGCAGCGGTATCCGAACCTCGATCTTCGTGCCGGAGCGGGGCGCCGAACGGATCGTGAGCAGGCCCCCAACATAGGTGGCCCGCTCTTGCATTCCCAACAGATCAAGACCGCTCCGCCCCCGCCCGCCCGCGGTCTGGCGGCGCAGATTGAAGCCGACACCGTCGTCGCTGATCGAAAATTCAACCACGCTCTCCGGGATCGCCAGCGCCACCGTCACATGGCGGGCTCGGGCATGCTTCTCGACGTTGTTCAAGGCGTCCTGGGCAATCCGATAAAGTGCCAACTCGATCTCGGCGGGCAGTCGCCCGGTGAGCGGCGAAAAGGCCAGCTTGAACGCCACGCCGGTACGCGCCGCGAACGCCCGGCCGGTGGCGCGCAGGGCGGCATCCAATCCCAGGTGTTCCAGTTCGCTGGGACGCAGGTTGCGCGAAATCTGTTCCACCGCCTCCGCGGTCTTGCCCAGCATGTCGCGCAGTTTGACCGCCTCCTGCTTCGCAGGCTCGTCGCGCGCCGAGAGCTTGTTCGCCAGCGCCTGGCTGCTGAAAAGCACCCCGCAGAGCTGCTGGGTGATGTTGTCGTGCAGTTCGGAGGCAAGGCGCCCTCGCTCGTCCTCCTGCACCTGCACCACGCGCTGCGTAAGCGCTCGCAGCAGTTCCTCCGTACGCCGCGCCTCCGTGAGGTCCGTCACCACCATCCCTATGGTCACCCGCCCGGAACCGCTCCTGGCCACCTCGCGCACCGAAATTTGAACCGGCAGGAGAGAGCCGTCGCCAGCTTTCAACATCACTTGCATCTTGGAGCCGCACGCTGCGGATTTCTTCATGAGCGGCCGCAGGGTAGCCTGATCGGCGGCGCAGAGGAAGCGGTTGAAGGAAGAACCGGTCACCTGCTCCAAGGGCAGTTTCACCATGCGTGCGAAGCACTGGTTGGCGTAGAGGATCGTCTTGCCGGCGGTGAGCGTGAGCGCGCCCTCATTCATGGATTCAATCAGCATGCGGTAGGCGTGCTCGGCACCTTCCAGCGTGAACATCTGCAGCTTCTTCTCGGCAGTGACCACCACCACATCCACTTCTCCACTGCGAATAGCGCGGAGGGTATCCTCGGCTTCGGCCAGGCGGGTGCGCAGCTTGGCCAACTCGGCCGATGGCCCGGCGCCGACGATGGCTTTGGGCCGAACCGATTTCATAGCACGATCCGCCCTTTCTCACCGAGATCCAGAAGGCCAAGCAGATCGCCAATATTCGTGAGGCTACCGATGAAGCGGCGCACCGGCAGCGGCAGGAGAATGATGAGGGTTGGGGTCGCCACAATCTGGTGCTTCTGCGCCAGCCCGGGCTGCTGGTAGATGTCGATCACCTCCAGCTTCACGCGGCCGCTTAGCGTCGTTTCGCACAGTTCGCGAACGCGAAGGATGGCTTGGTTGGAGCGGGCCGTGGCACCGGCCACGAAGAGGCGCAGGACATACTCGTCCTCGGAAGCGGTGACCGGAGCCCTAGCCTTGGCGGCGGGGCGTGTGACCTTGGACACAGAGCCCCGGGCCTTAGCCGCAGTGACCGGGACCTTGGCCTTGGCGGCGGAGGCCTTGACCTTGGCAACAGAGACCGTGGCCTTGGGGAGGGCTGGCTTGGCGCGAAGGGGTTTCTTTGGGGTTGGAGTCTTCATCCCGATTTCTTGGCCGGGCGCAGGTCCAAGCCTACGAGCACGCGCTCGGTGTCGGAGAGGTTGCCGATGATCATGCGTACGGGGCTGGGCAGCTTGCGCACCACCGTGGGGATGGCCAGGATCTGGTCGCCTTTGGCGAGCTGGGGCTGCTTGAGCAGGTCGATCACCGTGATGCTGTAGCTGCCTTTAAGATGGGTCTCGCAGATCTGCTTGAGATTGGTGAACGCCTCAACCGATTTGGGCGTGGAGTCCATAACATAGAGACGCAGTTGCCAGAGTTTGGCGACACGGCGCTTGGGTGCGGCAGCAGCTCGTTTTACCGTTTTGGCTTTCATCAGTTGTTCCTCCCCGGTTTGGCTTTGCCCTGGACGCTGGCGGCCACCTTGAGGTCCGCCTGTCGCAGGATGCCGGAGGCGGCCCGCTCCGTGCCCAGCACGAAGGTGCGAGTGCCCACCTGCTCGGCGATGCGCCGCAGCTCCAACGCCTCGCTCTCGTAGTCGGCGCGCAGATCGCCGATCTGGCGGTCCAGCGCCGTGCGTTTGCGCTCCACTTCGCGCTTGAGCTGCGCGGCTTCCTGCTGGCCGGCCAACACGGCGGCTCTTTCGAGATCGCCTTGGGCCACACGGGCGGAGCCGGTCAACACACCACTGACGCCGATGTAGGCATCTACGACGTCGATACCGCGGTCGGAGATCAGGAACTCGCGGATCTGGTTGGAGTGCGCCATGCCGCGGGCCTTGAGCACATAGAGCACACGATTGCGTTCTCCGTTGCCCTCGAAGTCCTGGAGCAGCACCCAGGCGTCCATCAGCGAGGACATCGCCGTCTCGCTGGTTTGCAGCGCGTGGCCGCCCTGAGTGAGGCTGGTGAAAAGCGAGGTGACCTCGCTGGCCTTCAGGAAGTCGATGAGGCGCGTGACCATACCTTTGCCTTCGGAGTCGGTGCCCGAGTCCATCAGGCTGGTGATCGGATCGATGATGACGACGTGCGGTTTAAACTCGGCGATCTCCTTGAACATCGTGGCCAGATGCATCTCCAGGCCGTAGAGCGAGGGCCGTGCGGAGTGGAACCGCAGCAGGCCGCGTTTGACCAGCGGCTCCAGGCGCAGGCCTATGGAATGCATGTTGCGGATGATCTGGTCGGGCGATTCCTCGAACGAGAAGAAGAGCACGCGCTCGCCGCGTCGCGCCGCCGCCTGGGCGAAGTTGGCGGAGATGATCGTCTTGCCGGTGCCGGGCGTGCCCGTGAGCAGGATGCTGCTGCCGCGGAAGAAACCCTTGCCGCCCAGCATCGCATCGAGCCGGGGGATACCGGTGGCGATCCGCTCGTCCGATACCTTGTGGTTGAGCGATAGCGACGTAATCGGCAGCACGCTGATGCCGCTGGCCCCGATGAGGAAGGGGAACTCGTTGGTGCCGTGCAGCGCGCCGCGATACTTCACCACTCGCAGATGCCGCGTGGCGATCTGGTCGTTTACGCGGTGGTCGAGCACGATCACGCAGTCCGACACATACTCCTCCAGCCCGTGGCGGGTGAGCGACTCGCGTCCCCGCTCGGCGGTGATGACGGCGGTGACGCCCTTTTCCTTGAGCCAGCGGAAGAGCCTGCGCAGCTCGGAGCGCAGGATGGCCTCGTTGGGCAGGCTGGCGAAAAGAACCTCCATCGTATCCAGCACCACCCGCTTTGCCCCGATGGAATCGATCGCATGGCCGAGGCGGACAAACAACCCCTCCAAATCGTACTCGCCGCTCTCCTGCACTTCGCTGCGCTCGATGTGCACGTAGTCGATCACGATCTTCTTGCGCGCGACCAGGCCCTCCAGATCGAAGCCGAGCGAGGCGACATTGGCCTTCAACTCCTTCTCGGTTTCCTCGAACGCCATGAGCACGCCGGGCTCGTTGAACTGCACCGCGCCGCGCACGAGAAACTCCGCGGCCAGCAACGTCTTGCCGCATCCAGCGCCGCCGCACACCAGCGTGGGGCGCCCTCGGGGCAGGCCGCCACCGGTGATTTCATCAAGACCCTGGATACCGGTGGGACACTTGGGCAAAAGCATCACCGAGCGGGGGGATTTGGGGCCGTTGGTTTTCATTCAGGAGCACGGTGACGACGATGCGACCAATATGACACACAATTGCGACAGAGTTATGGGGTATACGCCTACTGTCGCTGACGGCTGGTGACGGTGGAGCGCGGAGGGCGAGCCTCCCGGCGAGCCGTCTGGTGCCTTACTGATGCCGTCCTCCTTCGTACAGTTCCTTCATCAACTTGAGCTCAATCAGGTCCATTGGGACGCAGACCGAGTCTTTGGCGCGGCGGTCGGTGACCTTGAGCACTCGGGCGAATGCATCGGAAAACTGCCGCACCCCGTCGGCCAGCAGCTTGTCGGTGATTTCTTTGAGCGGCAGGCCGGCGTGCTCCACCGCCGCCAGGATGCCGGTGGCCTTCTCGACCTTTTCCGCCAAGGAGAACCAGACCCGCCCGTGATCGCGAAACGCGGAGAGCGTGGCGGGAGGCAGTGTGCTGACGGTATCCGGTCCGATAAGCTCCTCGACGTAGCGCACATCGGAGTAGTCGGGGTTCTTCGTGCCGGTGCTCGCCCACAACAACCGCTGGGCGTGCGCACCGTGGCGGCGCAACTCCTCCCAGCGATAGCCACGGAAGATCGCAAGAAACCGTTGATACGCGACCTTTGCGCTGGCGATGGCCACTTTGCCCAGGAGCCCGCGCAGGACGACCTGTTCCTCTGGGTTGGCGGAGGGCTTCAGTCGCCTGCCGATCCACTCGTCTACGCCCGTATCAATGCGACTGATGAAGAAGCTGGCCACACTGGTGACCTTCCCCGGATCGCCGCCGCGCTGCACCAGGTGCTCCAGCGCGTCGATGTAGGAGGCCGCCACCTCTTCGTAGACCAGCGTGGAGAAGAGCATCGTGACGTTCACATTGATCCCCTCGCTGATGAGTTGGCGGAACGCAGCGATGCCCTCCGGCGTACCCGGCACCTTGATCATCAGGTTTTCGCGGCCCACCATGTGCCACAGGCGGCGTGCTTCCTCGATGGTGCCCTGCGCCGAGTGCGCGAGCTGAGGGGAGACTTCAAGGCTCACGTAACCATCACGCCGCGTCGTACTCAGATACATAGGGCAGAAGAGATCTGCCGCAGCCTGAATGTCGCGCACCACGAGCCGCTCGTAGAGCGCCTGGGCCTCGAGGCCCTGAGCCTCCGGCGCATCGAGCAGATCGCAGTAGTCGCCGCTGCCGACGATGGCCTTCTCGAAGATCGCCGGATTCGAAGTGAGCCCACGCAGCCCGTCGTCTGAAATCAGCCGCTTGAGTTCCCCGCTCGTGATTAGGCAGCGGGAAAGCGAGTCCAACCAGATGGACTGCCCGTGGTTCTGCAAAGCTAGCAAATGGCTGTTCATAGATATCGATTGGGATTTTGGCACCGGGGGGCGGATTCGATCAGGGTGCGGGTTGAGTGATGGGGCGGCCGGCGGCCGCCGCGCGCGGGCTGCTGTGTCGCGCCAGCTTCACCAGCTCGAGGGCTGCCAGCGGGATCGCGCCCAACGCCAGCAACCAGAGGCAGTCGGTGAACGGCAGATACCCGGTCTTCAGGAAACTGCCCAGCAGCTCGCTGTGCTGGCTCCACACCTGCAGCCCTATGGAGACTGCCACGACGAGCACCAGGTTGACGTTCGTTAGCAGCGGAATGCGCCAGACCGGCAGCGCCTCGCTGCGGGCGCCGAAGGACCGTAGAAGCTCGGCAAACACAAGCACGGCGAATGCGGAGCCGCGGGCGGCCTCCAGTGTCCCGGTTCTCGAAACCACGAAATACACCGCGAACGCCACGCCCGCAGTGAGGATACCGGTGAACGCCATCGTGCGGAGAAAGCCGGCGTCGGTAATGCGCTCGGCCCGGCCGCGCGGGTGGCGCTTCATCACCTCGGGATCGATCGGATCGGTCGCTAGGCAGAGCGCGGGGAGGCCGTCGGTGACCAGGTTGATCCAGAGCAGATGGATGGGCAGCAACGGCGTGGGCAGCCCGATGATGACGCAGACAGTCATCAGCAGCAGCTCGCCGGTGTTTCCAGCCAGCAGATACTGCAGGGTCTTGCGGATGTTGTCGTAGATGCCCCTGCCTTCCTCCACTGCGGCGACGATAGTGGCGAAGTTGTCGTCGGTGATGATCATGTCCGCCGCCTGCTTGGTCACCTCCGTGCCGGCCTTGCCCATGGCGATGCCGATGTCGGCCCCCTTGATCGCAGGGGCGTCGTTGACTCCATCGCCGGTCATCGCGACCACCGCGTCGTTGGCCTTCCAGGCGCGGACGATGCGCAGCTTGTGCTCGGCGGTCACGCGGGCGTAGACGGCTGTCTTGGGTACTCGCTCACGGAGCTCGTCCTCGGAGAGCTTCTCCAGCTCTACGCCGGCTACCGCCACATCCTCCGCCGAGGCGATACCTATCTCCCTCGCGATCGCCGTGGCAGTGTCGGGATGGTCGCCGGTAATCATCACCACTCGGATACCGGCGGCGCGGCACTTCGCCACGGCCTGCTTGGCCTCCGGGCGCGGTGGATCGTACATGCCGGAGAGTCCGACAAAGACCAGGTCGCGCTCGACCGCATCGGCCGTGAGGTCCGCGGGCGAATCCTCGCCCGCCAGATCGCGTTGCGCCGAGCCGAGCACCCGCAGGGCCTGCAGCGCGAAAGCGGTAGTTTGGCCGAGGATGCGTTGCCGGTCCTCGCCCGTGAGGGGACGCACGCCCTCGCTGGTGTAGAGGTGGGTGCAGCGTTCCAGCAACGGCCCGGGCGCGCCGTTGACCAATGCTCGCTGCTTGCCGTCCGGCATGCGGCGGACGACCGCGCTGCGCTTCCGGTCGGAATCAAAGGGGAACTCATTGAGCTTTGGCTCTTCGCGCTCGATACGCTCGCGGTCGGCGCCGGCTTTCCGACCGGCGGCGAGCAGCGCGCCCTCGGTGGGATCGCCGACGGTTTTCCACGCGCCGCCCTCCTCTACGAGATGGGCGTTGTTGCAGCCGACGATGACGGTGGCGAGTTCGAGCAACGCCGCCAAGTGCGGCGCCTCCGCCTTGCGTCCTTCGAAACGCACTTCGCCCTCCGGACCGTAGCCCTCGCCGGTGACTTCGTAGTTGCGGCCCGCGACATGGAAGGCGCGCACGGTCATCTCGCCTACGGTCAGCGTGCCGGTCTTGTCCGTACAGATCACCGTCGTCGAGCCGAGCGTTTCGACCGCAGCCAGTTTGCGCACCAGCGCACGGCGCCGGGCCATGCGCAGCACGCCCACCGAAAGCGCCACAGTGACCACGGCCGGCAAACCTTCCGGCACCGCGGCTACGGCGAGGCTCACCGAGGTCATGAACAACTCCAGCAGCTTCGTGCCGCGCAGCATCCCCAGCCCGAAGAGCAGGGCCACGATGCCCAGCGCTGCCCACACCAGCACCCGCCCGAAAGCCTCAAGCTTCTGCTCCAGCGGCGTGCCCTCATCGGCTCCCGCCGCCTCGATGAGCCCGGCGATACGGCCCAGCTCCGTATGCATCGCGGTGGCCACGACCACCGCTTGTCCTGTACCGGCGGCGACGCTTGTCCCCATGAACACCATATTCTCGCGGTCGCCCAGGGGTACCTCGGCTTGGGGCAGGGTGTCGGGCCGCTTGGCCACCGCCTCCGACTCGCCGGTGAGCGCCGCCTCGATGCACGTCAGTGAGGCTGCACTCAGCAAGCGCGCATCGGCGGCCACCAGGTCTCCCGCCTCCAACACCAGGATATCGCCGACGACGATATTTGCGGCCGGGATCGCCAGCACCTGCCCATCGCGGCGCACCTTCGCCTGGGGCGCGGTCATCTGCTTGAGGGCGGCGATGGACTTCTCGGCGTTGAACTCCTGGTAGAACCCGATGGCCGCGTTGAGCACGACGATGGCGAGGATGGCGATGGCGTCGAGGGTCTCGCCGAGCACCCCGGAAAGGATACCGGCGGCGATCAGAATCCAGATGAGCGGGCTCTTGAACTGGCCCAGGAAGATCCGCAGCGGGCTGATCGGCTTGCCCTCCTTGAGCTCGTTGGGGCCGTCGGCCGCCAGTCGCTTGGCCGCCTCCGGTGCCGGGAGGCCGGTGGGCGAAGAATCGAGCTGCAGCATGACTGCCTCGGCAGACCGGTTGTGCCAGACTTCGACCGTAGCGTGGTCAATGGCTGAGGGTGTCATGGTGATTTCGGGATTAGTCCTCGTTGCGAGCGAACCGCCGCCCTTGAGCCGAAATGGAGCGCAGGTTTGGAGCGTCCGCGCTCAGCTCAGCCGTAACCATTCCGTGGAAGGAGCATGCTTGCACGCGATCTGCGCTTTGATCGCGTGCGAGCACGCTCCTACGGCGGAGACCGGAGTTCGTGCACTGCCAGAGCGCAAAGCGGTACGATTGCATGGTTACGGCTCAAAAGGCGCAGGAGACCGAGCACGACCCAAAGTCGGTGGCTGGCCCCGTCTGGGTCTTGAACTCGCAGGTACGGCGCACCTGCGTGTAGGTGAACTGCCACCGGCCGGCGATCAGGCCTACTCCGTAGCTGAAATCCGCCACGAAGGGCTCCTTGTCGACCGAAGGGCTGTCGCGGAAGGTGTTGCCGTCGAGAAAGAGATTGCGGGCGATGGCGCGGCCATCGGCGGCGCCAAACACGAAGACGCTGAAGTTGTGCGTAAGCGAAACTCGGGGATCGAGGTCGTCGGTTGGCGTGCCTCCGATGCTTCCGGCGCGGGCAAGTTGCACCCCGAAATCGCTGGGCAGATTGAGCCCGAGGCGCACCGTGCCACCGCCGTTGGCATAGGTCTGCACATTGCCCAGACTCGCGCCGACATGGGGGATGAAGTCGACGCCCACCCGCTGGGAGAGTGCCCGCGCGAAGAGGCGCCAACGGCGTTCATAGATGAGATTCACTCCGGCTTCGTCGTGTAGTTGGGAGTCCCAGCCATGGGCACGTGCGCTGCCGATCCACTTGTGAACCGTGGTCTGTGTCTTACCAGCCAGGCTGTGCGGACCTACGATGCCCAGTTGCAAGGAGATCGTGTCGGAAACCGTCCGCGTCTTGCTGACGAACGCGAACTCCAGGTAGGTCCAACCAGCATACGGGCGATCGGTCGGGTCCGGAGTGTATGTCTCCTGGTCGATCGGCGTGTACATGTGCTGCCCCAGGGAGAGGCCGAAATTCTTCTGCGCGTCGCTGCGGTTCACGAACGGAAGCGCATCGATGATGGTCTGCCGCCATCCCGTCTGGCCCCAATCGACAAGGTCGGCGGAGAGCCAGGAGAGCTTCACCCCGTTCGAATAGTGGAAGTCGGAGTTGCTGAAGACGTCGTTCTCGAAATACACGGTGAATACCGGCGTGGAACGGGCGTGGTCGGTGAGGACAGGGGAGTCTGTCGTTTCGGAAAACAGGGCGGAACTGGCGGCCAGCGCGCCGATGCTAAGAGTCGCGAGCAGGCGCAGAGTTTTTGCTGCAGCCGGGCGCAGTGAGGGAAGGTGAGGAGTATTCATGTGATATTGAGCTAGGAGGGGCGGGATTTGACGGGTTTCGAGAGTGGGCGAGGAGGGTGGGCGAGGGCTCAGGCCATCTGGCTGATGGTTTTGCGGAAGCGGTTCAGCGAGATGCCGAAGAACACCGCGCCGATCGCGCCCAGCGCGAGGAACTGCGGCCAGACCACGCTGAGCCCGGCCCCGCGAAACAGGATGGCCTGGCTGAGCGAGACGAAATGCGTGGTCGGGGCAGCCTCCATCACGACCTGTACGAAGTGGGGCATGCTCTCGCGGGGCGTTACGTTTCCAGAAAGCAGTTGCAGTGGCAGCAGCACGAGCATGGCCAGCATCCCGAACTGCGGCATCGAGCGAGCCAGAGTGGCCATGAAGATGCCCAGCGAATTGGTGGCGAAGAGGTGCAGCGCGGCTCCCGCCAGGAACAGCGCCACCGAGCCCTCGATCGGAACGTGTAGCACCCCCTTCACCACGCCCATCAGCGCGAACGCGGCGGCCAGCAGCACCACCAGGCCCATCGACCACACCTTGGACAACATGATCTCCGCGGGCGTTACGGGCATCACCAGCAAGTGCTCGATGGTGCCGTGTTCGCGCTCCCGGATGAGCGCCGCGCCGGTCAGGATGATCGAGAGCATGGTGACGTTGGTGATGATCTCCATCAACGCGCCAAACCACGTCTCCTCCAGGTTGGGGTTGAAGCGCGAGCGCAGGGCCAGCTCCACCGGGGCGGGAGGGCTGCTGCGTTGGCGTTGGACAAACTCGCCGACCTCCCCAAGCACCATTTGCTGGATATAGCTGCTGCCGCTGAACGCCTGGCTCATGCGGGTGGCGTCGACATTGAGCTGCACTGCGGGTGATTTGCCGGCGAGTACGTCGCTCTGGAAGCCCGGGGGGATATCCAGGACAAAGGTGTAGGTGCCTGCATCCATGCCGGCGTCGATGCCGCTCGGAGATATCATCACCGGAGGCTGGAAACGCGGCAGGTAGAACGCGGCCCCGATGCGCGCCGAGAGCGGCGAACCGTCCTCGTCCACGATGGCGATGGGCGCCTTGTTCAGAGTCTCCTTCATCGCGGTGGCCGACACGTAGATGGAGACCGTGAAAGTGTAGGCGATCAGCACGAGCATGATCGGGTCGCGGGCAAGGCTCCACAGTTCCTTTACGCCTAGGCGGAGGATGTTGGCGAGGTGCGGCATGGTCAGGTCTCCTGTTTCTTCAGCAACAAGATGGACAGGCCCAGGACCACCGGCACCGCCAGCAGCAGCGGCCAGAACGAGGCGTGCAGGCTGGAGAAGCCCAGCGCCTTGCTGAATACGCCCCGGCTGATCGTCAAAAAGTGGGTGGCCGGGTACACCCGGCCGATCCAGGCGCCGGGGCCTTCGAGCGAGGAGACCGGATTCAGCATGCCGGCGAACTGGACGGCCGGAATCAGCGTGCCGATCATCGTCACGAACAGCGCCGCTATCTGGCTACGCGTGAAGGTCGACGCGAACAGCCCGAAGCCCGTCGAGAAGACCACGTAGAGCAGCGCGGCCGCCGTGAGCGTTGCGAAGCTGCCCTTCACCGGCACGCCGAATACGGTTACCGCCAGCAGTGTCATCGACGCGAAATTGACCATCGCCAGCGCGATGTACGGCAGTTGTTTGCCGAGCAGGAATTCGCTGCGCGTGACCGGGGTTACGTAGAGGTTGATGATCGAGCCGAGCTCCTTCTCGCGCACCACGGAGAGCGCGGTGAGCATCGCCGGGATCATGAGCAGCAGCATCGGTATCACCGCCGGCACCATCGCCGGCAGGCTGCGCACGTCCGGGTTGTAGCGGAAGCGCGTCGCGATCGTGGCCGGCCCGGGCGCGGCATCCTGCCCGAGCCGATGGGTCGCCATGTCCTGGAGCCAGCCCTGGTGCATACCCTGCACATAGCCGCGCACCGTCTCCGCTCGCCGGGGCATCGCGCCGTCTACCCAGGCGCCGATCTGCACCGGGGTGCCGCGCTTGATGTCGCGCGCAAAGCCCGACGGGATCTCCACCGCCAGTGCGAGTGCGCCGGCCCGCATCCGCTGATCAAGCTCCGCGTAGTCGGCGAGCGGCGGGCGTTCGATGAAGTAGCGCGAGCCCGACAGGTTGAGCGCGTAGTTCTGGCTCAGCGTGGTTTGGTCGCGATCGAGCACGGCGTAGGTGAGGTTCTCCACGTCCAGGCTGATTCCATACCCGACCACGAACATGAGGATCGCCGTGCCCAACAACGCCATGGTGGCGCGCACCGGATCGCGTTTGAGTTCTAGTGTCTCTCGCAGGCTGTAGCTCCACGCTCGACTCAGGCTGAAAGGAAACTTCCGGCCGGTCTCGCTGGCGGGCGCGACCGCAACCGGCGGCTCGGTCGCTGCTGGCGCCGGCCCGGCCGCGCCCCGCGTATCGGCCTCCTTGAGGTAGCTGATGAAGGCAGCCTCCAGTGTTCCGGTCCCACGCTGGCGCACGATCTCGGCCGGGGCGCCGGTTACGAGCACCTTGCCCGCGTTCATCAACGAAATGCGGTCGCAGCGAGCCGCTTCGTTCATGAAGTGGGTGGATACGAAGATCGTTACCCGGTCGTTGCGCGCGAGGTCGATCATCAGCTGCCAGAGGCTGTCGCGTGCAATCGGATCCACTCCCGAGGTCGGCTCGTCGAGGATGAGCAACTCCGGCTTGTGCACCATCGCCACCGCCAGCGACAGGCGCTGGCGAATGCCGAGCGGAACACTGTCGGGCATCGCCTCCGGCACCGCCCCCAGGCCGAAGCGCTCGATCATTTCTCCCACCCGCGCGGGGATCTCCCCCGGCGGTACCTGGAAGAGGCGGGCGTGCAGCACCAGATTCTGCCGAATTGAGAGCTCCGAATACAGGGAGAACGACTGCGACATGTAGCCCACCCGCCGCCGGGTGGCGATGTCCTTGGGGTTGACCTCATGCCCGAGCAGCGCGGCGCGGCCTTCGCTGGCCTGCAACAGCCCGGTCAGCATCTTCATGGTGGTGGACTTCCCGCAGCCATTGGAGCCGAGAAAACCAAAGATTTCGCCCCGGCGGATACGCAAGCTTACGTGATCCACCGCGACAAAATCGCCGAAGCGCATCGTGAGGTCCGTGGCGTCGATGGCGATCTCGGCGCCCTCCCCGGCGGCGAACGGGGGAATCGTCACCGCCCGATGGCCACGCCGCAGCTCCTCCGGCAGCAGGGCGATGAAGGCGGCATCCAGCGTATCGGTACCCGAGCGCCGCCGCAGTTCCTCCGGTGAGCCGGTGGCGAGCACTCGCCCCGCTTCCATCGCCACCAGCCAGTCGAAGCGCTCCGCCTCGTCCATGTAGGCGGTGGCCACAATCACGCTCATGCCGGTACGCGTGCTGCGGATGTGGTGTATCAGTTCCCAGAACTGCTGGCGCGCCAGCGGATCCACTCCGGTGGTCGGCTCGTCGAGGATCAACAGGTCCGGGTCGTGGATCAGCGCACAACACAGCCCCAGCTTCTGTTTCATGCCGCCGGAGAGCTTGCCGGCCGGGCGCTCCAGGAACGCGCCCAATCCGGTGCTGCGAGTAAGTTCGTCGATACGGCGGCGGCGCTCCCCCGCGCTGTGGCCGAACAGACGCCCGAAAAACTGCAGGTTCTCCTCCACCGACAACGTCGGGTAGAGGTTCTTGCCGAGCCCCTGAGGCATGTACGAGATGTGCGGGCACACGGTCTCGAGGTGGTCGGTGCTGACCATGTCTCCCCCGAGTACATGCACGCTTCCCTGCTGCACCGCCCGCGCCCCGGCGAGCAGCGACAGCAGGCTGGATTTGCCCACGCCGTCCGGGCCGAGCAGGCCCACCATGCGCCCCGCCGGGATGTCCAAGGTGACGCCGTCCAGCGCCACGGTCTTGCCGTAACGCAGGCCTACTTCGACAAGGCTGGCGACAGGCGCCGGAACGGTGGGGGTCGGCGTCATTGAGGAACCTTGACGATGAGTGCCGCGGGCCACTGCGCCTGCGCATCGAGTTTGAGCCACGCCACACCGGGCAGGCCGGTCTTCACCAGCTTCAGATGCTTCTCGAGCAGCGCCCGGTCGATCTGCGCCTTCACGCGGAACATCAGCTTTTGGCGCTCGCTGGCCGTCTCCACGGTCTTGGGCGTGAACTGCGCGGTGCTGGCCACATAGGAGACCTTCGCCGGGATCACCCACTGTAGCGCGGCGTCGAGCACGATGTGCACATCGCTGCCCAGAGCCACCCTGCCCACCACCGTCTCGGGCAGAAAGAAGGTCATGTACACGTCGCCCAGATCGACAAGGTTGAGCACCTTGCCGCCGGCCCCCAGCACCTCGCCGGGCTGCGCGATGCGGTATTGGACACGCCCGGAGCGCGGCGACTTCAAGAGGCTGTCCTGGATGTCGGCCTCGATGCGCGCAATCGTCGCCTGTGCGGCTTCCACACTGGAACCCGCACCGACCACCTGCGCCTGCGCCGCCACGGTTGCGGCTTGTGAGGCAGCCACCTGCGCCTGCGCACCTGCCAGCGCGGCCTCGCCGCCGCTCACCCGCGCCCGCCCGTCATCCAAATCCTGGACCGCCAGCACGCCTTGGCCGGCCAGGGTCTCGGTGCGTACCTGGCGCCGCTGCGCGGCATCCAGTTCGCTCTCACGCTGCTCGACCACCGCCTGGGCGGCGGCTGTTTGGCTCTGGCTGGCGACGACCTGCGCCGCGGCACTGGCAACGGCGTTGACCGCCTTCCTCGACTGGGCCTGCGCCTCATCGCGCTGCGCGTCGAGCACCGCGATTTGCATCTGCGCCAACGGCTGCCCTTCCACCACGAAATCGCCCTCGTTTACCAGGATGTCCTGCACGCGTCCGGCAAGCTTGGTGGCGATGTCGATCTCAGTGGCCTCGATACGTCCGTTGCCGACCACAAACCCGGCGCCGGGCCCCGTGGGCCGCAGTGCCCGCCATACGAGTAGGCCAATCACGGCGACAGCCACCACGATGCCCGCCTCAATCAGCCGCCTTTTGAGCACGGGTGTGAGCGTGCGCTTAGGCGGCTGGGCCCGCTCCACGGCGGGGGCGGAAGGCTGAACTGCAGGCGACGAGGCGGCGGATACGGCCTGACCTTGGGGCGAATCTGCGGCAGGCGGTGGAGGATCTGTTTTCATATGCGGATAATGGGAACGCCGCTCCAAGCACCTCCTCGAATGACGAGAGGGCGATAGGCGCGGATAGGCTCTGGCCAGGGCCGGGGCCGATAGCCGAAGCCACGGCAGCCCCGGAATGTGCCTGAACTGCCCGGATTCTACGCGGCCACCCCGATCCCCCGTAGTAGGTATTACCCGCACGTGATCACTTTGGTGTAGAGATTCGTGCATAGCGGGTAGCGAGCATTCGGCCGCCGTAGCGCAGACATTCAGGCCACGCCAACCGACTGCGTTTACTCCCACTCCCGTGGCGAAGCTCGCCGGAGCTTCGTCGAGCTCTGCTTCGCCACCGTCCGCCCCGTTCACGCCGTGGCGGCCCGCCGGGAGGCTCGCCCTCTACTACCGCTCGCCATTTCGCCATGAGGCCGCTCCACCCTCTCCACTCCTCCGCGTGAGAATACCTCGAATTCTGAAAACCCACTAGCCTCGTGCGGAGCTGCGGAGAACGCGGAGAATCTGCCGGAAGGGATTGGAACGGCCGCTCGCCTCATACCTGCGCTCAAGCATCGGGGCGCGCGCCGGGCGGTAATCGTCACCTGATCTTCAATTCAGCGGCGTGCTCCTTGCAGTCGTTCCGCAGTTGGATGGTTTGGCCGGCAACCGTCTGCCCGTCGACCGTGAGCGACTCTGCCTCCACTGAATCGGGCGCAATGCGGCTGATCGCGATGTGATAGACCGTTTCCCGATACCGGTAGTGGATTTTGTACGTGGACCACGCCTCCGGTATCCGCGGCTCCAAGCGCAGGCGATCGCCCTCCAGGTTCACCCCGAGCAGTGTCTCCACCAGCAGCCGGTACATCCAGCCGGCGGAGCCGGTGTACCAGGTCCATCCGCCCCGCCCTGAGTGCGGCGCCACCGCGTAGACGTCGGCGGCCACCACGTACGGCTCCACTTTGTAGATCGCAATCTGCTCCGGCGTGCCGCCGTGGTGCACGGGATTGAGCAACCCGAAGAGCTCCCAGGCACGCTCGCCTTGGCCCATGCCTGCGTAGGCCATCGCCGCCCATATCGCGCCGTGGGTGTATTGGCCGCCGTTCTCCCGCACGCCCGGGATGTAGCCCTTGATGTAGCCGGGGTTGAGCGACGACTGGTCGAACGGTGGATCGAACAACTGCATCAGCCCGGCCTCGCGCCGGATCAGGCGCCGGTCCACAGCGGCCATCGCCCTGCGGGCGCGCACCGGATCCCCAGCCCCGCTGAGCACCGACCAGCTCTGGGGCAGGGAATCGATCTGACACTCCGCGTTGGTCTGCGAGCCCAACGGCTCGCCGCTGTCGAAGTAGGCCCGCCGATACCAGTCCCCATCCCAGCCATGCTGCTCGATCGCCGCCTTGAGTTGCCCTGCCTGCTCAAGGCAGCGCTCGGCGAAGGCGGGGTCGCCGCGCGAGAGCGCTAGCGGTGCGAACTGGTTGAGCACATCGAAGAGGAAGAACGCCAGCCACACGCTCTCGCCCCGCCCTCCGTGGCCTACGAGGTTCATGCCGTCGTTCCAGTCGCCGCAGCCGATCAGCGGCAGCCCGTGGGCGCCGAACTTGAGCCCGCGCTCGATGGCGCGCACGCAGTGCTGGTAGAGCGTGGCCGTATCCTCGGTGCGGTTGGGCAGATCGTAGTAGGCCTCCTCCTCCGGTTTGACGGGCCGTGCCTCCAGAAAGGCGACCGTCTCGTCGAGCACCCCGGTGTCGGCCACACACGAGACATAGCGGCAGGTCGCGTACGGCAGCCACAGGAAGTCGTCGGAGAAATGCGTGCGCACTCCGCGCCCCGCCGGCGGATGCCACCAGTGCTGCACATCGCCCTCCCGGAATTGGTGCGCCGCGGCGCGCAGCAGGTGCGCCCGGGCCAGCGCCGGTTCGGCATGCACCAGCGCCATGGTATCCTGCAACTGGTCGCGGTACCCGTAGGCGCCGCCCGACTGATAGAACCCCGTGCGCCCCCATACCCTGCAGCTCAGCGTCTGGTACAGCAGCCAGCCGTTGGCCATCACGTTCACCGCCGGGTCCGGCGTGTCCACGTTCACTGTACCAAGAGTGCGGTTCCAGTACGTCCACACTGCCTCCAGCGCATGCTGGCAGGCGTCCACCTGGCGGAAGCGATGGATCAGATCCTGCACGTCGGCCTGCGTGCGACCCACCCCGAAACGGAAGCCCACCTCGTGCACCTGGCCTACATCCAGGTCGAAAGCCACCTGCACCGCGCCGCAGGGGTCCAGCCCGGCCCCGGCGCGCCCCGAAAGGCGCGCCCGGCGCAGCGCCGCCGGCCGGGCGAAGGTGCCGTTGCGGCCGAGGAACTCCTTGCGGTCGCCGGTGACGGTGCGCGTCCGGTCGTTGATATCCAGGAACGCGATTCGGCCCGGGAACTCGGTGTTGAACGGGTTGGTGGCGAGCAGCGCGCCGGTCTTCAGGTCCACCTCCGTCTGCACATGCAGCAGGCTCTTCTGGCGCAGGTCGCCCAGCACCCATTCCCAATAACCGGTGACCGACATCCGGCGCGGCTGATCGGAGACATTGCGCAGCTTGAGCACGCTGAACTTCACCGGCGCGTCCATCGCCACGTAGACCCACAGCTCCGAGGCGATGCCGTTCTCTGTGTGCTCAAACACCGTGTACCCGAAGCCATGGCGAATGACATACGGGGTGGAGCCACCTGCGGGGCGGGGCGTGGGCGACCAGAACTGCCCGGTCTCCTCGTCACGGATATAGAAGGCCTCGCCCGGGGTGTCCTGTACCGGGTCGTTGCTCCACGGGGTGAGCCGGAACTCATGAGCATTTTCCGCCCACGTATAGGCGCTGCCGCTTTCGGACACCACTGTGCCGAAGGTCGGGTTGGCCAGCACGTTGACCCAGGGGGCCGGCGTCATCCGGCCGGCCTCCAGTGTAATCACATATTCATGGCCATCGCGGGTGAAGCCGCCGAAGCCGTTCGGAAAGATCACTTCGCGGGGGACCACCGGCGGGGAGTTGTCGACCCAGGCCGGCCGCGATGCCATGAGCGCCGGCAGCGCAGGTTCCAATACGCTGCTACGCTCCAGTTGCTCGGTGAGCGTGCCCTTTTCGTCGTCGAGTACGATTCGCGCCACCGCCTGGAGCAGGACGCGGTCCTCATTGGGAATCTGCTCGAGTCGGCGCACGAAGATGCCTCCGGGCTTGTCGAGCAGGGGCGCCTCGATCCCGGCGGTGATCAGCCCGGTGATCTGGTCGTGCAGGGACTGGCGGTAGACGGAGACGTCCTCGTTCAGGATAACCAGCTCCACGGCCAGCCCCTTCATGCGCCAGTAGGCGTGCGCCTGGACCAACTGGCGGACGATCTCAATCTTCTCCGAATCGCTGATACGCAGCAGCACGATCGGGGCGTCACCGGAAATCCCATAGCTCCAGAGTCCGCTCTGGCCGCGCCGGTTGTTGCGCAGCACTCCCGGCCCGGCCCGCCGAGCGGGATCGGCGTAGATCAGGGCACTGGCCAACCGGGCATAGAGCTGGGCGTCGGCCTCAGTGGCGTTGATGTAGCGCAGGGTGACCTGGCTGTGGGTCCATGCCAGATCGAAGGCGCGATCGACCATGCGGGCGTTCTGGTATTTCTCCACCAACGCCGAGGCGATCTCGCGGCTCTCCGTAGCCCCGAGCACCAGGTCGATGACGGCAACCTCGTGCGCAGCCAGAGAGACCGTGCGCCGCAGCGCGACGATCGGGTCCAGCACGGAGCCCACGGTGCCCGAGAGGGGTGCCGCGGTTTCCATTACAGCCGGGTTGACCAGCGTACCCCCGCGTCCGACAAAGCGGCAGCGGTCCGTTTCACAGGAAACCGCTCCCAGCTCGCCGCCCTGACCGACCATCACATGCAGCAGCCACGGCGGTCTCTCCTCCAAGGACCGGGCCCGGCGGGTGCAGAGCAACGCGGAGGACTGTGGCGCGAACTCCGTCTGCACAAAGAGATTGCTGAACGCCGGATGCGCGGCATCCGCAGCGGGCAAAGCGAGCACCACTTCCGCATAGCTGGTGAGCTCGATCACGCGCTCCACCGACGAGCGATTCGTGATGGTGATACGCCGCAGCTCCACATCGTCCTCCGGCGACACGCAAATCTCGGTATGGATCTCGAGCCCCGCCTGGCGTTGCTTGAACTCGGCACGCGCTTGGGTGAAGACCGCTTCGTAGCCCTTAGCGGGACGCAAAGCGGGCTGGTGGGCGGCCGACCAGAACTCGCCAGTCGCGAGATCGCGGAGATACACGAACGTCCCCCAACAGTCGCGCGTGGCATCCTCGCGCCAGCGGGTGACGGCCAAGTCGCGCCAGCGGCTGTAGCCGCCGCCGGCACTGCTGATGGCGACATGGTAGCGGCCGTTGGAGAGAAGATGCACCTCGGGCGCCGGCGGCGTAGGGTTAGTATAGACACGCATCACTCCCTCGCTCTCGCCTGAGCGTGTGCGGGCGGTCTCCATTTCCAGGTCCTCAGCCACCACGCTCGCGGCAGTTCTCGGCACGCGCTCCTGCAACAGCAGATCCGCCGCCTTGAGCAACGGGCAGGCCATGAAACGCCGCTGCATCGGGTAGTCCCGCAGCACATTGACCAGGGCCAGCAGGGCCATGCCCTGATGGTGCACCATGAACGACTGTATGGTTGCGCTGGACTCACCCGGCGGCAGGCGCGACGGCGTGTAGTCGACCGCCTCGTAGAAGCCGTAGGCGCCTGCGCGGCCCTCGGCCGCCAGCCGCTCCAGATTCTCGCAGGCCTGCCGCGGCTCCACCAGCAGCGCCATCGCCGTGGCGTAGGGGGCGATCACCAGATCCTCGGCCAATCCCCGCTTCAGCCCCAGCCCGGGCACGCCGAAAGCGCGGTATTGGTAGTTCAGATGAACATCGGTGCGGTTGTAGCCCGACTCGGAGACACCCCACGGTACCCCGCGCAGCATTCCGTAGGCGATCTGCTGCTGCACCGCCGCCCGGCATGTGTGGTCGAGCAAGGTCCTCTCGTAGTTTGGCATCACCAGCAGCGGCATCAGGTATTCGAACATCGAACCGCTCCACGAAACCAGGATAGGCTCGCGCTGGGGTGCGATGAGCAGCCGCCCCAGCGAGAACCAGTGATCCTGCGGCACCTGCCCCAAAGCGATGGCTACGTAGCTGCACAGCCGAGCCTCGGAGGCCAGCAGGTCGTAGTAGCTGGCGTCGCAACGTTGCTCCGGGACGCTGAAGCCGATGGAGAAAAGCTCCCTCGCCTTGTCGAACATCAGAGTGAAATCCATGGCGGCGAGCACGTCGCAGCGCCGGGCCAGGTCTTCCAGCTCGCGCATACGTTGGCGGGCGCGCTCAGCAGCCAGGCGCAGTGCCCGGGTGAATTCAGTGGAGCGGCCACCCGCCTCGATGAGCGGGCAGAGCGTGCGCTCCAGCTCCGCGACCTCGCGCAGTGTGGGGATCCGCCCAGGTTGGGCGCCCGTGGCTCCACTATCCCATGGCATAGCAGCCGCCCCATCAGGGCACCGCAACCACGGGGCAAGGAAGAGCAGCTCCTCAAACTGATCCTCGCAGCCCCGCTTCAACGCCTGCGCCCAGCGCTGTGGCTCCTCGGCCCGCGACGCCATAGCGGCAGCAATACCGGCCGCCTGGTCTCGCACCCGGTGCAAATGGGCAAACGCCGCGCCCAGATTCGAGGGCGGGGTCGCCAGCTCCGCATCGAGGCGCTCCAGCGCGGCATCCCCAGGTGCCAGATCCCGGAGCACGCGTACGGTGTCGCGCAAACCGGCGAACACCTGCGGGGTGAAAATGGCCTCCTCGCGCTGCTCGCGCAGCCCGGCGCCAAGCGTCAGCAGGTGGCCGGCAAGGTTGCCACTGTCGACACTCGATACATACAGCGGCAGCAGCGGCTGGAGCGTGCGGGTGTCGTACCAATTGTAGAAGTGGCCGCGGTGCCGATCGAGTCGGCTCATCGTGGCCAGGGTGTCCTGGGTGCGGCGGATCAGGCCGGCGGTCGACAGGTAACCGAAGTCGCGCGCGGCCAAATTGGCGAGCAACGCGAGGCCCATGTTGGTGGGTGAAGTACGCGAGGCGATCGTAGGTACAGGAATCTCCTGGAAGTTGTCGGGAGGCAGCCAGTTCTCCTGGGCGGTGACAAACGTCTCGAAGAAGTGCCAGGTTTTGCGGGCGGTGCGGGCGAGAAACGCCAACTGATCCGGCGCCAGGCACGGGGTCTCCGTTTCGATGGGCTGGCTGATCCACCAGGCAATCCACGGGGCCACCAGCCAAAGTGCTTGGATTGGCAACACGTAGAGGAGTTCCTCGGGCTGCCGCAGGGCCAGGGCAAGCCCCGTAGCCAACGCCACCACGGGGGCGAACCACATGGTGGTATAGAAGCCTACGAAGCTGGTGCTTGAGGTCTGCGCCGCATCGCTCGATGTCTGCCATTCCAGGAGTCGTTTGTGCGTAACCAGCAGGCGCAGCAATGTCCGCCCGATCGCATCCAGACTGACAAACGCGTCGTAGGGCAGGAACGCCAGCGTGAGAAACACCTGTCCCACCGTCCGCGCTCCGGCCCCGGCGAGGCCGCGCAGGTGCATCGACCAAGGCAACTCGGTGGGCTTGCCAAACACACCGAAAACCGCGGCCAGCATTCCGGGGAGCGCCACGATCGCCACCACCAGCAACAGGCCCAGCCCGCCCAGCTCGGGCAGGAGCAGCCAGGGGCCGACGACCAGAAACACCAGAGCCGCGGGGACGAGGCTGCGGCGGAGGTTGTCGAAGATCTTCCACTGCGACAGGGCCGACAGCGGGTTGGCGATACGCCGGGCGTCGGCGCCCGGCACGCGCGGCAGCAGCCATTGGGTGATCTGCCAGTCGCCTCGGATCCAGCGGTGCCGCCGGTCGATGTCCACATTGTAGCGCGAAGGGTATTCCTCGTAGAGCTCCACGTCGCTCACCAGCGCGGAGCGGGCGTGGCATGCCTCCAGCAGATCGTGACTGAGAACCGTGTTCTCCGGGAAGCGTCCCGTCATGGCCCGCTGGAAGGCATCCACATCGTAGATGCCCTTGCCGATAAACGAGCCCTCGCGGAATACGTCCTGATACACATCGGACACGGCCCGGGTGTACGGATCGATGCCCGCCTCGCCGGCAAAGAGCCGCACAAACCAGGAGCGGCGCGAGCTCGGCAGGCTCACGCCCACGCGTGGCTGCAGGATGCTGTAGCCCTCCTCGACCACACCGCGCTCGCGATGGAATTCCGGACGGTTGAGGCGATGGGCCATGGTGCCCACCAGCTGCCGGGCAGCGTCGCGAGGCAGCTGGGTGTCGGTGTCCAAGGTTATGACATATTTGACCAGCGGGAGGATGTCCGGAGCGCCCACTGTCGAGGAGAAACAGCCGGGCGAACCCCCGCGCAGCAGGGCGTTGAACTCCGTGAGCTTCCCGCGCTTGCGCTCGTAGCCCATCCACACGCCCTCGCTTGCGTTCCACCTGCGCGGCCGGTGGAAGAGGAAGAAGAGGTCGCCACTTTCGGGCCGGTACCTGCGGTTGAGCATCTCCACCCCCGCCCGCACACGATCGAGCAACACATGGTCGCCGGGCAGCACCTCCGTAGGGGCGTCGCGAAAATCCGTGAGCAACGCGAAGTGCAGGTGCCGGTCCCGGTTCGCGAGATGGTGGATTTCCAAAATCTCGATAAGCCGGTCGACCCCCGCCGCGCTCGTGAGCATCGTGGGCACAGCCACCATTGTGCGGCAATCGGGCGGGATCCCGGCGGTGAAATCCAGCCGTGGGAGCAGGCTCGGCTTCACCAGCAGGGTTGATACCCAGTTGATCAACGCCACCGCCAGCTGGCTGGCGCACAGCAGGAATACGAGGGTGAACAAGACCAGCCGCCAGCCATCCACGCCGAGCGCCCGGGCCTCCAGCAGGAACCCGCCAGCGGCGAGCAAGGTGAGCGCCCCGATCCCGCCGGCATAATACGTGAGCGGAAAACGATGGATACTGCGCTCAACAACGCTGCTCCAGGGAGGCCGGATCCGCGTGACGCGCCCGAGCTCTGCGCGGCCCCGGTCGACGAGGTAGAAGCCCACGTGCGCGGTGCGGTCCTCGCGGCCCTTCAGCCGGGCGCTGGTTGCCGCCAGAGCCACGGTCCCCTGGGCAACCTCCGTCTCAGAACGTCCGCTGAACCGGGCGACAAATTCCACCTCGTGGCGGTAGCGGTCGCGGGTCGCGAAATCCATGGCCGGGTAGACCTCCGCCGGGTCGGTACGCAGGGTGGACTCAACCACGCTCAGCGTCTCCACGAACTCCTTCCAGTCCATAGCCCCCAGGAAACGCAGGCTGGCGATGCTGTGGCTTACGGATACCTGGTCGGCGGCCTGGTTCTGGCTTTCCAACTGCACCAGCTGCTCGATCGATGCGCCCTGCTCGGCGAGGCGTTGTTCGAGCCAGCCGCGCGCGAGGTGCAGCACCGGGCTTTGCCGCGACAGCCGCTGGCAAAACTCCGCCACAAACGAACTCGAGAGATTGAGCTCGGCGTTCGCCATGTCCGCAACCACCACGACCAGGCGGGCCGGATTCTTCTCCGCCATGTCCTGCAACCTGTCCACCCAGCGGTCGGCCAAGTTGCGGTCCACCCGGCCGAGGACCAGCCGCGTAGTTATGCGCTGGAGGTTCTCGATCAGCCCCAGGCGCAACATGATGGGGACAGCCCACAACTCGCCCAGCTTGAGGGACGCCACCGTCTGATAGGCGGCGACGAAGGATTGGAGCGGCCGGGCATCGATCTGCGCATCCACATGCGAGATCAGGGCGAGCACGATGTCATACACCCGCGGCAGTCCGGCGGAGGGGCCTCTCAGCAGCCGCGGGAGCTCCCGGCTGTATCCCTTGGGCAAATGCCGGCGGGCCATCTGGATCTGCTCCTCGATGAGGTAAAAGTTGTCCAGCAGCCACTCTGCCGCCGGGGTGATGCGCCGGGACGGGTCCACGGCGAGCGTGGCGCGATTGAAGGCGCGCAGGATCTCCTCGTTGTGGCCCAGGCGCACCAGCAAGCGGTCGCTCCCCTTGCGGGTGACCACGTGATGGCTGGAGGCCAGCGCCTTCGCATGCTCGACGAGCTGTTCCCCGCTGAACAGTTCTGCCCGCAACGGCGGCTCGCTCGCACCACGAAGGTGAGGGGCCCTCTTCGCCGCCAACAACGATGGCCAGCGTTTCAGTGGAATCAGCATAATGGTATTTCCTCTACTCGGGCGCCGCCCCGCAGCGCCGCGGGTGCGCTGTCTCCTATGGTTGGAATATTCCGCGTTTCCTTGGGAGGCGGCAAGGAACTGGATGCACCGATGGCCTCGCCACCGTCAGAGCGGCCAGGCAAGGCCACCGGGCCCGAAGCAACTCGGTTGCAGTTTCGCCCGTATCACTTGATCTCGGGCAGGCGGATCTCGCCCGAGTGGCCCAGCACGCCGAAACCGTAGAGCAACCACAGGATCACCGCGATGAGCACGACGACGTTGAGTACCTGCTTAATCTTCCCGTCCATCGGGATGTAGGTGTTGACGAGCCACAGCAGCACGCCGACGACGATCAAAGTGAGAACAACAGTAATGAGAGGCATAGGTATTGGTGGTTTGGTTGAGCCGGAGGATACCCGTGAATCCGGCACACAGGTATGGGGTCAAACCCGACCGCGCCCGGCGGAACGATGCAGTCGAGGGACGAGCGTCGAGCGACCAGAGCCAATCACCGATTGGACCAGTACCGCCTACGCCACGACACTCGGCCGCGGTGTTTGGCCCTCGTCGCTTGCCGCGAGACACTGCGACCACCCCTCACGGCCTCGTCATCCGCACCGGATCGAGGGCCATGTCCAGCGTGGCGACATCCATAAGCCCGCCCGCCAGCACGATCTCGCGAACAGTCCGGTGGGTCCCAAGGGCCTCCTTGGCGACGGACGAAGCCCGGTCGTAACCAATGTACGGCGTCAGAGCGGCAACCAACATCAGCGAGCGGCCGACCAGCTCCGCGCACCGCGCCTCATCCGCCTCGATTCCGTGGACACAGGAGTCGGCAAACACGAGCGCGCCATTGGCAAGGCACGGGACCGCCTCGTGCAGGGCGTGGGCGATGAGCGGGATCGTGGCGTTGAGCTCGAACTGGCCGGATCCACCGCACATCACGACAACCTGCGCCAGACCCTGCACATAGAGGCAAACCTGCACCAGCATCTCACACATCACGGGGTTCACCTTGCCCGGCATGATGGAGCTGCCGGGCTGCACCGACGGCAACCTGATCTCGCCCAAACCGCAGCGCGGGCCCGAGCCGAGCAGGCGGATATCGTTGGCGATCTTGGTGAGGCTCACGGCGATGGCCGAGAGCAGACCCGCAACCTCTACGGCATCGTCGCGGGAAGCCTGCGCCTCGTAGTGGTTGGGCGCTTCCACAAACGGGATTCCGGTCTGTTCGCGCAGAATACGGCAGACAATCCCGGCAAACCCCGGGGCGGTGTTCAGCCCCGTGCCCACCGCGGTACCACCGATGGCCAACTCGTGCAGTGCCGCCGCGGCCCTGTCGACCCGCCCCACGGCCTTCGCCACCTGTGCGGCGTAGCCGGAGAACTCCTGGCCGAGGGTGATCGGCGTGGCATCCATCAAGTGGGTGCGTCCGATCTTCACCACGGCGGCGAAGGCGCGGGACCGTCCTTCAAGCTCGCTGTGCAGATGGGCTAGGGCGGGGCGCATCCGCTCTTGCAGCGCGAGGGCCACACTCACGTGTAGGGCGGTGGGCATGATGTCGTTCGAGGACTGCCCGAGGTTGACGTCGTCGTTGGGATGCAACGGCCGGTGTGAGCCGAGCGGCTGGCCCGCGAGCTGGCTGGCGCGGTTGGCGATCACCTCGTTGAGATTGGTGTTGGTCGAGGTGCCCGAGCCGGTCTGGAACACATCTACGGGGAAGTGCTCCAGCAGTCCGCCGGCGGCTATCTCGTCTGCGATCTGCCGGATCAGGCGGCTTTCCTCGGGGGCAAGCCGTCCCAGCTCCTCGTTGGCGCGGGCGCAAGCGCTCTTCACCTGCGCTAGACTGCGAAGCAAGGCCGCGGGCATCGGATGCCCGCTGATCGGGAAATTGAGCACGGCCCTCGCGGTGGAGGCCCCGTATAGCGCGCTCTGCGGCACCGGCATGTCGCCCATCGTATCGTGTTCGGTTCTCATGGTTACAGAGACCGCCAACGAGGGAAGGGGTCAGAAGACAGTCGTTTTGCAGTCGCTCTCGATGGTGCCCGAAGAGATGGCGTAGCGGGTGAGCCCGGCCGTCTCGTGGATATCGAGTTTGTTCATCAACTGCTGGCGGTGCTTCTCCACAGTCTTGATCGAGATGCCCAGCCGCGTGGCTATCTGCTTGTTGGCCGCCCCTTCAGCCACGAGTTGCAACACCTGCTCCTCGCGCGAAGTGAGTTTGTCCCGTCGTGTGCCACTGGAGCTGCCCTTTTCCCGGGCCTCCCGCTGGTTCTGCAGCAGGCGTTTGGCGATGTGAGGACTGAAATACGCCTTCCCGGCCCCGACCTCGCGGATGGCGCGCAGGAGCAGCTCGCCCGAGCTTTGCTTCTCCATGAAGCCCAGCGCACCGGCGCCGGCCAAACGTGCGACGTACTCCTCGTCGCTGTGGGCGGAGAGTGCGAGTATCCGGGCGGCCGGGTTGCGTGCGATGATCTGGCGGGTGGCCTCGCAGCCGTTGAGCCCGGGCATCGCGATATCCATGACGATGACGTCGGGCCGCAGCTTCTCGGCAAGCGCCACCGCCTCGAGGCCCGTCTCGGCCTGTCCTATTACCTTGAATTCAACGGTCGTTTCCAGCAGCGACCGCAACCCTTCGCGCACCACGGCATGATCTTCGGCCAGCAGAATAGATAGGGTCTTCATAGGGATTGATGCCACGAGCAGTTTTCGAACGGTAAAGAGTAGCAGAGGGCAGTCCCCCAACGTCGGGAATGATCAACGGTACGCTTCGCAGTCACAAAGGCTACTTTCCGGTATGGGCGGCGGCGAGACATGGTTTGTGGGGTGATGACCTACCAGACCGCGACTGGGCCAACTATGCCAAGCCGAGTGAAATGGAATGGAGTGCTCTTGGCATGCTATCCAGATTCTTGGGGCGAACCTTGCGTCCGTGCCGTTCCGGCTTGGGCCGCGTGGCGTGCAGCGTTCCCCGCTGCGAAGACGAATGCGGGCGCGGCTGTCATCCACCCCTTCCCTGGAGAATCGTTCAGCGCAATATCACCGCCGAGATGCTTGGTTACGTCTTTGCCGTGACGATGCAGACCAGAGGCGAGTGGCGAGAGATTGACCACCTGTGATCGGCTCAGAAGCCGGCGTGCGTCCAAGGGCTTGCTCGGTGATCAGGCCCTCGGCGGTCTGCTCTGGGATCACGACCGAATGGTTACGGCTTAGGATGGGGAGCCCCGACCCGCCGCTGCCCTGGGAAGGAGAGGAGTTTGGCATTGACGGCGAGGCGGAGCAGCCCGGCGGCTCGCCGCGGGTCACAGGCGCCGTAGATGCTGGCGATGAGATCGCCGAAAGTGAGGGGCTTTGGTGTGATTTTCATTGGAGGATCAACCTGGCGAGATAGGCCGGAGTGCCGCTCCTTGGCATCGGGCCATTGGCTACAGTTCACCAACGCCCGCAACTCCCACAACCGGCACAGCGACAGCGTCAGCACCGACACGAGGACAACCAGGAGCGCCGGGGCGAACCACGTTGGCACACCGTCGCTGGTCACGAAACCAAGCAAGACCGCGAAAAGGAGGCCGGGGGCCATGGAGTAGAACATGTAGTGGAATCGTTAAGGTGACGTTCATAGGAGCGAAAATGGGGGCGGCTTCGGAGCGGATGGCGGTGTCAGCCAATTTCCCTTGCCGCAGGAACCAAGCTGGAGGGCGGAACGAAAACGCGCAGGCCCGCCCTTACTTTCGCCAGCAATTCAAAGCCGGTGAACGGCTTCTCCAATACAGCGATGGGCCGCAATTCCTGCGGAGCATCTTCCTCTTCCCACGGCAAAGTGCCGGAGGCGAGAATGGCGGGCAGCATGGATCCCGCGTCACGCAGCCGCCCGATCAGCTCCACCCCACTAAGCCGGGGCATGCGGTTGTCGGTAAGCAAAAGGTTGAAACGGTAGTGGAGCAGCGCGTCCCATCCCGCCTCCCCGTCGTTTGCCGAGTCCACCTGGTAGCCGGCATGTCGCAGAGTACGGCAAATTGTCTCGCAGACGTCCGCGTCGTCCTCGGCCACCAGAATTCGCGCAGCGCCGGGGCCTACTTCGCCAATGACGGCAGGGGCCGCCGCCAAGCAGCCCGTCGAAAACAGGCTAGCGCTGGCGGCAGCCGATGGCGGCTGGTAGCAGGGAGGCTGGGGGAAATAGTTGCTCAGGCGGAGGGGATTCATGGGAGGCATTGTTGCCACAGCGAAGAGCGCTGTGATCGAACATCCACCACAGTACAGGCAATCTGGAAGGCGCAAAATGGGGTGATGGCCTACTCACTCCACAGTTCACATACGTTTCGGAGCCGCCCATGAACGCCTCAGCCCACCTGCCGCCTGGAGAACGGAACCCCCAGGACGCTGCCGTCGCCACTGCGGCCCGTCGATCCACCCCAGCGGAAAGGAGCAAGGCGGACCGAAGTCGAGCATGCAGGCCGCCCACGGCAGCCGCGCCCTGGATGTAGCGGCCCCCCCCCTCGATTTCTTGATTAGGGACAGGTCCAAAAACGTTTCATTCTTGAATATGGACAGGTCCAAAAACGATTCATGATAAGGGACAGGTCCAAAATCGCAGAAGCCACCCCGTTGAGCCTAACCCGCGGGCCTTATGAGGCAGGGGCGTATCAACGTTTCGCCTGAGGTGGGTCCAGCGGCCTACGACTGCATGACACGAGTGGAGTAGGGGAGCGCCTCATCAAGGATCCGGCCAAGGAAATCCTGCGACGTCGGCCCTTGTTCGTGGCCGGAATACTGCGGAGTCGAAATCCTCACCTACGCGATGCTCGGTAACCACTTCAACGAACTGGTTCGCGTGCCGCAGAAGAGGATGCCTTTGGATACGAAGTTGCTGATCCGATACCGGCTGCGCCACCCCAAGCCGACCAAGTACCAGCAGCGCCTATCGAGGTGATCGAGGCGCAGTTGGTGCCGGGGGGCCGAAGGCGAGGCGTGGAGGCGGCGCCAGTGGCCGCTCTGGGCAACGATCTCAGGGAGCAATTTGCGACGTGCATGATGCAACAACGAGAGCTCTCTGCATCCGGCCTGAGGACGCCGGAGGGTTGCCAACGGGCGGTATTTCGCTCCACAAAGCGGCACTTCCATGCATCGATTGGCACTCTCTAGGAGAATAACCACCAACTAAGTCCGCGTTTACGAGCGACTTAGTTTCTCTTCCCCGTGCCGGTTGCCGCCGGCGCTCCGCTAGGAGTGTCCGATTCCTCCTTTGGCTTTGTGTGAGCGGAGCCAGCCCAGCTCTTCTGGGTAATGTAGGGCCGTTGGTGTGGTTGAAATCTTGCTTATAGCCAAAACGTAACCGCTTAGGCCGATTGTCGGTTGGGAACGCCGTTGGGTGCCGGATTGGTCGCAGGTGGCATTTCCTCCCCGCGTTCTTCCCTGCGAGAATCGCGGGCCCTCCGGTGCCATCGCGACGCTCTGCGCAGGGATCGCACTTGGGCATTGCCCGCAGCTGCACCTCCCTTGTTCTTTGAACACTCCATGACTACCGAAACCCATTACGATGTCGCCATCATCGGCGCGGGCATGTCCGCGCTGGCCGCGGGTATCCGGCTGGCGCACTTCGGGAAAAAGGTGTGCTTGTTCGAGCGGCACAACGCGGTGGGCGGTCTCAACAGCTTCTATAGTGTGGGTGGGCGCAAGTTCGACGTTGGCCTTCACGCCATGACCAACTTTGTGCCGCGCGAGGTTCGTGGCACCCCGCTGGGCAAGATCCTGCGCCAGCTCCGACTGGAGCGCGACGCCCTCGACCTCTGCCCTCAACGCGGCTCGGCCGTGCGGTTTCCGGGTGTCGAACTGGCCTTTACCAACGACTTTGCCGTGCTTGAGGCCGAGGTGGCCCGCGCCTTCCCCGCGCAGATCGACGGCTTCCGACGCTTCGTGGCCGAGGTGCGCGCCTTCGACGACACCGTCACCGAGCCCCCGGGCTTCACGGCCCGCACGATGCTGCGCCGCCACCTCACCGACGCGGTACTGGAGGACATGCTGCTTTGTCCGCTTTGTTACTACGGCAGCGCCACTCCCCATGACATGGATGCGCTGCAGTTTGTGATCATGTTCAAGTCGATCTTCTTCGAGGGCTTCGCGCGGCCGTTCGAGGGAGTGCGGGTGCTTCTGCGCCTGCTCACGGAGCGGCTGCGCGAGTGCGGAGGTGAGCGGCGGATGAAGTGCGGCGTGCGCCGCCTCCACACCCGCACCGGTCGTGTGACTGCGCTTGAGCTCGACAACGGCGAGACCGTCACCGCCGACTGGGTGCTCTCCTCCGCCGGCGCGTCCGAAACCCTCGGGCTTTGCGCCGCGCCCGCCGGGGCTGGTGAGGGCGCGGGGCGTGAACCCGCCGGCGCTGCGGGGGGGCAGGGTGGGGCGGCACCGCGTTTTAGCCATGCCGCGAGCGACTCGGCCGCCCCGGTATCCCCATCCTTCGGCGACGCCATGAGCGCCGAGCGGCTGGCGTTCGTGGAAACGATTCAGGTGATCGACCGCCAGCCCGGCGACCTGGGGTGGGGCGAGACCATAGTGTTTTTCAACGACTCCGAGCGTTTCCACTACGCGCGCCCCTCCGGCCAGGTCGACCTGCGCAGTGGAGTGATCTGCATACCCAACAATTTCGATTTCGGCGGCCGAGTGATGCCAGAGGGCTGCGTGCGGGTGACTTGCTTGGCAAATTTCGCTGCGTGGGAATGCCTGCCCGAGGCTGAATACCGCGCGGCCAAGACCCGCTGGTTTGGCGAGATGACTGCCAGCGCCCGGCGGTTCCTCGCCCCGCTCGCCGCCGGCACGCCCGAGCCGACCACGCTTGCCACCGACCTGTTTACGCCGCTGACCGTGCGCCGCTACACCGGGCACCTCGGAGGGGCTATCTACGGCGCGCCTCGCAAACATCGCGATGGCCGCACCGCTTTCTCCAACCTGGTGCTCATCGGCACCGACCAGGGTTTCCTCGGCATTACCGGGGCGATGCTCAGCGGCATCGCCATGGCGAACCAGCACGTGCTCACCGCTCGGTGACGGTGCGAAAGGGTCTTCTCTTGTGTTGGAGTGTGAGGGACCGTCCACTGCGGGCGATCCGCCTGGGGATCGAGAGGGCCCTCGGAGGGGCGAGGGAAGGCAGAATGGGCAATCGCGCTGCTTTGCGCTCGGACAGTGCCCGAACTCCGATGTCCGCCGTAGGAGCGTGCTTGCACGCGATCTGCGCTCTGAATCGCGTGCAAGCACGCTCCCTCAACTCAATCGATACGAGGCAGCCAGAATGCGGACCCCGGTGGCGAAGGGCTGAAGCGCTTCGCGCTCCAGCTACTCGGAGGAGACCGTAACGAAGCTCTCGCGAGCTTCGCTACGGGGACGGCGCGGGCTCGGCGGCCCGATTACTTGGCCTTCGCCACCAGTTCGTCGACAACCGCCTTCAGCGGGCCGGTGGGCTCGCCGATGGTCGCCAGCGCGCTGGGCGGAACCACCTGCGGATCGAGCGGGAGCAAACGCACTCCTGTGCCGGTCGCCGCTACGCCGCTACTGAGGAAGGCGATCGCGCCGGGCGTGGCCGCCACCACTGCGCAGAGTTCGGAGGATTTGGTCACCCGCTTGGCGTTGGGGGACGACGGGGTGCCGTGGACAAAGACCACCGCAAGGGTGGCGAAGTATCCGTCCATCGGTTGCTGAAGCACCGGGACCACCGGCAGATCGGGGCCGCCGACCTTGCTCCAGTTGGTAACCACACCGCTGAAGATCTCGCGGATCTGGTCGCGCGTGAGCTTTTCGACCGGCACTCCGGGGTGGACCACCAGCGTGGCCGGGGCCGCGTATTTCTCGGGGAGGCGGAAGAGGCGGAAGGTGGTCGTGTCGACCGAGCCTGGCTTGGCTTCGTTGAGCAGGCGGGCGAAGTAGTCGACCGAGCCCACGACCAGGGCGACTTCGGCTTGGCCGGAGGCGAGGTCGGCGATGCCGTTGCCTACTCCGTTGGGCAGAAACTTGAGCTCGGCCCCTTGGGCCTGCCCAATGGCCTGGGCGAAGGGCTGGAGTTTGCGGGTGAGTGTGTCGGAACCGTTGAGACGGATCACCGTTTGAGCGTTGAGGGCGGCGGGGACCAGCAGTGAGATGAGTGCGAGGCGGAGTAGTGATTTCATGGTTGTAACGTAAAGGTGGATCGGTGGAACAGCGTGGCCAAGTGCTGACGATAGTCCCCAGCGGGCCGGCGTTTTCCCTCGAGCGCATAATCGGCCGGCGGCGCGGCAAGTTTAGCGCCGATCATCGTCCTTTAGCGCGATGCCTGGTCAGGGATGAGTACCAGCGATGGAGGCAGCGGCGGGCGCTCGTGGGGCCGAGCAGCGACCACGCGAGGCTTTGCGCCGGGCAGGGGCGGGGCCTTTGCGGTTTGACTCCGGCGCGGGCGGGCGGGTTGCTCGGCGGGTATGCCGTTGCACCCGTTTCTCGACCGGAGTCTCGCCATCCGCTGGTCCCAGCTTACGCCGGACGCAGTCGCCCCCGACATAGCTGCTGCGTTGGCCGCAGCGCAGCGCCACCTCGACGCCGTAGCGGCGCAGGACTTGGCCGCGGTGACCTTCGCCAGCAGCGTGGAGGCACTGGAGCGGGCGTGCGACGAGCTCAACCGCGCGTGGGGACTGGTGGGTCATCTCAACTCGGTGGCCGATTCGCCCGAGTTGCGGGCGGCGTACAACGCGCTGCTGCCGGCTGTATCGGAATTCTACGCCAAGATCCCGCTCGACAGCCGCTTGTGGGCGGTGCTGCAGGCCTTCGCTGCCACCGCAGAGGCGTGCGCGCTCACCGGCATCCGGCGGCGGCTCTTCGAGGAGAGCCTAGCCGACTTCCGTCAGGCCGGAGCGGATCTGCCGCCGGAGAAGAAGGAGCGTCTGGAGAAGCTGGAGTCCGAGCTCTCGCAGGTCTGCCAGAAGTATTCAGAGAACGTGTTGGATTCGACCAACGCCTGGGAGCTCATCGTGACCGAGGAGGCGCAACTGGCCGGCCTGCCGGCGCACGCCAAGGAGGCTGCGCGGCGCAACGCGCTGGCCAAGGGGCAGGGGAGCGAGGCGCAGCCGCGTTGGCGCTTTACCCTGAACCAACCCTCGCTGGAGCCGTTCATGACCTATCTCGACGACGCCGCGCTGCGCCGGCGCATGTGGGAGGGCTCGATTGCCGTGGGTGCGGCCGGCGAGCGCGACAACACTGCGCTGGTCCGCCGTATCCTCGCGCTGCGGGCGGAGAAGGCGGCGCTGCTGGGCAAGGCGCATTTCCCCGACCAAGTGCTGGAGCGGCGCATGGCGCGCGATGGCGCCTCGGCCCTGCGCTTCGTGGAGGATTTGCACCGGCGGGTGGGACCGGCCTTCGCCCGCGAGGCGGCCGAGTTGGAGGCTTTCGCGGCACAGCGCGCCGGGCGGCCGCTGGGCCGGCTCGCGCCCTGGGAAATCGGTTACTGGGCGGAGAAGCTCCGGCAGGAGCGCTACGCCTTCGACGAGGAGGCGCTGCGGCCGTACTTCCCGCTGGACCGGGTGATAGAAGGCCTCTTCGAGATCTGCCGGCGCGTGCTGGGTGTGCGTGCCGTGGCACGACCGGAGGGGGCAGTTGAGGTCTGGCATCCGGAGGTGAAATTCTACGATCTCATCGACGAGGCCGACGGGCGCCAGCTCGGCTCGTTCTACGCCGACTGGCATCCGCGCGAGTCCAAGCGGGGCGGCGCGTGGATGAACTATCTGGTGACCGGCGAACCGCAGGCGGGTGGCTCGCTCTCGCCCCACATCGGACTGGTCTGCGGCAACCTCACCCCGCCGGCCGGCGACCGCCCGGCGCTGCTCACTCACCGTGAGGTGGAGACGGTGTTCCACGAGTTCGGCCACCTGCTGCACCACCTCCTGGGCGAGGTGCCGTACAAGTCGCTCAACGGCGTGAACGTAGCCTGGGACTTCGTGGAGCTGCCCTCGCAGATCCTGGAAAACTGGACTTGGGAGCGCGAGGGGCTGGACCTTTTCGCACGTCACCATGAAACGGGGGCGACGATCCCGGCCGAGCTCTTCGAACGCATGAAGGCGGCGCGCAATTTCCGCGCGGCCACGGTTACCATGCGGCAGCTCTCGCTGGGCAAGATGGACCTGGCGCTGCACCTGCGGCCGGAGCGCTACGCCGAGGGCGATCTCGATGCCTCGCTGCGTGCGGAGCTGCGCGACTACCTCACACCGACCGAGCCGGAGGCGCCTACCCTGGTGCGCCGCTTCGGCCACCTCTTCTCGAGCCCGGTGGGCTACGCGGCGGGCTATTATTCATACAAGTGGGCTGAGGTGCTCGATGCCGACGCCTTCACGCGTTTCCAGCGCGAGGGTGTGTTCAATTCTGAGACAGGCCGAGAGTTTCGCCGCCACGTGCTGAGCCGGGGCAACTCGGAGGAGCCGATGGCGCTGTTCCGGCGGTTCATGGGCCGAGAGCCCGATCTCAACGCGCTGCTGGTGCGCGCCGGCCTCACCGGCTGAGCGGATCCGGCGCACTGCGCGCGGAGGCCGGGCGCACAAATGCGACAGCGCTGCTCATTACACCCGCACCCAGCTTTTCAACCCGCGGATGCTGGTGCTTCGCAAGTGGTTGTGCTCCAGTTTGAAGCAATTCGGACTGGAGTCGGTTTGGGTGTCGGTTTTTGTTGGGCCATTTGTTGCTTTCGGAGGTCTCATTCCCCAACTTCGGCTAACTTCAAAATCCTCATACCATGATGTACTGGCTCCTTCTTATCGCAGTTCCGCTCGCCCTCGGCCTCTACGCGCAGTTCAAGGTGTCGAGCGCCTATTCCAAGAACTCCCAGATCCCCTCTCGCGGGCGTATCACCGGGCGCGAGGCGGCCGAGGCGGTGATGGCGAGCGCGGGCATCAACGATGTGGAGATCGTCGAGGTGGGCGGCCATCTCACCGACCACTACGATCCGATGCACAAGCGCCTAGCGCTCTCGTCGCAGAATTTCCGTGGCGACAGCCTGGCGGCGCTGGGGGTGGCGGCCCACGAGGCCGGCCATGCCATCCAGCACAAGCAGGGCTACGCGATGATGACGGTGCGGCAGACGATCGCGCCGGCGATGCAGTTCGCGGCGCCTGTGAGCTATTTCATTTTCGGCTGGGGCTTCTTTCTTGGCGGTGCCTTCATGAAGGCGCTTCTGCCTTTCGCCATCGTGGCGCTAGTGGTGATGGTGGTGTTCCAGTTGGTGACGTTGCCGGTTGAGTTCGACGCGAGCCGGCGGGCGAAGGCTCAACTGGTGGGTCTGGGCATTCTCGGGGGCGATGAGATGGTCGGGGTGGATCAGACGCTCAACGCGGCTGCCCTCACCTATGTGGCGGCGTTTGTGGATTCGCTGGGCAAGCTGCTCTATCTGCTGCTGCTGTTTACCGGCGGTTCGCGCCGCGACGACTGAGTTGCTCGGAGCGGCCGATATGATTCTATATTTGGCCGCGCTCAACGGGTCGATGGCCCGTTGTGTTTGGGCTAAGCCGGAACCATTCATTCGTAGGAGAGTGCTTGCACGCGATTCAGAGC